>NZ_JCAALU010000008.1:0-354528 GCF_059609455.1 Paenibacillus liaoningensis
GTTAACTGGTTTAACAAGCATCGAATTCACGGAACGCTGGGATACCTGACACCTGTTCAATATCGCCTTACAGCCCTTAAAAAAGCTGTCTAATTTTCTGTTGACAATCCATATCAAGTAACCGATCCGTTAGGTCTACACCAATCCTACCAGCCAAGTGATCATAGCAAGTCCGAGCATGACGCAAAGTTTTAAGTTCATCGGATTCGCGGAGTGAACTTACGGATTTGGGTGGTGAAATAGCCAGAAGGGATTCGAGGGCATGTGCTACCTCAGGGCTGACAAGCCGAAAGTACTTATGCCGACCGTAAGAATCATGAATCAGCAGGCCTCCTTCTACCATTTTGGATAGATGTGAAGAGGCAGTCTGTGGAGAAATTCGGGCAGCATGCGCTAAATCAGAAGCGGGGATAGCCTTTCATCCAAACAAAGCAATTAGCATCGCAAGACGTGACGGATCACCAATTAGATTAGCTGCCTGTACGATATTCGGCCTCAATTTTGTACTCATGTCAGTCATCTCCTTACATGTATGGTTCGATGACCACCGAAGTATTCTCATGCTACCATAACCTTACAAAATGTAGAAAGAGGAGAATATCATGAACCGTTATGTATTTGGACTGCTAGTTGTGCTTGCCACCTCGCTCATGGGCACTTCATTTGCGGTTGGAAAGATCGGTTTATCCTATATCTCGCCCTTGCTGCTTGTGGGGATCCGATTTACGTTTGCGGGATTCATCATGGCCTTATTTGTCAGGATGAAACGGCTGCCTATATCCTATCAGGATGGATCTAAATTGTTCGTAATAGGACTATTTCAGACGACGGGAGTTATGGGATGTATCTTCCTGAGCATGCGTACCCTTCCGTCGGGGGAGACCTCTATACTGACCTTTGTTAATCCGCTCCTGGTCGTAATTTTGGGGACATGGTTCCTCGGCTTGAAATACCGAATATCCCAGTGGCTTGGGGTATGTATAGGATTTGCAGGGGTATTCTTATCCCTAGGATCCCATTTGCAATTAACAACGGGTACCTGGTTGGGGCTGGGAGCTGCGCTTTCGTGGGCTGTAGCCACTATTTTGGTGAAAAAATGGGGGACGCAATTCAATACATGGGTGATGTCGGCTTATCAAATGTTATTCGGCGGTCTCCTTCTGTTATTGCTGAGTGCCGTTATGGAAACGCCGCAGCTTACGATCAATCTAACTTCTGTGTCGGTTGTATTGTACTTGGCCATTATGGGTTCCATTGTGCAATTTGCAGCATGGTATTACTTGCTAAGTCATGGCGATCCTGGGAAAACAAGCGCCTATCTGTTCTTAGCCCCGTTCTTTGGTGTACTCTCGGGGTTCATCATCCATAACGAGACTATACATACGTATGTTTATTTAGGGGGATTTTGCATTGGCATCGGAATATTTCTTGTGAACTGGACTGCATTCGGCAAAAAGCATTCGCATGAATAGGAAGGATAAAGCGAGTTGAATAACCAGAGAGCAGACTTCGTGGCAGCTGCTCCTGTTCGAAGAAAATTAAGTTGTAGATTGAATATAAAGTGAGACAATCATGGTTAAAACCGGCATGCAGCCTATTCTTAGTCCCGCCGCTCACGTTATTGTATAATTTTTCCATTCCGAAGAGGGGAGGTATTTGAATGACTGAACAAACAATAGCAAGCAGATTAGAAGTGTTAGGAATCGTTTTACCAAGTGCAAGCGAACCAGCGGCTAAGTATGCAAACTTCGTAAAAGTAAACGGGTTATTGTTCGTATCAGGTAAAGGGCCCACTGGAAACCCGAAAGGTAAGTTAGGTCAGGACTATACTACAGAAGAAGGTTATCAGTTTGCACGACAAACTGGGATTGAAATTTTAGCTGTACTGAAATCAGCTTTAAACTCGCTGGAGCATGTGAAAAGGGTGGTTAAAATTCAGGGTTTTGTTAATGCCGACGCTAAGTTTGAAGAACATCATAAAGTGTTAAATGGTTGTACTGATCTTATGCTGGACGTGTTCGGAGATAAGGGCATTCATGCACGTTCAGTGTTTGGAGCTGTTTCCGTTAGAGACAATCTTCCAATCATAATTGACTCAATATTTGAAGTTGATGAATAGAAAGGTGTTTTAAGACGGGAGTTCAATAAACCGCCTGTTCAGTTAAGGCGGTTTTCTTATGGTAAAATATCAATATTAGAATTTAACAAAGCCATGAAAATAGAAGAATTCCTCACTTGATTCCAACATGAAAATCCTCCACTTGATGGGCATGTGGCCGTGCCCCATGCCTATCAAGTGGAGGAAAATACTACCTCCCCGAAACAAAAAACGTTATTCTTTCAGTAGACCAACTAATGAAAGGATAGCATTTATGATACATCTTGGTATTTCAGATGATCTTCATTTGTTTTCACAGGAACTGGAACGACATTTATCTCCTCTTGCACTCACCCAACTAGCCAAAGAAGCAGGATTCGTCACACGAACCAGTAAATATCGTGCATAAGATTTAGTCGCCTTGTGTGTATGGGTAAGTCAACGAATAGCTACGACTTCTCTCAATCAGCTTTGCAGTACGTTAGAAGCAACAACAGGGATTCTCATGAGTCCCGAAGGACTGAATCAGCGTTTTAACGCAGCTGCTGTGCGTTTACTGCAGCGGATCGTTTCGCTTTTACTCAAGCAAACACGCTATACGTCCGGAACGATACCAAGCGAGTATTCTGGCTATTTTTCCCGCATTCGAATTCTCGATTCTACGACCTTTCAGCTCCCGGACAGCTTCGCTGCGTCTTATAAGGGTACAGGCGGATGTAGTCATACCGCTGGTGTTAAAATCCAACTGGAATATGATCTGCAGAGTGGGCAGTTCATTCATCTGCATACGAGTCACGGAAAGGAAAATGACAAAACCTACGGTTCCGCATGTTTACAGGACATTCAACAAAAGGATGTATTCATTCGGGACTTAGGATATTTCTGCTTAGAAGATTTACATACCATCCATGAGAAAGAGGCCTATTACATATCACGCTTAAAACTCAACACACGGGTATATCAAAAGAACGAGAATCCAGAGTATTTTCGGGACGGCACGCTCAAGAAGAAATCGGAATACCTCCCCTTGTCGATGGAAGACATCATGGAAGGTCTACAAGCAGGGGAAACGTTAGAAATTCCTGATGTCTACATCGGCATGTATGAAAAATTACCTGCGCGGCTTGTCGTCTATCGCTTAACGGAAACCCAGATCAAAAAAAGAGACAAAGACCAGGAAATTCGGGAGAAAAAGAAAGGGATTACGTACTCCGAACGCAGCAAGAAACTCAGTGCGTTGAACTTTTATATAACAAATATTCCAATGGAATGGGTACCTGGGATACACCTGCATGACCTGTATTCCTTACGCTGGCAAATTGAGATTCTCTTTAAAACATGGAAATCATTCTTCCAGATCCACCACTGTAAAGAGATCAAACTTGAACGCTTGCAATGTCATCTTTATGGTCAGTTGATCGGTATCTTGCTTTGTTCCTCAACGATGTTTCAGATGCGGCAACTTCTATGGCGGAAGAAAAGAGAGCTCAGTGAATACAAAGCCTTTTATATGATCAAGGATTACATGCCATCCTGCATCAAGCCATACAAAAGAATGCCCAAGCCATATCGAAAATCCTGTCTCGTCTGTTTCTTCTGTTAGAAAAAAACGGGCGAAAGTCCCACCGCTATGAGAAAAAAACAGTCTTTGATATCTTAGGTGTTGTTTACGAGTATGCCACGTCTACCAAGAAGGTTGCATAGTTAACGTTTTAAAAACAGCCTCGTCGTTTAGGCTTAATTTGGCATGTTTATTTTTAAGGAAACAATACGACTACTTATAAAAATAGGAGAATGCCTCACTTGAATCCAAACTGAAGGTTCTTAGCTTGATGGGCATGGGATTGAGCCAATATCATCCCATTTTATAGGCAGAGGTTTGTTTGAAATGAAATGTAACGATAAACGATAGTTTGGATTAGCCGCTTATTTAGTAAGCGGTTTTCTTGTGTTTAACATGCAATTAATGATTGAAGATAGAGCCTCGTTGCCTCCTTACATGACCGATTTTCGCAAATCGCGGAATGAATTTTAAAAGTTGGGAATAGTAAGGCGTGTAGCAAAACAATATCAAAAATAAATAAGGATGGTGTCTACTGCATGAAATGGGACTGGAGCATTTCCTCTCGCAGGAAATTGGGGAAAACGATTGGGGCCTTATTTCTGGCTCTCGCCTTGATGATGAGCATGCCGAGCACGAGCATGGCTTTTGGAAAAGGTGATCATGGGCCGGATGTATATGTCGTTCAAGGGATGCTGAAATCAATGGGAAGCTATGCTGGCCCAATCAACGGAAAATTCGACAGTTTGACCGTAAAGGGGGTTAAGTATTTTCAGAAAATGCATGGGCTTCCAGTAACCGGTGCAGTCGACAGCCGGACGTTCCAATCCATTACTTATGCTTACAGCCAAGTAAAGTTTCCTTCGGGAGCAAAGGCTAAAAGCGGAGCGAAGGGCAACCTCCGCATTAAAGGAGAAGGCGGAGGCCAAGGTATCGGTGGCGGAGCTGGCCAAGGCGGAGGCCAAGGTATCGGCGGCGGAGCAGGTCAAGGCGGAGGCCAAGGGATCGGCGGCGGAGCTGGCCAAGGCGGAGGCCAAGGTATCGGCGGCGGAGCAGGCCAAGGCGGAGGCAAAGGCATTGGTGGCGGAGCCGGCCAAGGCGGAGGCAAAGGCATTGGTGGCGGAGCAGGCCAAGGTGGAGGCCAAGGCATCGGTGGCGGAGCCGGCCAAGGCGGAGGCAAAGGCATTGGTGGCGGAGCAGGCCAAGGTGGAGGCCAAGGAAATGGCGGCGGTGCCGGTCAAGGCGGTGGTCAAGGTATCGGCGGCGGACAAGCTCCTACTACTAACCCTGCTCCAATTGTAACGCCAGCGCCAACTACAGTTCCGGCGCCGACAACACCAGCGCCAACTGTAGCGCCAAAACCAAAATCATATTACTAAAAGAAGTGGAATGAGCGAATCATTCAGAATCATATACAAAAAACGAGCCATAGAAGAGATTCTATAGGCTCGTTTTTTGATTAGTTATTTTTCAAACGTTTATTTAAGGACGGGCAGTTACTTCGCTTGCAAAAACTTATCGATAAATTGAATCGCTTTATCTGTATTCTCGCTGTTCACTCGGACGCCGACGATATAATTTTTCGGTGTGAGCACGGAAAGATCTTTCACCAGCGGGCTGCTGCTGATATCGATGCCGTAGACATGCTCGTCTGGTTCATCCTTCGTCGTTTTTTTGACCAGCTCGCTCTCAGTAACGGAGGACTTCAGCTCACCGCTCACTGCATCATCGAGGTTTTGCAGAACGCCCTGCGGGCTAATCCAGTCGAAGCTGGCTGTATCGAGAATGTAGATATCGGGCTTTTCCGTCGCCAGGACAACCATCGCTTTTTGCTGGGAAGCCATATCGACGGCATCTTTAGCATCAAGCGGCACATAGGTCAGGTTAACTTTAAACCGTTTCCATTCGGGAAACTTGTCCAGCAGCGATTGCTCAAGAACAGCCATATCCTGCTTATTGTCCTCTGTAAAATACTCGCCAAAATACATGATCGATAAATCCACCGGCGGCAGGCTTGCCAGGTAGCGCTGCTCCTCGCGATGGTCCATATAAGCTATAACGCCATAAATAATGAGAGCAATCGCCACAATGCCACCGAAAACATGGTATTTATAGTAGCGCCAGAAATGGTCGGTTTTTTCTGCGGCAGACGCCATATTTTTAAACTTTCCATATTCCTTCTCATTGAACGCTTGCTTGAACTTCTGGTCCTCCGCTTCAAGTATCCGTTTATAAGCGGCGGTCACTTGGCTGAATTCATTTGCCGTTGTCTCCTCATTGTCTGCGGTTTGTGCGCGGGAGCGGGATTGGCGGAGCAACAGGGTATAGCGCTTCTCGACCTCTTCTTTTGAAGCGTTTTCGGGAAGGCCCAGCTTTGCGTAGGCTTGTTTTACATCTTCCATGGGGTCACCTCGGCTATTATTTAAAAATATCAGTATAAATCCTACCCTCTAGTATACGGATTTAAGCGGACAAATGCCAATTTTCGCGGTTGTCCGCAGATTCGTGCGTGTTAGCTGGGCGAGATGGACCGGGCATCGAACAGACTGCGGATTCAGTGATCATATGGTATGATAGGAAAAAGCTAGCTTCAAAACTAGCGCCATGGGTGCATCAAAGCGCTCTCAAACGAGAAAAAACGTGCTGCTGCCTTGCGCTTTAAGCTAATAGACAGGGATGGGTTGGCACAAATCAGTCAATACCATAGATTAAGAGCATTGTTGTAATGGGGGATGGACCTTGCTTACTAATAAAACAATTATATTAGGAATTACTGGCGGGATCGCCGCCTATAAAGCGGCTACGCTTTGCAGCCGGCTGGTGCAGGCAGGGGCTAAGGTGCATGTCATAATGACCGAATCCGCCGCCCGTTTCATTACGCCGCTGACGCTCCAGACGCTGTCGCGCAACCCGGTGCATATCGACACCTTTGACGAGAGGGATCCGGCGGTCGTGTCGCATATTCATTTGGCGGATCATGCCGATCTCATCGTTGTTGCTCCCGCCACTGCAAATGTCATTGGCAAAATGGCAAATGGGCTTGCCGATGATATGCTCAGCACGACGCTGCTTGCAGCAACGAGCCCGGTGCTTGTGGCTCCAGCTATGAATGTGCATATGTATGAGCATCCGGCCGTGGCGCAAAATTTACAGACATTAGCGGATCGTGGCGTCATGTTCGTGGACCCAGGCGAGGGACAGCTTGCCTGTGGTTATGTGGCCAAAGGAAGGCTTGCCGAGCCAGAGGAAATCGTACATGCGATTGAAGAGTGGTTCAGCCGCAGCCGCAAGCTTGCAGGCAAGCAGGTGCTCGTTACCGCTGGCGGCACGGTGGAGCGGCTTGATCCAGTACGATATTTGACTAATGATTCATCGGGCAAAATGGGCTTTGCCATCGCGGAGGCTGCGCGGCTGATGGGCGCTGAGGTTACCGTTGTCGCGGGGCGGACGACTGTAGAACCGCCTGCAGGCGTAAAGCTGGTGCGGGTTGAATCCGCTCAGCAAATGCTGGATGCGGTCACCGCGCATTTTGAAACGGCTGACATCGTCGTTAAAGCGGCGGCTGTTGCCGATTACCGCCCGACCCAGCAGCAGGAGCAGAAGCTGAAAAAGACGGGCGAGACGCTCACGCTTGAGCTGGAGCGCACGATGGATATTTTGCAGCTGCTTGGGGAGCGCAAGACGCATCAGCTGCTCGTTGGCTTCGCCGCCGAAACCCAGCAGATCGCGCATTATGCGATGGATAAGCTGACGCGCAAAAACTGCGATCTCATCGTAGCCAACGATGTGAGCGCGGAAGGGGCAGGCTTCAACGGCGATACGAACGTTGTGCAGCTGTTTGGCAAGGAAGGCTTGATAGAGGCGCTTCCTTTATTGTCCAAGCGCGAGACGGCAAGGCGCATTTTGGAAGTTGCGGTGCAGCTGCTTTCACAGCTTCCTATTCAAAGGAGCTTTGGCGAATGATTGCCAGAGTGATAGTAGATGTGCCGAGCCGCCAGACGGATCGGCCATTCGATTACGAGGTTTCGGCGAAAATGTCCAGCTGGATTGAGGTGGGAAGCCGGGTTGGCGTGCCCTTCGGTGGCCGTGTGCTGCAAGGCTTCGTTGTGGAGCTGGCAGAAGAGGCTGAAGTTGACAGTCGCCGTCTCAAGGCGGTTGCCGAGCTGCTTGATCCGTTGCCGCCGCTGCTTCCTGACTTGATTGGGCTGGCCAAATGGATGAGCGACAAATATTGCTGCTCCTGGACAAGCGCGCTGCAAGCGATGATTCCCGCTGCGCTTAAAGGCAAGGCCGAGCGCTATGTGTCGTTGAACGAATCGCCAGACGAGGAGCAGGAGCAGCTTGCAAGCCGCTTGCCGCAGGAGCTGCTGGATATGCTCTCGCGGCAGCGGCAGACGAAGCTGGAAGCACTGAAGGAACGGTTTCCGCAATATGCGCCGGATATTAAAGCGGCGCTGGAGGAAGGTGTACTGCTTGAGCAGACAGCGATTCGCGACCGTCTGGCCATTCGCAAGGTGCTGACGGTGTTTCCGCCAGCAGATAAGGAAGCGGCTGCGGAAGCATTGGCAGCATGGCCGGCAAAGGCGGGCAAGCAGCGCGACCTGCTCGCCTTCATGCTGGAGCGAGGCGAGCCCATTGCGCTGCAAGCGCTGCTTGCAGAAGCAGGCGGATCACCAGCAAGCGTGCGCGCGATTGCAGGCAAAGGCTTGCTGGAGCTGCGGGAAATAGAGCAGCAGCGCGATCCCTATGCGAGCCGCGAGTTCGAGCGGACGGTTCCGCTGCTGCTCACCGAGGGGCAGCAGAGCGTTTACACCCGCATAGCAGAGGCGGTCACGCGCGGCGAGCCGCAAGTATTGCTGCTGCATGGCGTGACGGGCAGCGGCAAAACCGAGGTCTATTTGCAAGCGATCCAGCATTGTCTAAAGCAAGGCAAGCAGGCGATTGTGCTTGTCCCGGAAATTGCGCTAACTCCGCAAATGGTCGAACGGTTTAAAGGACGTTTTGGCGATGCGGTAGCAGTGCTGCACAGCCGCTTGTCCAATGGGGAGCGCTATGATGAATGGCGCAAAATTAGAAGCCGCAAAGTACAGGTAGCCATTGGCGCCCGTTCGGCGATTTTTGCCCCCTTTGAGCGCATTGGCCTCGTCATTATTGATGAGGAGCATGAGTCTTCCTACAAGCAGGAGGAAAGCCCGAAGTATCATGCAAGAGATGTATCTGTGCAGCGTGCAAGGCAGCATGGCGCAGCTGTCGTATTAGGCTCGGCGACGCCATCGCTTGAATCGTATGCGGCGGCGAGCCGGCGTCCTGCAGAAGGGCGCGAATCATCGCTGCTGCCGATGCCGGATCGCGTTGGTGGCAGGCCGCTGCCGCCCGTAACGGTCATTGACATGCGTGCGGAGCTTGCGGCAGGCAACCGCTCGATGTTCAGCCGCAAGCTGCATGAAGGGCTTGTACAGCGGCTGGAGCGCGGCGAGCAGACTGTGCTGCTGCTCAATCGGCGCGGTTATTCCACCTTCGTCATGTGCCGTTCCTGCGGCTACACGGCGCTTTGTCCGCACTGCGATATTTCGCTGACGTATCATCAGAAGTCGCGGCTGCTGCGCTGCCATTATTGCGGTCATGCGGAGCAGGCGCCGCAAACCTGCCCGTCCTGCGAAAGCGAGCATATCCGTTTTTTTGGTACGGGGACGCAGCGCGTAGAAGAGGAGCTTGCCAAGCTGTTTCCCGGCATTCGGGTTATTCGGATGGATGTGGACACGACGACGGAGAAAAACGCGCATGAGAAGCTGCTGAAGCGCTTCGGCGACCGTGAAGCGGATGTGCTGCTTGGCACGCAGATGGTAGCGAAGGGGCTTGATTTTCCATACGTAACGCTAGTGGGCGTTATTGCAGCGGATACGTCGCTGAATTTGCCGGATTTTCGCTCAGCGGAACGGACGTTTCAGCTGCTTACACAGGTGGCAGGCCGTGCTGGCCGCCATCAGCTGCCAGGGGAGGTCGTTGTCCAGACTTATTCACCCGAGCATTATGCGGTTACAACCGCGCAAAAGCATGATTACATTCGGTTTGTCGAAGAGGAGCTCAAGCATCGCGGCGTCATGGGCTATCCGCCTTATTGCCGGCTTGTACTGGTCACGATGTCGCATGAGCAGCTTGCGCTGCTGTCCTCGGTGTCAGAGCAGTTTGCGGAGCGGCTGCGCGAGCTGGCAGCTGACGAAGGCGTATTAGGACCGCTTGGAGCGGGTTTGCCGCGTGCGCTTGAGGTGCTTGGGCCAGTCGCATCGCCTATATCGAGAATGAAAGATCGCTACCGTTTTCAATGTGTGATAAAATATCGGGGGAACATTGATGTGCCTGCGCTTCTGCGCGGTGCGCTTGCGCCATTCGTTGCAGGCTCGCCTCAGAAGCTTGTGCAGTTCAGCATTGATGTAGATCCGCAAGTCATATTATAGATTTCGTCGTAAAGGAAGGGAACGGCAATGGCCATTCGTATTATTGTAAAAGATCCTGATCCCGTTTTGAGGGAGCCAGCTATGGAAGTTACTAAATTTAATTCCAACTTGAAAAAGCTGCTTAAAGATATGGCGGAAACGATGTATGACGCTGATGGCGTCGGTCTAGCGGCTCCGCAGGTCGGCATTTCCAAGCGTGTCATCGTGGTAGATATCGGCGATGAGAATGGACTGATCGAAATGGTCAATCCGGTCATCGTAGAAGAAGAAGGCGAGCAGCTCGGACCTGAGGGCTGCCTAAGTATTCCGAACTTAAACGGAGATGTGATGCGTTCAGACCGCATTGTCGTAAAAGGTCAAAACTCCGATGGAGAGACGTTTACGGTTGAAGCACAAGGCTTCCTCTCGCGTGCGTTCCAGCATGAGGTTGACCATTTGAACGGCATCTTGTTCACGGATCTCGCAGAGAGCGTGTACGATATTTCCGAAAGACAGAAAAAAGGCGGCGAATAAGGCCATGCGTATTGTATTTATGGGGACGCCGGAGTTCGCCGTCCCTTCTTTGCAGTTGTTAATTAATAACGGCTATGAGGTCGTGGCAGTTGTCACGCAGCCGGACCGTCCAAAGGGGCGTAAGCGGACGCTTACGCCTCCGCCTGTGAAAGAAGCGGCACTAGCCTTAGGCTTGCCGGTATTGCAGCCTGAGCGTATGCGCAGCAGCGAAGCGGTAGAGGCGCTGGCGCAGTATCGCCCTGATTTAATTGTGACCGCAGCCTATGGGCAGATTTTGCCCAAAGGTGTGCTGGAGCTGCCGCGTCTTGGCTGCATTAACGTTCATGGCTCGCTGCTGCCACGCTATCGCGGGGGGGCGCCGATTCAACGCGCGATTATTAACGGCGAGAAGGTAACTGGCGTTACAATTATGTATATGGCTGAAGGGCTGGACACTGGCGATATGATCAGCAAGGTCGAAGTTGCGATTACGGATGAGGATACATCGGGCTCGCTGTTTGAGAAGCTGAGCGCGGCTGGAGCGGAGCTGCTGGAGCAGACGCTGCCGGGCATTATTTCAGGCGAAGCGACGGCTACGGAGCAGCAGCACGAGCTTGCTACTTACGCGCCTAACTTGACGCGTGAGGACGAACGGATCGATTGGGCGAAGTCCGCCCGCCAAATCTATAATCAAGTGCGCGGCCTGTCGCCTATGGCCGGTGCATTCACTTATTTGAACGGCGAGCTGTTCAAAGTATGGGCTTGCGCCAAGCCAGCGGAGACGTCTGGCGCGGGTAGTGCTGCTGCAGCGCTGCCGGGAACGGTGCGCGAAGCAAGTGGAGCGGGAATCACCGTACAGACGGGTGATGGCGTGCTCGTGCTTGCGCAAATTCAGCCAGCAGGCAAAAAAGCAATGTCGGCGGCTGACTGGCTGAAAGGCTCACGGCTGGCTGAAGGGACTGTCTTCGGCGAAGCAAGCATGGCAAACGGTGCAGAGCAATGAGTGAGCAGAAGCAGGCTAAGCCTGCGCAAGGACGCCGCCCGCAGGCCGGGGGCAAAACAGGCAGCAAGTCCCGCACTGCTGGGGCTGCTAAAGGACAAGCGTCCAGCCGGAGCAACCAAGCGGCAGGTCAGGCGGGAGCGCGCAAAAGCAGCTCGACGCGTGTACCTCGTACGCCAAGGGAGCTGGCGCTGGATATTTTGGTAAGTGTTGCTGGGGCCGGTGCCTACAGCAATCTCAAGCTCAACCAGTCGCTGCAGGATGCTAATTTATCTCGTGCGGATGCGGGTCTTGCTACAGAGCTCGTATACGGGACGATTCAGCATCAGCGCACACTCGATTATTGGCTGGCGCGATTCGTGGCGAAGGGCTTTAATAAGCTGCAGCCATGGGTTCATCAGCTGCTGCGGATGAGTGCTTACCAGCTGCTGTATTTGGACCGGATTCCGGTGCATGCCGCAGTTAACGAAGCGGTTGCCATTGCCAAGAAGCGGGGACATCAAGGTATTTCCGGCATGGTCAATGGGGTGCTGCGCAGTATGGATCGCAGCCGTGCAGAGCTTGTACCGTCTGCAATTAAAGCTGGATCACCGGCGGAAAAACTCGCGATCCTTCATTCCTATCCCGACTGGCTCGTTAAGCGCTGGGTGCTCGCTTACGGCGAGCAAACAACTGAAGCCATTTGCGCAGCGGGCAATGATTCTCCGCATGGAAGCGTACGGGTCAATCCCGTCCGAGGAACAAGGGCAGAAGCGATTGAGCAGCTTGCTGAGCTTGGACTTGACGCCGAAGCATCGCCGCTTGCTTCCGCAGGCATTACGATTCGCCGCGGCGGCAACTTGGTGGAGACGGCCGGTTTCCGCGAAGGGCTGTGGACGATGCAGGATGAAAGCTCCATGCTCGTAGCCGAGGTCGTCGCACCAGCAGCCGGCATGCAGGTGCTGGATTGCTGTGCCGCCCCGGGAGGCAAAACGACGCATTTGGCTGAGCTCATGGGTAATAAAGGCAAAGTGTGGGCGAACGATTTGCACCCGCATAAACGGCAGCTTATTATTGACCAGTCTTCGCGGCTCGGTTTGACGAACGTGGAGGCCATAACAAGTGATGCAGCGCAGCTGTCTGAGCGTTTTGCCAGCGGTTCAATGGATGCTGTGCTGCTGGATGCGCCTTGCTCAGGCTTTGGCGTCATCCGGAGAAAGCCAGAAATCAAGTGGACGAAGACGGCAGCTGATGTAGCAGCTATTGCGGACATTCAGCGCGAGCTGCTTGAAGCGGTGAGCGATCTTGTTAAGCCTGGTGGTGTGCTTGTCTACAGCACATGTACCATTGAACGGTCCGAAAATGAGGAGCAGGTGGAGCGTTTTCTGCAGGCGCATCCTGAATTTGAACTGGACCGCAACTGGCCGGAAGCTATTGTCCATGCTTTGCAGGAGGCGGGAGCGATCGATGAGGCGTTTAAAGGTTATGCGCAGCTGCTTCCGCAGCATTACGGCAGCGATGGTTTCTTCATTGCCCGCCTGTTGAGGCGCGCCTAATCGTTGCCTGTGGTTCATGATGGACGTTTGTGGTAAAATAAATCATCAGCGGCGCAGGTAGAGAGCTTTTGCCGCGCTATTATACAGTCAGGTGTGATAATTTAATGAAACCTTTTATTTACGACTATACGCTCGAACAGCTGCAAGATTGGATGAAAGAGAATGGCGAGCCAGCGTTTCGCGCCGGCCAGCTGTACGATTGGCTGTACGTTAAGCGTGTAACCAGCTTTGAAGAAATGAGCAATTTGTCCAAATCGCTCAGATCGAAGCTGTTTGACCAATTTCAATTTGTAACGCTCTCCGAAATAACGAAATTCGAATCCAAGGACGGAACTGTCAAGTTTCTGTTCGGGCTGCATGACAACCATGCGATCGAGACCGTTATTATGCGCCATAACTATGGCAACAGCATTTGCGTGACTACGCAGGTCGGCTGCCGGATTGGCTGTACTTTTTGTGCGTCGACGCTCGGCGGTTTGAAGCGGAACTTAACGGCTGGAGAAATTATTGCCCAAGTCGTTGTAGCACAGCAAATGCTGGACGTAACGAATGAGCGCGTATCAAGCATCGTTATTATGGGTTCCGGAGAGCCGTTCGAGAACTATGATGCGACGATGATGTTTTTGCGCACGATGATTCACGAGAAAGGTCTGAACATCGGCCAGCGCCACATTACCGTTTCGACGAGCGGAATCGTGCCGAGCATGTACAAATTTGCCGACGAAAATACGCAAATCAATCTGGCGCTCTCCATTCATGCGCCGAATGATACGCTGCGCTCCAAGCTGATGCCGGTTAACCGCCGTTTTCCTTTTGACGATGTGATGGAGGCTTGCCGTTATTATTTGGCTAAGACAGGCCGCCGGATTTCGTTTGAATACGCATTGATCGGCGGGGTCAATGACCGTCCCGAGCATGCGCAGGAGTTGGCGGATGTCCTTAAAGGGCTGCTGTGCCACGTCAATTTGATTCCGGTCAACCATGTGCCGGAGCGAAATTATGTGCGTACGCCGCGGGAGGATATTTTTGAGTTCCAGCGTATACTGGAGAAAAACAAAATAAATGCAACGATTCGCAGGGAGCAAGGGCATGACATTGCCGCCGCTTGCGGGCAGCTTCGTGCGAAGCACATGGAGTCTACGACGAGGTGATAACGTTTGATTACGGCAAACCTGAGCGATATCGGAAAAGTTCGTCAAGTCAATGAAGATCATTCATGGGTAGGACAGCTGGATAATGGCATCACGTTTGCTATAGTCGCTGACGGGATGGGCGGCCATCAGGCGGGCGATGTAGCGAGCCAGCTGGCAGTGAATACATTCCGTGAAATGCTGGAGCCTATTACGGCGAGACCTGACTTTTCTATTGAGGAAGGCAAGGCATTTTTGCGCAAGGCCATTGTAGGTGCGAATGATGTCGTTTATGATATGGCATCGCGCAATGAGCAATATTATAATATGGGCACTACAATAGTTGCTGCCATGTTTCAAGGGCGGGAAGCCGTCATCGGGCATATCGGGGACAGCCGCGCTTATGTCATATCCAAAAGCTGCATTGTGCAGCTGACGGAGGATCATACACTTGTCAATGAACTGCTGAAATCAGGGCAGATCAGCGAGAAGGAGGCGGCCGTTCATCCACGGCGCAATGTGCTCACCCGTGCGGTAGGCACCGATGCATCTGTTGAGGTTGATATACAGACGATTTCCTACTCGGCCGATGATTTCATTCTGCTTTGCAGCGATGGGCTGACGAACATGGTCAGCGATGATCAAATTATGCATACAGTAACGAAGGGTGGAGCGAGCCTGAAAGATAAAGCGGAGCATCTCATCCATTTGGCGCTGCGCGCCGGCGGGGACGATAATGTGACCGTCGTGCTGCTGCAAGTAAATTCCAGCGCAGATCGAGAGGAGTGTACAGCTGATGATAGGGCATAATTTAGGCGGTCGCTATGAAATTCTGACTCGCATCGGCGGAGGCGGCATGGCGCTTGTCTATAAAGCCCATGACGTCCTGTTGAACCGCAATGTAGCGGTTAAAGTGCTGCGCCAGCAGTTTGTGCATGATGAAGAATTTATTCGCAGATTTCGCCGTGAGGCGCAATCGGCAGCTGCGTTATCCCATCCGAATGTCGTTAGCATCTATGATGTAGGACAAGAGGAAGATACGCATTATATCGTTATGGAATATATCGAAGGCAGCAATCTTAATGAGATTATTGTGGAGCGTGCCCCGCTGCAGGCGGATGAATCGGTTCGTATTGCCATTCAAATCTGCGATGCGCTCGGTCATGCCCATCAGAATCATATTATTCATCGCGATATTAAACCACATAATATTTTGATTGGTAAAAATGGCAGGGTCAAAGTAACCGATTTCGGTATTGCCCGTGCGGTTACTTCTTCTACAATTACTCAGACAGGCTCCGTGCTAGGGTCGGTCCATTATTTTTCTCCTGAGCATGCGAAAGGGGTAAGCACTGGCGAGAAATCCGACTTGTATTCCCTTGGCATAGTGCTCTATCAGATGCTGACTGGCAATTTGCCTTTTCTGGGAGAAAGCCCGATCAGCGTAGCTTTGAAGCATTTGCAGGACACATTTGAGGAGCCGCGTGTTGTGAATCCTCATATTCCCCAAAGTGTGGAAAATGTCATTTTACGGGCGATGCGCAAAAATCCGGGGGAACGATACCATTCGGCCCAGGAAATGCTGAACGATCTGGAAACTTGCCTTGCGCCTAATCGCAGGAATGAGGAGAAGGTTTCATTTGCCCATGTGAATGATTTGGATGAGACTCGTGTCATGCCAGCCATTCGCGGCAGTGATATCCGCCCTATTCGCCAGAGCGAGTCAAGCTATGACAAGGCGGAGGTTTCTTCGGGACAGACGGGCCGGCAGGGAGATAAAGAAGTTCTGAACAAGAAAGCAAAAGGCTGGAAGCGACCGACGATAATCGTGGCTAGCACGCTGGTTGTCCTGGCATTCATTATATGGGGATTCGTAACATTGCTCGACCGGCTGGACGTTGAGGAAGTGGATGTGCCGTACGTTGTCGGCCTCGATTTGGAGCAGGCGACGGCAGAGCTTAAGGAGCTCGGGCTGAAGGTGCAGGAGCCGACGATACGGGAGTACCGCGATGATATACCGGTCAATCAGGTATTTGAGCAGACGAAGAGAAATATGCGCGTCAAGCAGGGCTCGTTCATCCAGTTATCTGTAAGTGATGGGCCGATGCTGAAGAAGCTTGGCGATTACCGGGGCAAGACGCTGCAGGCGGTTAAGGATGAGCTTTCTGCGCTGGGCATTGATCCGGATACGCAAATCGATGTTGAAGAAGTATTCAGCGAGCAGGAAGTGGATACGGTTGTTACACAACAGCCGGAGCCGGGAAAGGATTTTGATCCGAATACGGTGAAATTCCAGTTTATGGTCAGCAAAGGCATGGAAACGATAAAAATGCCGAATTTAATTGGCAAGACAGTAGCTGAGGCTAAAGATATGGTGAAGGCGAATGGGCTGACGCTATCAGACGATGATATTTTGTATGAGCCGAGCTATGTACAGGCCAAGGGCCTTGTGCTTAATCAAGATCAATACAAGCCAAATGACCTTGTTCCGAAAGGCACAAAAATCACCATTCGAGTCAGCTCAGGTCCTTCTGCAGAAGCGAAAGAGCATCAGTTCAATGTTGTCATTTCGCCTGCGAAGGCTGGAAAAACGAGCGAAATCCGCATCGTCTACACCGACTCCAGAGGGCAAAACATTGAATGGGGCAGAAACCAAATTCAAGATACCCAGACGTTTCCCGTAACTGTTGTCCTAGCACCGAATACCGAGGCCATGATTACGATTTATCGGGACAGCCAGTTTGTAGATACGAAATCCGTCACTTATGATCAACTGGCGCAAAGCAGCAGTTCATCAACAGTCACGGTGCCGGGCGAAGACGAACAGGTGACAACGCCTGTTACTGAAGAGCCGGTCGTATCGGAATCGCCAGCTCCTGAACCGACAGTGGAGCCGGACCAATCGGAGGTTAACAACGGCAATGACCAAGGAAGCGACCAGGGAAAAGCGAAAGGAAAAGACAAGGGAAAAGATGAGCAGCAGCCATAATCACGCATCTCTTGAGCTTCGCGGACGCATTGTGAAGGCGCTCAGTGGATATTATTATGTACTGCCTGATGATGCTGAATCTCAGGATGCAACGGTACAATGCCGCGGGCGCGGCGTTTTGAAAAACAAAGGAATTACGCCATTAGTCGGCGACGAAGTTGTGTATAGCTTGACGGAGAACGGCGAGGGGACGGTAGAGCGGGTTTTGCCCCGCTCATCCGAGCTTATACGCCCTCCGGTAGCCAATATTGATGTGGCGATGCTGGTGTTTTCCGTAACGGAGCCAGCGCTCAATTTAACGCTGCTCGATAAGTTTCTTGTACATATCGAGCATGCGGAAATAGAAGCGGTGCTTTGCCTCAGCAAGCAGGATTTGGAGCATGATGGCGAGGAGACAGAAGCGGCTGCTGAAGCCGCTGCTTCTGTCAACCGCATTTATTCGGCCATTGGCTACGAGATATATGGGACAAGTTCCAGACAAGGCAAGGGCATTGAGGAGCTTGCGCAGCGGCTGCAAGGGCATTTGGCGGTTTTTGCCGGTCAATCGGGCGTAGGGAAATCTTCGCTGCTTAATGCGATTGTTCCGGGGCTGCAGCTTGAGACGAATGCGATTAGCAACCGTCTTGGACGGGGGAAGCATACAACGAGACATGTGGAGCTGATTGAAATTGGCGGAGGTTATGTAGCCGATACGCCTGGCTTTAGCCAGCTAGATTTCACCGAGCTTGGCATTGAAGATTTAGGCTACTGTTTTCGGGAAATTCGCGCGTTGTCTCCGGATTGCAAATTTCGTGGCTGCACGCATGTGCAGGAGCCAGGGTGCGCCGTCCTTGCTGCTTTGGCAGAAGGGAAAGTCGAACCAAGCCGCCATGAAAATTACTTGCAGTTTTTAAATGAAATGAAAGATAAAAAACGGAGGTACTGACAAACCCATGACTATAATAGCACCCTCTATTTTATCGGCTGATTTCAGCCGCCTCGGAGCAGAAATTTCAGGTATTGAGCAGGCAGGAGCGGACTGGATTCATGTAGATGTCATGGATGGACAGTTCGTCCCGAACTTAACCTTCGGTCCTCCTGTCATTGCGGCTGTAAGGTCGGCAACGAAGCTGCCTTTTGATGTGCATCTGATGATCGAGCGTCCGGAGCTGTCAATCGCGAATTACGCAGCTGCTGGTGCTGATCGGATTACCATACATGCAGAAGCATGTGTGCATTTGCACCGTACGATTTATCAAATTAAGGAGCTTGGCCTTCCGGCAGGGGTAGCTATTAATCCAGGGACTCCTGTATCTGTGCTGGAATCTGTGCTGGGCGATTTGGATCTCATATTGGTCATGACGGTAAATCCGGGCTTTGGCGGACAAAAGTTTATCCCTTATTCTCTTAACAAGCTGCGTCAAATTCGCAGCATGCTTATGGAGCGCGAGCTGCAGCATGTGCATGTGCAGGTGGATGGCGGCATCAATGAAGAAACGGCTAAGCTTGTGACGGAGGCGGGCGCGAATGTACTCGTTGCCGGCAATGCGGTATTTGCTCAAGCCGATCGCGCGGCAGCTATATCCGTTTTACGCTAGGTGGCATATCTTATTATGATGTTACATAATGGCTGCTAGGGTTGCGAGTGAATAGGCTTGTATTTCGATGTGGAACGCTGATGTCTCTGGCTCTAGTGGCACAGCTGGTTGCACTTGGGAGGCTGTAATGGAAGAATACGAGACATCTCGAGGGAAGACATGGCTGTGGGTGCTGCTATTTGCGCTCGGGATAGGCCTGCTGCTGGCAGCCTTCTCTATTTTGACTGGGGTAATCAAATACGTTTTTTCTTTGCTTGCTTTGTATTTGATTTTTCAGTTTTTCAAAAGGGTTGAGAAGCTATGGGCACGTATAACGGTTATTGTGCTGGGGCTGCTGTTTTATTTCTTGGCCGTATTGGTTTATACGGCAATCCAATTCGTCAGTGAAAATCCGCCACCAATGGCGTAAGCATTGCGTAGAGGGGTTTTCCACACTCGTTGAAATGGAATAGGACTAAGGTTAAGCGCATAGGATGGTTACATGAACGAAGGTTCGTGTAGCCATTTTTTTGCGTGAAACATAGCATGTGTATGCGGGAAGAAAAAGCATGTAAGTCACCATTTCGATGAGCGTGTCTGAGGAGGGATGGGCATGAAATTTTACACGATCAAGCTGCCGAAATTTTTGGGCGGGTTCGTAAAGGCGATTTTGAATACCTTCCAAAAAAGTTAGTTCCTTTGCAGCCGCCTTCGAATGATCGTGGTTTATGTGAACAATAAAAAGCACCTGAGCCCAGGTGCTTTTTGTCTACCATACAGCATAAAGCTGCAGGAGATGAATTATACGCGAGTTACTTTGCCGGATTTCAGAGCGCGCGCGCTGACATAAACACGTTTCGGTTTACCGTCAACTAGAATGCGAACTTTCTGAACGTTTACTCCCCAAGAACGACGGTTTTTGTTGTTAGCGTGGGAAACGTTATTGCCTGTACCAGGGCTTTTGCCTGTTAGAAAACATTTGCGGGACATGAGTACACCTCCTTCAAGTAGTGCTGAGCTAAAAGCGCATTGTTAGCATAAGCTGTCAGTTATTGCATAAGCAAAACCGCATCGTAGCATAAGCTCCCGGTTCTGCGTGAGCAAAACCGCTTCATTGGCTTGAAAAAGCGTCGAAGAAGCCTGCACAAAAACATACTTTGATATCGTATCATAGTTGTGATGTCTGAGCAACTAAAACTGTTGTTTTTTATGGCGCTTTGCCCAAGGTTGGCACCGTCTGCCCTTCTATAACGTAACAGTTTATAGTACAATAATAAATAGTCAAGGAATTAGCTTGCTTCTTCAGTAGCATTTGACTTTAAACGGGGTAATTCATGCTAGACGGGAAATAGCTGTGAGATCTACACGATAAAGGAGTGAATTTCCATGCCACTTGCGCTCAGCACTGAACTTGGCCAAATTTTCATAACAGAGGAATGCATTGCCGTCATGGCAGGTTCCGCTGCGCTGGATTGTTATGGCCTTGTCGGGATGGCTTCTCGCAAACAATTAAAGGACGGCATTGCTGAGCTTTTGGGCAGAGACAATCTGGCCCGCGGCGTTGAAGTTCGCAGAGAACAGGATAAACTTTATATTGACTTGTATATTATTGTGAGCTACGGCACGAAAATTTCAGAAGTAGCGCATAATATTCAGACGAAAGTAAAATATGTGATGAGCGATGTTATTGGTCTTAACGTGGACCAGGTCCATATATTTGTGCAGGATGTTAGGGTATCTACATAGCAGGAAGGGGAATTTTCATTGAGTAAGGGCTTCATTAACGGTTCCGATTTTACCGCCATGGCCGTGCTGGGCGCTGAGTTGTTAAATCAAAATGTCGACAAGGTAAATGCGTTGAATGTTTTCCCTGTGCCTGATGGCGATACGGGAACGAATATGAATTTGACGATTGCCTCGGGCATTCGTGAGCTGCGCAGCAAGCCGTCCGACCACTTGGGCAAAGCGACGGAAGTATTGTCTAAAGGGCTTCTGATGGGAGCTAGAGGCAATTCCGGCGTTATTTTGTCACAGCTGTTCCGTGGTTTTTCCAAGGGGCTTGTAAACGCTGAGCAAGCAGGCCCCCAGCAGATTGCAGCGGCTTTGCAGCACGGTGTTGATCTTGCTTATAAAGCTGTTGTAAAGCCTGTGGAAGGAACGATATTGACGGTAGCGAAGGAAGCTGCAAAGCATGCCGTTGCTTTTGCACGCCGTACGAATGATGTCACTGAGCTGATGAAAGAGGTTTACGATAAAGCGAATGAAACGCTTCAGCGTACGCCGGATATGCTCCCTGTGCTTAAGCAGGTTGGCGTTGTTGATTCTGGCGGTCAAGGACTAGTGCTTATTTATGAAGGGTTTGTGCGCTATTTAGTTGAAGGCGAAGGGTCGTATGAAAGCTATTCGCTGTTATCTGAAGCAGCGCCGCCTGAAGAAGTAAGCATTCCGAGGGCACAACCAGCTCCCGCTCCGCTTAAGACGACGAATTTTGCTGCACAATCCCGTCTGGAGACGGCGGATATTGAATTTTTCTATGACATGGAGTTTTTTATAAATCGCAAGCCTAGGGGCAAAGCTGCGCCGTTTTTTGATGAATACGCTTTCAAGAAAGCGCTTGGCAAAGATGGAGATTCCATTCTCGTCATCGCCGAGGACGATATCATTAAAGTTCATGTGCATTCCCGCAGGCCGGGTGATGTGCTGAATTTGGCGCTGCCGTATGGCGAGCTGACGAACCTGCATATTTTGAATATGCGTGATCAGCACCGCGAGCTTCTAGAGGAGGAAGCAGCGATTCCATCCTACGCGGTACTGCCTGATTATGCGCTGACGGGAAGCATTTCCTCGCCAGAGCTGCTGGCGGGAACGTCGGGGGCGGTTGTGCCGCCTGGACAAGTTCATGAGCTGGCGCCATTCGGCATTATTGCTGTAGCGCTGGGCGAAGGCATTTCGAACATTTTTCTGGATAATGAAGTGGATATTGTGCTGTCCGGCGGGCAGACGATGAACCCAAGCACGGAGGATTTCGTCAAGGCGATTGAATCGCTCGTCGCGGATCATATTTATTTGCTGCCGAATAACGGCAATATCATTCTTGCTGCTGAACAGGCGGCGGAGCTTAGTGAGCGCAACGTGACGGTTATCCCGACAAAAACGATTCCTCAGGGGCTTGCAGCGGTACTGGCTTTCAAAGAGGATGAGACCGTCTCGCGCAATACGGATTGGATGAAAAATGCTGCCGGGCAAGTTGTTTCCGGCCAAGTGACGCACGCGGTTCGCGACACGACGATCGATGGCGTGAGCATTCGCGAAGGCGATTTTATCGGCATTAAGGAGAAGGCCATTGTTGCGGCACATGCAGATTTGGCCGAGACTTGCCGTCTGCTCATAGCTGAGCTTATGGCTGACGGCGGCGAGCTCATTACGGTGCTGACTGGAGCAGAGGCGAAGGCTGAAGATACGGAAGCGCTGAAAGCATGGGTGGCAGAGGCTTATCCGGATGCAGAGCTTGAAGTTCAAGAGGGCGGACAGCCGCTTTATCCCTATTTGTTCGCAGTGGAATAAGGATGGAGAACTAGTGAAATAGCAATCGTTTATAGGGTATGAAAGGGGTGGCGAAGATGGGGAACATTCATATTATTACCGACAGCACTTCCGATATTCCGGCTGAACGATGTGCAGAGCTTGGCATTCAGGTTATTCCACTGAAGGTGCTGTTCGGTGAAGAAACCTATTTGGATGGCGTGACAATTGGGAAAGAGCAGTTTTATGAAAAGCTGATAGCTTCTCCTGTTCTTCCGACAACCTCACAGCCGTCTCCGGCGGAGTTTCTTGAAGTATATGAACGGATTTTGCACGATGATCCGCAAGCGATTATTATTTCTATTCATTTGGCTTCTGTACTCAGCGGCACTTATCAGTCCGGTGTCATAGCTAAGTCGATGCTGGATGAGCAGGCGGACGTAACGGTCATTGACTCCAAGTCGGCTTCGTATGGCTATGGCATTCAGGTGGTTACGGCAGCACGGATGGCTCGCGAAGGCGCCTCTAAAGAGGCGATTTTGGCAGAAGTAGCTCGTCTTCAACAAGAGCTCAGCCTTTATTTTCTGGTTGGATCGCTGGAATTTCTTCAGAAGGGCGGCCGAATCGGCAAGGCTGCGGCGTTGTTTGGCTCGATTTTAAATATTAAGCCGATTCTTTCGCTGGACCAGGAAGGTACGGTTCAGTCTGTCGATAAGGTGCGCGGTACGAAAAAAGCGATGCAGCGCATCATGGAAATGCTCGACAAGGATTTTGGCAGTGATCGCGTTGGGGTTGCGATTGGCTGGACGCACGGCGAGCAGACGGCGCAGGAGCTTGCGGCGCTGCTGAGAGACAAGCCTAATGTGGCATTCATTGATTTTATAACGATTGGTGCGACGATTGGCACTCATGTGGGACCTGGTACATCGGCCGTATTTATGTATAAAGTGTGAGGAATGATTATGATGACGCTGGAGCAATATTCCGTCCGGCAAATTAAAGGCGTGAGCGCTCCGAAGGAGCAAGAGCTTCACGCCTTTGGCGTTCATACCGTTGCCGATTTGCTGGACTATTTTCCATTTCGTTATGAGGATTATCGCGTTCGCGCGCTAGCGGATGTCAAGGATGGAGACAAAGCTACCGTGCAAGGAGTTGTGCGGGGCATGCCCGTGCTGCAGCGTTACGGGAAAAATAAATCGCGGCTCACTTGTAAAATTGAGATCGATTTTTTGCTCGTTACGGCGGTATGGTTTAACCGCCATTTTCTAAGGGATCAGCTGACGCCTGGCCGTACGATTATTTTGACGGGCAAGTGGGAGCAGCATCGCCAGCAGATGACCGTCTCGGAGTCCGAGTTTCCGGAAGGGGCCGGCTCTGCCAAATCAGGGACGCTGCAGCCTGTGTATTCCGTCGGCGGGGCGATTACGCAGCCATGGATGCGCAAGACGATTAAGCAGGCTTTGCAGCAATATGGCGCGATGATCGAAGAGGTGCTGCCGTTTGAGCTTATGGAGCGGCACCGGCTCATTCCTCGCCGTGATGCGGTGCTGCACATTCACGAGCCGGGTGATATACGCGAAGGTCTCGAAGCGCGGCGGCGGATGGTTTATGAGGAGCTGTTTCTATTTCAGCTGAAATTGCAGGCGTACCGAATGCTCAGCCGCAAGCGGGGCGATGGCATCGCTCATTCGATTGAAGCGGAGACGATTAGGCAATTCGCGGCTACGCTGCCATTCGAGTTGACGGATGGGCAGAAGAAGGTTGTAAATGAGCTGTTGGTCGACATGCGCCAGCCTGCGAGCATGAATCGGCTGCTCCAAGGAGACGTCGGCTCGGGTAAAACGGTCGTTGCCGCCATTGCGCTGTATGGAGCAGTGAAGTCCGGCCATCAAGGCGCACTGATGGTTCCGACGGAAATATTGGCGGAGCAGCATATGCGTTCCTTGACGAAGCTGTTCGAGGGCATGGATATAGAGGTTGGACTGCTGACGGGAAGCATGACGGAGCGCCGCCGCCGCGATGTATTCGCTGGCCTTCAGATGGGCCTGATCGATATTGTCGTCGGTACGCATGCGCTTATTCAGGAGACGGTCTTTTTCCGCAGTCTCGGTCTGGTTGTAGTGGACGAGCAGCATCGCTTTGGCGTAAATCAGCGCAGCGTTTTGCGTCGCAAAGGAATGAATCCCGATGTGCTGACGATGACGGCGACGCCGATTCCCCGAACATTGGCGATTACTGCTTTCGGGGATATGGATGTATCGACGATTCGTGAGCGTCCGCATGGGCGCAAGCCGATTAAGTCATATTGGGTCAAGCATAGCATGATGGACCGCGTGCTTGGTTTTATCCGCCGCGAGGTAGGAGAGGGCAGACAAGCCTATATGATATGCCCGCTTATTGAGGAGTCGGAGAAGCTGGATGTGCAAAATGCCATTGACCAGTATATGCAGGTTCAGCAAGCTTTTCCCGATCTGAAAATCGGCCTGCTGCATGGGCGCCTAAGCGCGGCTGAGAAAGAACAGGTCATGAGCTCTTTCGGTGCGAACGAGCTGCATGTACTCGTGGCTACGACCGTAGTTGAGGTTGGCGTCGATGTTCCGAATGCGACGCTGATGATCATCATGGATGCCGAGCGGTTCGGCTTGTCGCAGCTGCATCAGCTGCGGGGCCGGGTTGGCCGTGGCGCCCATCAATCTTATTGCGTGCTGGTCGCCGATCCAAAGTCGGAGACAGGGCGCGAGCGCATGAAGGTCATGACGGAAACGGATGACGGCTTCGAGGTAGCGCGCCGGGATTTGGAAATCCGGGGGCCGGGCGATTTTTTCGGAACGAAGCAGAGCGGCTTGCCGGAATTTCGTGTTGCGGACATGGCGGCGGACTTTGAGGTGCTGGAAATGGCGCGGGATGATGCGGCTGAGCTGTGCGCCCGCGATGATTTTTGGGATAATCCGGCTTATGCAAGAATACAGGCTAAGCTGAATCGGGATCAACTTTTTCAAGGAGAACAGCTCGATTAGGCAATTTCCGGGAAGCTCTGGCATATAGTTAAACGTGAAAACGGTATGCCAAGATGGAGGTGTCTGGAACATTGAGCTACCAAAAGTACGGTATTCGCCCGCAATTGGTCGAACGTATTAAAGGAAAGCTGAAAAATCCGCTTTTGAAGGATCGCGTGCGCCTGCTGCTCGCTAATGTCACTAAATTCGACCTACAGGATCGCGTCAAAGTTAAAAAGCTGGTGAAATCAACCGCTAGCATCTTGCAGGAGCCGCTTACGGATACGCAGGAGGAGCAGATCGTCGCGTTCGTTCTCGCCCAGAAGATCGACCCCAACAATACGTTTCACTTGCTCAAGCTTTGGGGCATGTTTCGCTGACCGTCTGCGGTCAGCTTTTTTTAATATAAGCGGATATTTTGATTTTCTTGCAGCTGCACTGCTAGTGCGCTTCTTTTCCGGCTATACTATCTTTTTAGCATCAATGTGGCTTTTGGGATATGGCGTTTGTGAAAAAGGATGGAGGAGAGCTCATGGGAGGCGCAGTTGAAAAGCTTGGGAGCGGTTTTAGGGCATGGCTGCGGCGTTGTATCCAACTGCCGGCAGACGCCTTTCTGTATGCGGTTGGCAAATGGCATAGCTTTGGCGAGTCGCAAAAAATGGCTGCTGCGGCGCGCCCGCTTGTGATGCAGCCCGCAATCGTTGCCAAGCTTGCGGCCTCATGGACGCTGCTTGAGCGGGAGCAGGAAGCGGGCGGCTCCAATGCCAGCCCAAATGCCAGTCCCAATGCTAACTCTAATGCCAACCTTCCTGTGAACAGCACTGCCGCTGCCAGCCAAGCTGAGCATGAGCTGCTTGCAGCAATTCGAGCAGACGCCGTTCATTTGAATCGCAACAATGTGACGAGAACGGAAGCTTATTTGGCGATCTATGAACGCAGGCCCGAGCTGCACTGGGCGCTGCTGGCGCATTTGGTATCGCGTAATGGCGGCTGGAATATGACCGATTTACAAGGAGAGTGGCTGCCGTATTTGCTCGGCCGTTCCGCCCGCGAGGCCGTATTCCGCTTTTTAGAGCGCGCGAATGCGTTGATTTTTCAGGATGCTTTTCCGCAGCTGCTGCTGTATGAGGCGAGCTGCAGAGCTGGGCGTCCGTTGTTTCATTTGCTGCCGCAGCTTGGTGTTTCCCGCTTTATGATACCGGTCTGGCAAACGTTTTGGGAGAGCGGCGATTCCGCTATTTTGACAGTTGCGCTGATCGTGAATGAGCAAAATTACATTGAAAAGCGAATTGTACAGCATCCCTTTTTCCGCAAGGAGGTGCTGGATACGGTGTTTTTTGGCTTGCAGTCGTTATTGCAGCTTAATGCGGTTGTGTTTTGTTATCGCTCCGGGGGTGAAGAAATGAAGCTGGCGGGGCTTATTTTGGAAAACTTCGACAATCTGAAAGAACGAATTGAGTTCGGCAAACGGCTGTATGCGCTGCTGTTCAGTGTGCCGGAGGTGCATGGCGGCGCCATTGCTTTCGCGCGGGCCATTCGTCATACGGGTTCACGTGCGGATTATGCCCCTCATTTGTTTGCAGTAGTCAGGCGTGATCCGCCAAAGAAGCCTTACAGGGAGCGGCTATCGGGGAGACGGCTGGCGCCGGGTGCGGCTCCATTATTCAGTCCGGAGCTGAGCAGCGTCTGGCCGGATCGAGCGGTTGAGGCGCCTGAGCCTGGCGATTGGTTCCGGGGGGCAGCGCAGGTGCTTCCTTATTTTCAAAAACTGCCGCTGCCGCATTCCTTTGAAATGACTAATGAATACAGTCTGCTGCTGAATAAAATTGAACTGGCTGTGCTGGCTTCACAGCAGTGGAAGCCATGATTTGGCTAAATAAATAGATTTGCGGCTTGGATGTGTGAGCAAATGGTTGAAAGGGCTAGGCTGATCCTATAAAATGGGAAAGAGGGGCCGTGAATGCTATAACGGGACAATGGACTATGGGACAATGGGAACATACAGGCAAGGGCAAGCCCATAGCAAGAAGCGACTAGTTTGCTGCATTGAAATGTAAGCGTTTTCTAAAGTTATCCGTACGCTCAAAAAGCCGACGAGGCACAGTTCATAGGAAAGGTAAGGAAGGGCGGGTCTGCTTGAAAAAAATAAAAGTGAACTTATTGGCCAAATTTCTAATTTCATATGTGCTGGTGCTGCTGCTGCCGATTGTCAGCATTTTGCTCTACTATTATCCTCACTCGACCAAAGCGGCCAAGGAGAAGGAAATGGAATGGAATGCCCATGTGACGGAGCAGTTCATGACCTCTCTCGATATTTTTACCCGCTATGTTTATGACTTGCCCTCGGAATTAATGCTCAATGGGGACATGAGGATGTACATGGCGATGGAGGACGATTATCGGCGTATCATCATTGCCAATGAAATGCGCAAATATAATGCAACCGATGCTTTTATCTACAATACGCTGCTGTATGTCAAAAACATCGGCTACTTGTTCGCCAAGACGGGCAGTGTCTACAGCGTGCAGGATTTTGCGGATCGTGGCGTAGGCTATTATTATGAAGCATGGCCTCATGATGAAATGTTTCAGGAGCTGAACAAGCTCACCCTGCCTTCCGTAAGGCCAGCCGAAAATGTCATTGTTCCGGGCAATAATGGCATCAGGATGCTGACCTTTATACTGCCAATGCCGCTAGGAGGGGAGCATTCCCCGGCATCGGTGCTCATTCTTGTGAAAGAAGAAACGATTATTCGCATGATGAATTCGGTATCCGAATCGTATAATGGCGAGTTTTATATTTTTGACCAGAAGGGCAACAGGCTTGTTGCGTCTAAAGAAGCGGCATATAGCGAGACGGATGATTTCCGCCAGATGGTTAAGCAGCTCGGCGCAAGCGAAGCAGGATCAACCGTTCAGACGATTGACGGCAAAGCCTATATTGTCTCGCATAATGTATCGGACAAAAACGGCTGGCAATATGTCAGCATGCTGCCCGTTACCGAATCTTTGCAGGATATACGCACCATCCAGTGGAATACGATACTTATTCTTCTGCTGATCCTGCTGGTAGAGGGCATCGTTATTTATATTTCCATTCGCAAAAACTATCATCCGATCAAGCGGCTTGTGGGCTTTGCCACAGAGGTGTTCAAGCATAAGGATAGCGGCCCAGGCCGGATGAATGAAATCGATACGATTCGTTACGCCTTGGATGGGCTTTCCTTAACGAATACGAAGCTGGATGAACGGGTTCAGAGATCGCTGCCGATTTTGCGCGACAATATGTTGTTTGAGCTCGTCAGCGGCCATTATGCGACTTGGGAGGCTTTTCATTCGCAAGGGGCGGATTACGGCGTATTTAAAAACCGCGATGCGGTAACGGCTGCTGTTCTCTCTTTCGATGCGAGCAAGGAGGATAGGGAGGAAGTATCCGATTTTTTGCGGCAGGAGGAGCAGCAGCTGCCTGAAACGTTAGATGGTCATTTCTTCGCAAGCATTTACAACCAGGAATGGATATTTGTCTGCTCGCATCATGAGGGCATCGACGTCAAGACGTATTTGTCCAGCGTGCAGAGCAAGCTGAAGGAGCAGTTGGGGCGGGAGGTGCTAGTCGGCATCGGCTTGGCTAAGAGCGGGTTGTCGCCGGAAGGCGTGCATTTGTCCTATTTGCAGGCGGTGCGTGCTGCTGAATATTTGCGTATTCGCCAGCATGATGAGCTGCTGGAGTTTGGCGAAATCGAAATTTCGCCAAATGGGATGGTATCTTATTTTGCCGAGCTGCTGCAATCTCTGGAAATGGCGATTCTCAAAAACGAGCCTAACATTGTACAATCCGTGCTTGAGAAAATCATTGACTATCTGGCAAGCAGCGGCATGCCGCCACATATGATCAGAACGGTCTATTCGAATACGATCAGCGTTATTTTGAGAGGGCTGCAAAGGTTCCATCAGGATGATGGCAATTTGCTCAGGCTTACGGATGCTGCCTTTTCGCACCGTTATACGATTGAGCAGATGGTGGGCATTATGCGAGAAAGCTGCAGCAAGCTATGCGATATTATTCGCGGGACGCTGCCTGCCGCCCGTACCGCAACCCAAGAGGAAATTTTGGCGGTCATTGAGCAAAAGGGCTTTGACTCTAATTTTTCATTGCAAATGTTCGCCGACCATTTCAGCATGTCGCAGTCAGGCTTCAGCTATCATTTTAAAAAAACAATCGGACATAATTTTAAAGAGTATATCGACAGGCTGCGCATTCAGAAGTCGATCCAATTGCTGCGGAGCACAGGAGGGACGCTGGACTCTATCGCGCAGCAGACAGGCTATTCCAACACATCGAGCTTTATTCGATCCTTTAAGAAAATGGTTGGAACAACTCCCGGCCAATACCGGGACTCTTGCAAGTAAGCGTGATCAAGCTGCTGCTATGCCGTTCGGGCATGGTGGCAGCTTTTTTTAAACTGCAATTCCGGGTCAAGCAGCCTGGAGCAGTCGCTTGTTTTATGCAGAACGTACACTTTTTGAGCATATGCAATATTTCAAAGAGAGGCTATTCCTTGAATGAAATCGCTTGCAAAACCAAATATAAAGCGTTTTCAAAAAGTGCTGATCAGTCAAAAACTGTTTGTATACAGCTTTGTGTCAGAACGGTTAGAGTAAGGGAGCCGAGCAGATACAGGCAGCAGGCTTGCTCCCTTTAGCAGCGAGCAAGCAGAAACAACAGATCGGCAGACTAAATGTATATCGGGGGAGAATGCACATGAAGAAGCAGATCATTACGATGTTGTCGTTGTTGGTGGTCGGGACGACACTCTTGGCGGCATGTTCCGGCTCTAATGAAGGCAGCGCAAGCGACCCGAGCGGAAGTGCCGGGCAAAGCGGCTCGAAGGTTAAGCTGACTGGCGTTATCGTCAAGCATCCATTAACGAAGCCGCTTGCCGAGATGGAATGGCTTCAGCAGATTGAGGAAGCGGCTGGCGTAGACATCCAGTGGCAAGAAATAACCGCGGATTGGGGGCAAAAGAAAGGAACGATGCTCGCCAGCGGTGATGTTCCAGATTTATTCGTTGGCCCGAATGTGATTACAGACGCTGATTTTGCCCAATTCAAGGGATTATTTCAGGACATGAGCGAGTTAATTGAAGGCGCTCCCAATGTTCAGAAAATGTTCGAAGAGAAGCCGGAAACCAAACAAATTTCCACGCAGCGCGATGGTCAAATTTATGGACTTGCGAAGTATCAGCGATTTTGGCCGGATACGGTTAACAGACAATATATTAATCAGACTTGGCTGGACAATCTTGGCCTAGAGATGCCTACTACATGGGATGAGCTGTATGAAGTGCTGTTAGCCTTCAAGGAGAAGGATGCGAACGGCAACGGAGATCCTAATGATGAAATTCCGATGGACTGGTCGGGCGGAATCGGCGGCTTCTTCAATCCAGCTGTGCTTCTAGGCGGCATGGGCATTAAGCTGTCCTCCGATGTAAGCGGGCAAGGCTACTTTGTTGAGGACGGCAAGGTGAAAAATTTCCTGACTGATGCTCGCTACAAGGAGCTCGTTATGTTCCTGAACAAGCTATACAAGGCAGGGCTCATTAACCCTGAGGTGTTTACTCACGATTATACGAAGCTGCAGGCTGTTGCCCGCGGGGAAGGGGATATAGCCAAAGTTGGCTTTACGTGGGGCTGGGTAGCATCGGATCGGTTTGGGGAGCAGCTTGCTCCGCAGTATGCGTCGATGTCGCCGCTTAAATCCTCTTCCAGCTATTCGGGCCCAGTATCCTGGAGCTATGACAGCTACACGCTAAATTATGGCGCCAATAATATTGTGATGTCCGCCAAAACGAAAAACAAGGAAGCAGCTATGCGCTTCATTAATGAGCTGTATAAGCCGGAAATTGGCATTCAAGTGCTGTTCGGCTCGATTGGCCCTAACATTGAGGACAAGGGCAATGGCTCCTATGCGGTGCTTCCACCAAAGGATGCGAAGATGGACCCCGGCACCTGGAAATGGACGTCCACTTGGGCAGATAATGGCGCTTTCTACATTTCGGATTCGATCGACTTGACACTCGGCAAGGATATGCAGGAGGTGCTGACCCAGTCGGAGCCGCTTAAAGAGGCACTTGCGCAAGTAGATTCCCAGATCGATATTTATCCGGGCACCTTTGTTAAATATACGAATGAAGATAACAATGCGATGAGCTTAAACAATACGAACATTATGAATCTGGCCAATACGACGTTCGCCAAATGGGTTACGAAAGGCGGAATCGAGGCGGAATGGGATGCTTATGTGAAGGAAAGCCAGAAAGCCGGCCTTGATAAAAATGTGGAGATTATGCAGAAGTACTACGATGAATTTGTAAGCAAGCTGTAGCGGAGGCTGTAGTGCAGGTTTACTCATGAAAGGAGGCGCGGCGATGCGTACAGCAGCGAAGCTCGGCACCGTCAAGCGTGACTATCAGCTATGGCTGATGATTTTGCCGGCGCTTGCCACTATTTTTATCTTCAACTATATTCCGATGTATGGCGTACAGCTGGCCTTTCGCGATTACGATTTCAGCAAAGGGCTGACTGGCGGGGAGTGGAAGGGATTATTCTACTTTCAGCAGTTTATCGAAAGCTATCTGTTCAGCGATCTGATGCGAAATACGTTTTTGATCAGTCTGGCGACCATTATTATCGGGTTTCCCGCTCCAATTATTCTCGCGCTGGTGCTGAACCAGATTCGCCGGAAATCGTTCAAAAATATGATGCAGACGACCGTCTATTTGCCGCATTTTATTTCGGTCATCGTGCTGGTTGGCATGTTGAACGTGCTGCTTTCCCCTGAGACTGGCATCGTCGGTCATTTGATGAAGGCGATTGGGCTGGGACATATCAATTTGCTGGCCTCAAGCAATACCTTTATACCTACCTATGTGATTTCGGATATTTGGCAGCATTGCGGCTGGAACAGCATTATTTATTTGGCAGCGCTGTCAAGTGTCGATCCCCAGCTCTATGATTCGTCCAAAATAGACGGAGCAAACCGCTGGCAGACGATACGTTATATCGATTTTCCGGCGCTGATGCCAACGATCGTCATTTTGTTCATTTTAAGCATGGGAGGCATTTTGAGTACGGGCTTCGAAAAAATATTTTTGATGCAAAATGCATTGAACTTGCCCGTATCCGAAGTGATTGCGACCTATGTCTACAAAATGGGGATCGTGTCCAACCAATTCAGCTATGCTTCAGCTATAGGCTTGTTTAATACGCTCATTAATTTTATATTCCTGTATACGATGAACGCTATCTCTAGACGGGTGTCCGACACGAGTCTGTTCTAGCCTACAGCGGAAGGAGGCACTGCAATGGAAAGAATACGCCCGCGCCTTGGCGGCGGTGAAATTTTGTTTAGAATCGTGCTAGTCATCGTCTGTGCCGTTATTTTCCTGACGATTGCTTACCCGCTTTATTTTATTATTATCGCGTCGGTAAGCGACTCGACACTCGTATCAACCGGTAAAGTGCTGCTGTTCCCCAAAGGAACGAGCTTCTTCGGCTACGGAGAGATCTTTAAGGATGAACGCATATGGACCGGCTACCGCAATACGCTTTTTTACACATCCGTGGGCACATTAGTCAATTTGCTGTTCACGCTGCCTGCTGCCTACGTGCTGTCACGCAAGGAGTTTAAGGCGAGAAAATACATTATGTTTGCGTTTGTGTTTACGATGTTTTTCAATGGCGGGCTCATTCCGACTTATTTGCTGATAAAGGATCTGCATCTAACGAATACGCCGTGGGTATTTATCGTACCGTTTAGCGTTAACGTATTTTATTTAATTATCGCCCGTACTTTTTTTGAATCGACGCTTCCTTCGGAGCTTTATGAGGCGGCTGCAATTGACGGCTGCTCGCATTTTGTCTATTTCGTCAAGGTGGCGCTGCCGCTGTCCAAAGCCTTGATCTCCGTCATCGGCCTGTATTATTTGGTCGGGCACTGGAATGATTTTTTCACTGCGCTTATTTACATTCGCGACAACGAGTTGAAGCCGCTGCAAATTATTCTCCGCGACATTTTATTGTCGAACCAGGTGTTTTCCAGCGGGGCGGGGACAGGCGGCGACTCCGGCGGCTACGCGCAGAAATATGCAGATCAGATTAAATATGGCGTCATTATCGTGTCTACGCTGCCGATTTTAGTGCTGTATCCGTTTTTGCAGAAGTATTTTGAGAAGGGTGTTATGATCGGTTCGATTAAAGGGTAAAATGGGGGACCACTGCGGCAGGCTGCTGCCCGGTGGTCCTTTCTAATGGAACGATTCTATATAGCTTGCTGCTGAATAAAAGCGAGCTAGCATTGCTGGCTTCGCAGTCGTTTGCAAAATAATTTGAATTTTAAAAAGGAATTTGTGGACTTTTGACCAATTAGTAAGGTAAGATGCTGTCCCTCGAACAATTCGTATAGCTCTTTGAGGATCGTATTTGGCGCTGCATAAAGACGCCATTCTCCGGTCTCTTTTGAATGCCCGCATTTTGCTAAAGATCTGGACTAAAGGAAGGTGAAGTATGGAAGACGTTCGAGTGCTCATCGCTGAGGATGAACGGGAAATTAGTGATTTATTAAAAAAATATTTAGATCGAGAATTATACAAGGTGGATGTTGCTGAAAATGGAGAAGAGGCTCTTTGCATGTTCGATAAAAACAGTTATAACCTTGTCATACTGGATCTCATGATGCCTAAGGTGGACGGTATAGAAGTATGCAGAAGACTCCGTAACAAAACCAATGTCCCCATTCTGATGCTCACGGCCAAGGACAATGAGGTTGAAAAGATTTTGGGCCTTAGTATAGGTGCGGATGATTATATCACCAAGCCGTTCAGCATCAACGAGGTTGTCGCTAGAGTGAAGGCGCTCATAAGGAGATTTTTAATTCTGGGCAGTGATGGACACAGCTATGAGAAAACAATGATCCGATTTAAGGGCATCTCGATTGATCTTAAAAAATATACGGTCAATATTGCCGGTGAAGAGATATCTCTAACTGCGAAAGAGTTTGAATTGTTAAAGTTTTTCGTTTCTCATCCTGAACAGGTTTTTACGAAGACGCAGCTTTTTCGCAATGTGTGGGACAGCAACTACATAGAAGACGATAATACAGTGATGGTACATATCAGAAAGCTTCGTAAAAAAATAGAAGCGGATCCTTCTAATCCGCAATTTATTCAAACGATTTGGGGAATTGGATACAAATTTACAGGTGAAAAAGATGAATCATAATCAGTTTTTCTTTGTTCTTATCATTCAATCAGTCATCATCGCCGGGCTTTTGATTCTGGAATTCAATGACGATGCGTCCGGGGTACTCAGATGGATTTTATTCACAGCACTTTGCTTGACAAGCGCATTTCTTTTCTTCACTAGATTTCGTACTCGCACCAGACTAAAGCAAATGACGGCGGAGCTAAGACGAGCAACGAGCGGGAATTTGAAGATGAGATTATTTGCAAAAGATGATGACGTGTGGAATGAAATGATTTTTTCGATTAATGAATTATTGGAGCAATTGGAAAACATTCAGATCGAGACGATCAAATCCCAAGCAGCAAGAAGAAGCCTGCTCTCCAATATTTCGCATGATATCAGGACTCCTCTTACGTCTATTATTGGCTATGTGAATGCCCTTAAAGATGATATCGCAATTTCGGAAGAGGAGAGACAGGAATTCCTTGAGATTATATCCACAAAATCTAACGGACTGAAGGAATTAATCGATGAAATATTTATGATGGCGAAGCTGGATGCGGACGAAATGCCTCATAAGCCGATTTCTCTTGATTTGGCAGAAATGATTAGAGAGTCGCTAATCGCATTTTTGCCTGAATTGAACAAAAATGAAATAGAGCTGCATGTCAGTATTCCGGATGAAAAATGTCTGATCCACGCAGATCGTCTAAGCGTTATGCGAATCATAGGCAATATCATCAAGAACGCTATTTACTATGGGGGAGAAGGGAAAGTGATAGGGGTTGAGCTTTCTCAAACCGCTCAAGAACACCAGCTGCGCATTTGGGATCAGGGACCTGGTATCTCAAAAGGGGATATTGCTAATGTGTTCGAGAGAATGTACCGGGCCGATCAAGCCAGAACACTGATTAAAGGAGGCAGCGGCTTGGGCCTTGCCATTGCCAAAGCTCTTATAGAGAAAAACGGCGGTGCAATATGGGTGGAGAGTGAACCGTGGCAAAAGACGGTTTTCGGGACATCATTTAAGAAACAGTTAAAGAATAGGTAAGAAGCAGTTAAATCTTTCTTTTTATAATGGTTTATAGCTTATAGAAGGAGGGCCGCATTTTGAGTGTTGTTATTAAAACCACTGATTTGACGAAGATTTATGGTAATCAGAAATCGGTGGATCATATGAATATGACAGTGAAGCAAGGCGAGATTTATGGTTTTCTTGGTCGTAATGGCGCAGGCAAGACAACCACAATCCGCATGCTGGTCGGGTTAATTAAACCTGCCCATGGACTAATCGAAATTTTTGGCGAAAATTTGTTGAACAATCAAAAGGAAATATTACGTCGGATCGGATCTATCGTTGAGGTTCCGGGTTTTTACGAAAACCTTACGGGCAAGGAAAATCTGCTGATTAACGCCAAAATCATGGGTATTCATAAGAAAAATGTCATCGAGGAAACCCTTGAAATGGTAGGGCTGCAGGATGAAACAAGGAAGCTGGTGGGGAAATATTCCTTGGGTATGAAGCAGCGTCTTGGTATTGCCAGAGCGCTTCTCCATTATCCTGAGCTGCTGATTTTGGATGAGCCTATGAATGGGCTGGACCCGATCGGCATTAAAGAAATGCGAAAGCTAATTAAAGCGCTGGCCGAAGAGAGAAAGATCACCATCCTGGTCTCTAGCCACATTTTATCGGAAATTGAGCAGGTGGCGGATCATATCGGAATTATTCACGAGGGGAAGCTTCTGGAAGAGATTTCGTTTGATCAGCTGCGGAAAATCAATCGAAAATACATGGAATTACAGGTGTCGAATGACAAAAAAGCAGCTATGCTGCTGGAGAAGCACTTCCATATTTATGATTATGAAGTACATGATGAAGGCCTCATCCGCGTATATTCTCATTTGGGGCAGCAGGGGCAGATCAATAAAGTATTTGTGCAGCATGAAATTGAAGTATCCAAGATCATGCTTAGCGAGGATAGACTGGAAGATTATTTTACGAATTTGGTAGGAGGCGGCACAATTGGTTGATTTGCTATATACGGAAATTTTGAAGCTTAAACGCTCCAAAATGTTTCTATTAAGCATGATTGGCGCTGCGGTAGCACCTTTTTTGGTAGTGGTCTCCACTTACATCCATATCAAGACGAAGGACCCCACGTTGTTTGTTCCTTTTGAGGAGCTATTTTTCGATTCCAATTTGTATACGGTTTTATTAGTTGGAGTTCCTTTGTATGGTGTAGTTACGGCATATCTTTTTAACCGGGAATATGCGGAAGATACTCTCAAAAACTTGTTAACGATCCCAGTATCCCGAACTAGCCTTATGTTGAGCAAGATGCTCCTCTTGTTCTTGTGGATTATGCTGCTGACCATACTTGCATGGGGGCTAACGCTGCTGCTCGGCATACTTGGCCAGTTCGAAGGGCTGAGCACTTTGCTGCTCGTGGAATCCTTGCGGAAATTTATAATCGCCGGAGCGTTTCTATTTATTTTATCAACCCCCATCATCCTGATCACCATCGTGCTGAAAAACTTTGTACCGACCATCGTTTTGACGATCGTCATCACACTGGTCAATGTCATGAGCTCCAATTCCGAATATAAAGGGCTGGTACCCTGGACAGCCGCATTTGACATTGCCAACGGCACGCTTTTGCCAGCTTATCCACCGGAATATTCTTATATTGCTATTGGGGCTACCTCGATTGTTGGATTCATCGCTACTCTAGTTTACTTTAGGAAGGCGGATATTCACTAATGTATGAAATCATTTGCGCCATAATACTCGGCATTCTTGAAGGATTGACGGAATTTCTGCCTGTCTCATCTACAGGTCACTTGATCTTGGCCGGTAATTTATTAGGCTTTGAAGGGGATAAGGCGACAACGTTCAAGATCGTGATTCAGTTGGGAGCCGTGATGGCTGTACTTATGCTTTATTGGAAAAGGTATATGGATATTCTAAAGGATTTGCTAACTTTTAATTTTTCGGCTAAAAACAAATTGAATGCCATTCACATGCTGATTGCCATGATTCCCGCTTTAATAGTTTATTTGATTTTTAAAGATGATATCAAATCGCATTTGTTCGGACCGGCCCCCGTCCTGATCGGTTTGATCATCGGCGGCATCCTGATGATTATAGCCGCAAGGGTCAAACGAAAGGTAACCGCCGAGAATACGGACGACATTACTTACAAGCAAGCATTTGGTATTGGATTATTCCAATGTCTAGCCCTATGGCCCGGGTTCTCGAGATCAGGATCGACAATATCCGGCGGGCTGCTGCTGGGTACTAGCCAGAAAGCCGCTGCAGACTTTACTTTCATCATCGCCGTCCCGGTTATGCTTGGTGCAACGATATTGGACATGTACGATAGTCGTGAGCTATTAAACGGGGATACCCTTCTATTATTCCTTATTGGTTTCATTACCGCCTTTGTAGTAGCGATGATTGCCGTGGTCACATTCCTGAACCTGATCAAACGTCTGAGATTGGAGTGGTTTGCGTTTTATCGTTTTGCGCTTGCTGCGGTCTTTTTCATCTTTGTAATGTGAGATATTTATATGGAATTCAAGAAGAATCCACTTTGATTTTGGATTCTTCCTTTTATTTCACTTCGTGTATTGAAGTGTGATAAATCAATTCGTCCTTTCAACACCGGTCACGGTTGCCACAAGACCGTCCACATAACGTCCTATTCGAATGCTTATCTCGGCACGCATGTAGTCTCTGGTGATGGTGAAATGATCTTCATATTCCCGGCAAATATAGCGGTAACGGGCCTCTTGATGATTTATCTCCTCTTCAAAAACGCGGATGCTTTTCTCCGTCAATCTTTTCTTTAATTGGGTTAAGTCGTCATGAACATTTCTAGCCAGCAATTGGGCCGCTTTAGAATAGAGCAGTCTTAGCGTTTCTGAGGATTGCTCAGCCTCGCGGGCTTTTTTGACGATGATCGCATGCATGATCGGCAGCAGCACATAATCTTTCATCATATGGATTTCTTCCGCTGTTGGACGAACAGGCTGAAGTGCTTGCTTTTGGAACCTGTTCTGAAAAGCCTCCTTATGCTGCGGAAGCATCATTCGGCTAGATTCCCAGAGCCCGTTCTTTTCAAGTTTTTTACTCATTTGTAGTGCCCCCCGATTTTTATAGACCTATCTGCTGCTTGCCCTGCGGCAGTAAGGGATGAAGCTCTTACAATTGCGGTGCTTCCGTATCGATTTTTGATGCCGTCTGTCACTTTCTCCAGCGCTCTAAGCTTAATCTGATCTTCAAAGAGGGTGAGCTGATAGTTTTGATCGTCCATGAGCTGGCTGATGGTCACACCGACCCGGCGCACAGGCATGCCATCCCAAAATTTATAAAACAGCTGCTTCACCGCTTCAAAAACCGTTTTGGTATGGTTAGTGGGGTCCAGCAGCTTCATTTGGCGCGAAAATCCGGTGGGCGCTTCGTAGGGGCTGCACATGCAGTTGACCGTAACGACATGGCCCATATATTTTTTGCGGCGGCAATCGCGGCAAACCTCCTCGGTCAGCTCTAATAAAACGGTATCTACCTCCCATGGCTCCATATAATCTCTTGGCAAAGTCATCATATGGCCAACCGATTTTGGCGGGTTGTTGAATGTTCCAGGCGTAACCGGGCTATCATCGATGCCGTTGGCCGTTCGCCACAGCACCTCGGCATGAATATCGGATTGCTTGCCAAAGCGAAAGCGAAACTGGTCCTTAAGACGCGGCAGAGGCGTTTTGGCAATATCGCCTATTGTATGCATGCCAAGACGGGTGAAATGGGTGGTCATGCGTGAGCCGACCCCAAACATTTTATGGACCGGCTGCGGCCACAGCAAAGCTTCGAGTTCTGCTTTAGGCAGCGTAAAGATGCCGTCCTCATTCTTTTTTGCCCAGATGTCAGTCGCCATTTTAGCGAGCATTTTATTGGAGCTTATGCCTACCCTTATCCATACGCCTGTTTGCAGGAGAACCTTCTGTTGAAGGGCTTTAGCTATCGTAACAGGGTCTCCGAAAAGAGGGAGGCTTGCCGTAATGTCCAGAAACTGCTCATCAATGCTAAAGATTTCAACCAGATTCGTAAACTCCTCATAAATGCCCGTAATCATCAGGGAGGCATCGATATAATGCTGCATGCGGGGACGCAGGACGACGAGCTCCGGGCATTTATTTAACGCGATTCCAAGCCGTTCGGCTGTCGTGATGCCGTATTGCTTGGCAATGGGGCAAGCCGCTAAAATAATGCCTGAGCGGCGCTCAACAGAGCCGGCTACAACAACGGGTTTATTTTTACACTCCGGATGACTGGCTTTTTCAATACTTGCGTAAAAACTTTGACAATCTGCGAGCAATATAACTCTTTCAGCTGTTTCCCTCATTCCAACCGCCTCCGCATATTCATCAGCATGGTCATTAGCTCGGCTTTCACTAAGCTTCTCAGCATGGTGAAATGGTGGATATAACCGCGAACTTTATATTCAACATGGACCCCCCGTGCATTCATCTCGGTGTTTAACGCTTTAATGTTCCGCTGTCTCATCTTTTTCTTAATGCTTTGCAGTTCAAGATAGATGCTTTGCTCCATTTCATTGAGATAAAAAAGGATATGGTTATAAATGATTTTATTTCGATGCATTTTTAATTCGTTGATGTCTCTAGCTAGCATATCGAGAAGAATCGGCAGCAAGGTAAACTTTTTAATAATTTGCAGATCCTCTTCCGTTTCGATGATTGAATGGACACTCATAGCTACACCACCATGACGCGAACGTTTATTCGTATTCTGTATTATATACCGAATGTATGTTCTCTATGCAAGGTTTCTTGAACAGGTAATTTCGACCAGCTTAGGCTTTGCTTCGGAAAGGGGCAGGAGGCTAGCGTTTTGCGGGGGCGGTTATAATTAATGAAGCTTGTCCAAAAGGTCAGAAGATGCGATGATAAATAAATCACATGCTTACATAAGGAGTTAGAACAAAATGAAACAGGCATCACTGCTGCAAGACAAAAAACAACGCAAATTGCTGTTCAGCGCTGGGCTCAGCTGGATGTTTGACGCGATGGACGTCGGCATGCTGTCCTTTATCGTGGCTGCGCTAAGCGTAGAATGGGGGCTTGGCACCGAGCAGATCGGACAGCTGACTGCAATTAATTCCATTGGCATGGCGGTGGGCGCGGCAGCGGCGGGTGCGCTTGCGGACCGCTACGGACGCCGGACGATTTTGCTATGGACGCTGCTCATTTTCTCGGCAGCAAGCGGCTTGTCGGCGCTGGCGGGCACCTTTACCGTGCTGTGCCTGCTGCGTTTCGCTGGCGGCTTTGGACTTGGCGGCGAGCTGCCCGTCGCTTCGACGCTCGTATCCGAGTCGGTTCCCGTGAAGGATAGAGGCAGAGCGATCGTGCTGCTGGAAAGCTTCTGGGCAGGCGGCTGGATTGTCGCTGCGCTCGTCTCGTATTTTGTTATACCGGCCTATGGCTGGCGAGCGGCGTTTATTATTGGAGCAGTTCCGGCGCTGTACGCGCTGTATTTGCGCAGAGCCATTGAGGATTCACCGCGTTATGTGGCGCAAAAGGGGAACGTTTTGCCGCTGCGCCAGCGGCTTGCGGCGATTTGGTCACCGAAGCATCGCCGCTCGACCATTATGCTGTGGCTGCTATGGCTGACGGTCGTCTTCTCATATTACGGCATGTTTCTGTGGCTGCCGACCGTCATGGTGCTGAAAGGCTTCGGACTGGTCAAAAGCTTTCAATATGTGCTGCTCATTACACTTGCGCAGCTTCCGGGCTATTTTACGGCGGCCTATTTCATCGAGAAGCTGGGACGCAAATTTGTGCTGGTCACCTATTTGCTGCTGACGGCGGTAAGTGCCATCTGGTTCGGCAGCGCGACGACAGAAGGCATGCTGCTTGCTGCCGGAGCTTGCCTGTCCTTCTTCAACCTTGGCGCTTGGGGAGCGATGTACGCTTACACGCCGGAGCAATATCCGACGGCGGTTCGGGCAACGGGAGCAGGTTTTGCTGCCTCCTTCGGCCGGATCGGCGGCATCATCGGCCCTTACATGGTAGGGATGCTCGTGGCGGGCGGCACATCGATTCAAACGGTGTTCATCATTTTCTTTGTGGCGATCGTATGCGGTGCGCTGGCGGTTGCTTTCCTAGGTAAAGAAACAAAAGGAATCGATCCTGACCGTTAAGCGCCGAAGCTTGCGGCGGGGCTAGAATGAGGATCAAACACGATATTTTCTAGCTTTTAGGCGAAAAAAAGCCCCTCTCCTGAGCTATAGCAGTTCCGGCAAGCCGAACGCTGCTCGATCAAGGAGAGGGGTTCTTTCATTGAAAATAGACAGCAAGATGCAGAATTTAGCACCCGCAGCTACTACCTAAGCGGCGCGAAATGCTTCACTTGCTCCAAAATGCCTTCGATTTCCTGAATCACATCTGCGGAAAGCTCAAGCTCGACAGCTTTGACGTTTTCGACGATTTGCTGCGGACGGCTCGCGCCAATCAGCGCGGAGCTGATGCCCGGCAAGCGCAGTACCCAAGCCAGCGCCAGCTGGGAAATGGAGACGCCAAGCTGGCTAGCCAGCCCGTCAAGCTGTTCTACGCAGTCAAGCACATCGTCGCGCAAATAGCTTTTCAGCACATGGTTGATCGAATCATTGGCAGCGCGGCTATCTGTAGGCAGTTGCTGGCCTTTTCTATATTTTCCGGTCAGGATGCCTTGCGCCAGCGGCGAAAAGACGATCTGGCCGATGCCTTCCCGCTCGCTGACAGGGATGACCTCTTGCTCAATATATCGCTCAAACATATTGTAGATCGGCTGGTTGGAAATAAGTGGGCGCAAATTCAGCCGCTTCGCAATGCCAGTCGCATCGGCGATTTGAGCGGCGCTCCATTCGGAGACAGCGGAATACAAAATTTTGCCCTGCGCGGTCAAATCGTCCAGCGCCCGCAGCGTCTCTTCCAGCGGAGCATTTTGATCATAGCGATGGCAAAAATAAATATCAATATAGTCTGTGCCCAGACGTTTCAAGCTGGCATCGCACTGCTCCATAATATGCTTGCGCGATAAGCCGCCGTCATTGGGGCCGTCACCCATATTGAAAAAGACCTTCGTCGAAAGCACGTAGCTTGCGCGCTCGAATGGCCGCAGGGCAGAACCAAGCGCCCGCTCGCCTTCGCCGCGGTTATAGGCATTGGAAGTGTCGAAGAAATTGATTCCGCTTTCAAAGGCTTGCTGAATGCAAGCGTCAGCCGCTTGCTGCTCGGTAGCTGTTCCATAAGTGAGCCAGCTTCCAAGACCGATTTCGCTTACTTTAATGCCGCTTGAACCGATGCGTCTGTATTTCATACCCTGATTCCTCCGCTTTCGTTGAAAAAGTAAATGCTCATCTCTGGCCGCAGCCGTTATTGCTCCAGTGATTTTTGCGTAAAGATAGCCATGTACGTCACTTCGTCCGATACGGGGCAGAGGAGATGCTCCTCCAGCGAATTGAAATAAAGCGTATCCCCCGGATGCAGCGAATATTCAGTCGCACCAACCTTATACGTCATCTCGCCGCTGATCATATAAATAAATTCCTCGCCCTCATGGGAGAAGCCGTGCGGCTTGACCTCGCCTTTGCGGGCCGTAATCAAATAAGGCTGGACGAGCTTGTCTCTGCGCTCGCTGGCAAACGCGTAGAAGGAATACCCTCTGTCTGTCCGGAGCCAGCTGTCTTTATCGCTGTACTGCAGGCTAGAATTGAACACGGTCGCATTGGCGCTCTGCTCTTCAATCAGGTCGGACACGCGGACGCCTAAAGCTCCGGCAATTTTCATCAGTGTCGCAACCGGAGGAGCGGATAGATCGTTTTCAATTTTGGACAGGAGACTCTTCGTAAAGCCGCACTGTTTTGCGATTTCTTCCTGCGTCCGCTTCTGTTCCATGCGGATCAGCCGGATTCTTTTGCCGAGGCTCATCAGTCACACACCTTTATTTGTCATACTTGTTTTCTATCGTATCATAAAAGGACCGAGTTGAAAACGATTCAATAAAGTTGTTGATAATTCAACTTAGTTGAATTAAAATAAACCTGCAATCATCTTAAGCTAAGTGCTTGAAGCATTGAAGGATAGACGAAACAGGGAGGGACAAAATGGTCAAGGCGGCGGATTTGAATGAGGAGCAGCATGTGCTGGATATGGGCTGGGGCAAAATATCGTGGTTGTACGGCCAAGAAATTGATCCTGCGGGCCAAATGACATTTGGGCAGGTTTACATTAATGCAGGCCAGGAAAATGGACGCCATCGGCACCCGAACTGCGAGGAAATTATTTTTGTGCTGTCGGGCGAATGCGAGCATTCGCTGGGGGATGAAACGTATCATCTGAAGCCAGGCATGGCACTGCGCATTCCGCAAAATGTGTTGCATCATGCCAAGGTAACCGGCTGGGAGCCGTGCCGGATGATCATTGCGTATTCCGCAGTCGATCGGCAGACGGTGGGCGAATAGGGCGGCCATTCGAGCGTTGGGCGACCTAGTATAAGCAGGGAGGACGATAAGTGGGAATCCGGTATGCTTTTTCCCGGCCAACGGCAGGGGCAGAGGAAGAGAAGGCATTAATTCATGGCTATCAGGCGGCAGGCTACGAGGGTTTGCAGCTCAAATGGAATCAATATATGCCTCACGTGCAGGAGCCGGAGCGGTTTATGGAACGCTGGGGACAGCCGCCGGGCCTCGCATCCGCGCTTATTACGGGAGGTACGCTGCTTAGCGACGATAGCAAGGAGGAGCTGCGCCGTATTTTCCGCTTTGGGAAGCAGGTGGGCACGGAGCTAATTGTCTACTGCCACAGCGTCCCAAGGACGGGGCTGGAAAAGGAAGCTATTGCTGGCTTTGCGCGTCTGTTCGCGGAGCTGGGCAAGGAGGCGCAAGACAGCGGACTCAAGCTGTCGCTGCATCATCATTATGATCAGCCGGTGATGCACCGGGCGGACTTTGATATATTTTTCAGCGAGCTGCGGCCGGAGGACGGGGTTGGACTGACGGTCGATACGGCGCATCTGGTGAAGTCGGGCATTTCCGATGTGGCGGAGGTCATTCGCAGCTTTGCGCCATTTATCAATAATTTTCATATGAAGGATTTTGCGGCTGGCGAATATCGGATATTAGGAGAGGGCTCGATTGATTTTCAGCCGATTATGGCGGAAGTGAAGCGGATAGGCTATGCGGGCTGGATGTCGGCGGATGAGGAAAGCGGCGGTGAGATAGTGACGGGCATGCAGCAATGCTTGCCGTTCATGAAATCAGGTGTTGGGAGAGTGGCGGAATGAAAAAATATAAAATTGGATTTGTCGGCGCGGGGGCTGTCACACGGCTGCATTTGAGAGGCTATGCCAACCATCAGGATAGCGTGGAAGTCGTTGCGATTTGCGACCCAAGCGAAGCGGCCGCTCAGGAGCGGGCGGATGAGTTCGGCATTGCGGGGAGATACACGGACCTTGCGGAAATGCTGGCGCATAGCGGGCTAGATGCCGCAGTAGTCTGTACACCTTCGACGATACGCGGAAGCATTATGCGTCCGCTGCTGGAAGCAGGCATTCCGGTATTTCTGGAAAAGCCTTTCGCCGACACGTTTGCCGAGGCCCAGCAAATAGCGGAGCTTGCAAAGCAGCTGAACGTTCCGGTATGCATTAATCAAAATTTTCGCAAGCATCATCAATTTGATTTTATTCGCGATTTGGTCAAGTCAGGCGCAATCGGCAAGCTGGAGTCGATTCAATTTGATTCCTTGTTTTATCGGCAGGATGCAGGCTGGCGAGTACACACGGAGCGTCACGCCTTGTCCGTCATGGCGATTCATTGGTTTGACGGTATGCGCCGAATCGCGGGTGCCAAGGCGGCTTCCATTTACTGCAGCGCCTACTCCTCGGAGGCGGTCGATTGTTTAGGGGAGACGGATGCGACCGTGCTGATGACGTTTGAGAACGGCGTGCGCGCCCATTTTACCCAAAGCTTCTCCAGTCCGTTTCATAAAAATGATCTCGTTGTGCTTGGCAGTGAAGGCGTGCTCAGCACGACGTCCAATACGATCGGGCTGTATCGCCGCGAACCGAGCGGGGAGCCGAACTGGAACCCGCAGCCTGTGCAGACATGGGAGCATGCGCTGCCGATAGAGGAGGCGATATTTGACGGCCTCAATCAGCTGCTCGTCTGGCTGGAAACGGGAGTAGAAGCCGAAAATAGCGCGTTTGACAATTTGCATACGGTTTCATTGCTGGATGGCGCGTACGAGTCGGCAAAGAATAATCAGGTTGTTGCCTTTCAGGAAGGACTGCTAGGGTAGAACGGGTAGAGCTTGCAAGTGCAAGAGCTGCAAGAGCTGCAAGAACTGCAAGAGCTGAAAGAGCTGCAAGAGCTGCAAGAGCTGCAAGAGCTGCAAGAGCTGCAAGAGCTGCAAGAGCTGCAAGAGCTGCAAGAGCTGCAAGAGCTGCAAGAGCTGCAAGAGCTGCAAGAACTGCAAGAGCTGCAAGAGCTGCAAGAACTGCAAGAACTGCAAAAGCTGCAAGAGCTGCAAGAATACATCTAAGGAGCTTTGTACAATTGTAATCAATTAAGAAAAATAAATAAGGCGCAGGATTTTCGCAGCAGCGAAAATTTTGCGCCTTATTTCATATTCTAGGCTCTTCGAGCGTTGATTCGATGGCCCCTATTTTGGCGGACACCAAATCCGCTATTTACTCAAGTAAACGGTCATGGAGATGCCTCGCGGACACAGAAGCCGCTAATGGTCCCCCAATCACTATTTTGCCGAGATAATGAGACCAATAAAGGATCTCCTGTCCGCCTACATACTTAAATCACAAAAAAAGCTAAAATAGCGGAACCTCAGTCCTCCAAAAAGGAGAGGTCCTATTAGAGAGCCTATCCGCGCTGGCAAAACACGTAGGCTAATCGCATTTTCGAGGGTGAACCTTTACAGCTGAAAATGCTGCTGGCGGTAATGGAGCGGGCTCATCCCGGTCCAGCGTTTGAATTGCCTGCTGAAATGCGACAGCTGGGAGTAGCCCAGACGCACAGCGATTTCCTTCAGCGACAGCTCCGGCTGGCGAATGAGCACCTTAGCCTCCTGCAGCTTGAGCTCAGATAAAAACTGACGTGGCGACAGGCCATACACTTTGCGAAACACCTCAAGCCCATAGCCCGGGCTGATGCCGAGTGAGCGCATAATCTCTTCAATAGAAAAAGCGCTCTCCGCCGCAGGCTCGCCTGGAAGCTTATGCGGGTCAAAATTCCCCTTGATCGCCTCGGCAATCGCTTTGGCATATTGCACCGACGCTGGCGGCATAGCTGCCATCTCCTCCTCCGGCAAACAGATCGTGCCCACTAATAGCCCAAACAACTCAAACAAATCCGCCTGCAGCCGAAAGCGATCCGCCGTCGTATAGCCGCCTCCCCGCCTAAGCATCGCAATCCATTGCTTCAAAATAGGCAGCAGCCGCTCATGATCCGCGCTTCCGGCAGGGAACAGCAGGCGGCCACTCCGAATCATTTCTTGGCGAAAAGCCGGATCGTCCACATTAAAGTGGGCGCAAAAATAAGCCATGCCTTCCTCCGAAATGCAGCGGCTCTTATGCTTAAAGCCGGGCGGAATAAGCAGAAAGTCGCCGGCGCCCAGCTGATATTTGCTTTCGCCAATGACCGTCTCCTGCGCGCCCTCCTGAATAAAAATCATTTCAAAGCCGATATGGGATTCCAGCGGCATCTGCCAATGCTTGTCTACACGCTGTTCATGCGCGCCAAAAAACTTAATGTTCCAGTCGATAGCGGGCAGAAAGCGCACATTTTGAATCCACGGCGAAAGTGTCACTTCATGATCCATTAGGCAGAACCACCTTTGATTTGGGTAAATTTCACGTTGTTTGGACAATCGGCGATTTATTCTATTTAATTTATACTAAGAGGGCAAGCTAAAGCAATAAGCAAAAGTGATGAAACGATAGGGGTGTGTCGATATGGGACAAACGGCAAAATGGTTTTCAAGCACACAAACAGCGAGCTGGACGGAGAAAAGCACACAAACACGCACCTTTTCACCTGCTCTATCTAACTTGGCAATAACTGAAAGCGCATACCAAACAGTAGAGGGCTTTGGCGGCTGCTTCAATGAGCTGGGCTTTACTGCACTGAGCCACTTAACGGAGGAAGAACGCGCGGCAGTCATGCACGAGCTGTTCCACCCGGAAGGCGAGCAGCGCTTCAGCATTTGCCGCCTGCCTATCGGCGCCAGCGACTATGCGCTGGAGTGGTACAGCTTGAACGAAACGGAAGGCGACGTGGCGATGGCGCATTTTTCCATTGAACGCGACCGCAAGTATTTGATTCCTTATATAAAAGAAGCATTGGCGCTTAATCCGGAGCTGAAGCTGTTCGCTTCGCCATGGAGCCCGCCGACGTGGATGAAGACGCCGAAGGCTTATAATTACGGAACGCTGCGCTGGGAGAAGGAAATTCTCGAAGCCTATGCGCTGTATTTCGTCAAATTCGTTCAGGCCTACCAAGAGGAAGGCATTACGATTCATCAGGTCCATGTGCAAAATGAAGTCGTAGCCGATCAGAAGTTTCCTTCCTGCGTATGGACGGGCGAGCAGCTTAAGGAGTTCATCCGCGATTATTTAGGACCTACTTTTGAACAGCATGGGCTGGATACGGAAATTTGGCTTGGAACGATCAATGCGCCCGATCCATGGCTGGAGCTGATGAAAGGGACAACGAACGATTATGACGCTTATGCGGGTCTTGTGCTGAGCGACCCCGAAGCTTATAAATATATTAAAGGCGTCGGCTATCAGTGGGCAGGCAAATATGCGATAGCCCGGACGTCGCAGAGCTATCCGGAGCTGCGTTATATGCAGACGGAGAATGAATGCGGGGATGGCAAAAACACGTGGGCGTATGCCAAATATGTGTTTCATCTGTACCAGCATTATTTCAGCAACGGCGTGAACAGCTACATTTATTGGAATATGGCGCTGGAGCCGAAAGGGCGCAGCACATGGGGCTGGGAGCAAAATGCCATGATTACAATAGAGCCGGATACGAAGCGGGCTATGAACAATCCGGAATATTACGTGATGAAGCATTTCAGCCATTTTGTGGCACCGGGCTCGAAGCGTATCGGGCTGGAAGGCCCGTGGAGCGGCCATTCCATTGCTTTCAAGCGCGAAGACGGCTCGCGGGTCGTAGTAATTACGAATCCGTATACCGATACAAGAGAGCTTAGGCTGTTCGATGGCGAAGCGGAGCATGTATTCGAGCTGGAGCCGGAATCTTTCCATACGATTGTGCTGTCTTAGTATATAATATAAAATCAATGAACAAACGCCTTTGCGCTTAAGCATGGCGTTTGTTTTGTCGTTATTGAAAGTAAAAAGCAGGGAGGGAAGAGCAATGAGGCTGTTGTCTAAAATATATCGGGCGATTTTGCACCCGTTCCGGCGCAGCATTCGCAATAAGCTGATTTTCATTATGGTGGTTGTGTCGGTGCTGCCGATTATAGCGGTAACTGCGCTTGCTGTGGACAATAACCGCCAGTCGATGGAGACCGAGCTTATTGGGACGAATGTGTCCAATATGAAGTGGACGAGCATTTATCTCGGGGAGCAGTTTTCGCAAATGAACAGCGTGTTATATTCCGTCCTCATTAACCCGAACCTGAATGAATACATTGCCAGCGAGGAGGAATCGGGCCTGTCCAGCCAGTTTTCGGCACAGCGCAACATTGAGGATGCAATGGCCTCGCTTTTTTATTCGGGTAATCATTATATATCGGGCATTGAGCTTTATTTGAAAAGAAGCGGCAAGCTGTTCACGATGAATGCGTCTCAAAATCAAATTAAAACGCTAGACCGCGTACCTGTGCCTTATAATGAACTGTTTAATCAGCGCAAGGATTTTATGATTCAAAACAGTCCGGAAGGCGACCGTTTTCAACTGATACGGAGCATTAACCGGTTTGAAAACCGTGAAATTCTTGGCGGGATTACGTTGGAGGTGCGCTGGGCCATTCTCGACCAGACGCTGTCGCTGCTTAATCCGGCCAATGACCAAACCGTGATTATTGCAGGACCGGATGGAGAAATTTTGTACCAAATGGGCAGCGACGCCCTTTCGGCCGAGCAGGTTGCGAAAATCGTGAAGGGCGGTACAGAGCCTGGCTATGAGCGACAGGGGGATGAATATGTATTTTACAATACGATTGATCCGATGAAGCTAAAGCTCATTAAAATTATTCCACTGAGCGCGATTAACCAAAGCGCGCAAGCGACGATGCATTATGGGATATTGATTGGCACGATAACGGTTGCCGCCGCGATTTTAATTGCCGTGCTGCTTGCCTGGCGTACAGCAACGCCGATTGTGCTGCTTGCGCGCTCCATGCAAGGGCTGAACCTTATCAGACAGGGAGATAAGCCGCTAAGTGGACGCATGGATGAAATTGGCTTGCTGGAGACGAAGCTTTACAATATGTCTCATCGAATTAGGGAGCATATTAAGAGCGAATACAGCATGAATTTGGAAAAAAAGACAGCGGAGCTCAAGGCGCTGCAGGCGCAGATCAATCCGCATTTTTTGCAAAATACGCTGCAAATGATCGGCAGCATGCTCTTTTCCAAAAAGCCTGCTGAAAGCTATGAAACGATTCGCTCGCTAAGCGAAATGTTCCGTTATGTCATTCGCGAGCCAGATGACCTTGCTACGCTGAAGCAGGAGCTGGAGCATATGAACAATTACATGGTCATCCAGCAGCAGCGGTTTCAGTCGCGGCTGCAATACAGCCTAGAGGTGGATGAGCGGCTGCTGCAAAGCCGCATTCCGAAGCTGACGCTGCAGCCCATCGTGGAAAATGCATTTATGCACGGACTCGATTCGCAGGCTGGAGGCTGGGAGCTGAGCGTAAAGGTAGCTCAAGCCAGCATCGCAGAAGCGGAAGGCGGAGTTGGGGCATTAGCATTAGCAGGAGTAACCATTACAATCAGTGACAATGGAGTAGGGATTGGCGCTGAGCGGCTGAGGGAAGTTCGCCAAAGGCTCAGCTATGCGGATGGGCAGGTTTGGACACACGGGGAGCGGATTGGGCTGGGCAATGTGGCCTCAAGGCTGCAAATGCATTTTGGCAAAGCGTATGGCTTGGCGATCGACAGTGAAGTCGGGGTTGGCACGCGCATAACCATTCATATTCCTGGTGAGAGGCAAGGGGGAGAACTGCATGATTAAAGTAATGCTGGTCGATGATGAAAGCTGGGGACGAGACATCGTTCGCACATTCGGCCGCTGGCCGGAATATGAGATGGAAATTGTCGCCGAGGCGGAGGATGGCGAAGAGGCGCTGCGGCTCGCTGAGAAGCATATGCCACAGCTCATCATTACCGATATGCGGATGCCGGGCATGGATGGTGTGAAGCTGCTGAATGAGCTGCATGAACGCCTGCCTCATATTCAAATTGTCGTCATTAGCGGCTATGATGACTTCAAATACATGCAGCATGCGATTCGCTGCCAGGCTGTAGATTATTTGCTGAAGCCGATTGATCCGAAAGAGCTGAACGCAGTGCTCTCAAAATGTGCAGCGGGGATCGCGGCGGCGGCGGAGAGCCGGCGCATGCTGACGCTGGATCTCGAATGGCTGCTGTCGCTGACATCGATGAAGCAGCGGCTGCGTGCCCGGTTCAATGAGCTGGACCGCGAAGGCATGCAGGAGCTGTTCGGGGAGCTGGAGAGAGAGATGGATAGCAGTGGTGCTGGCAAGCCGCAGCTGCTGGAGCGCATTATCCAAGAGCTGCTGCTCATGCTGAAGGAGCTGCTGCTGGCTAATTCATTGGAGGCAAATGCGATGGATGGCGCAAGAGACGGGGCGGAGCTCGCCTCAAGCGCGAATGCAGCCGCTTTTCTGACTGCCCGCTATGAGGAGGCGCTGGAGCAGCTGATTCAGCAGCGGAAATTCAAGAAACGGCTTAATTTGGACGAGGTTAGGCAGTATATGGAGGCGCGGTTTGCCGAGCCGATTTCCCTGGAGCAGGTAGCTCGCGCTTTTTTCGTTAGCAAGGAGTACTTGAGTAAAACGTTTAAGCAGGAATATGGCTGCAATATGACCGATTATATTTTGCAGCTTCGCATGGATAAGGCGCGGGAGTGGCTGCTTGATGAAAAATTGCCGATTAAAACAGTCGCGGAAATGGCAGGCTATGAAGATGTAACGTATTTTTATCGCGTGTTTAAAAAGCATTTCGGCATTGCCCCAGGAGAAATGCGTCGTGGCAGCGAGAATTAATGCGATTAAGTGGACAGGTTGGACAGATTGGACAATCTTTAACTTGGTTTAAAAATGTCCAAGTGAACAGTCTAATTCTGTCCAATTAAACGCTTTCATAAATCAGATACAATGAAAGCGTAAACAAACAAGCTTACGGGAGGTCATTACAGATGAAAAAGAAGCTTTGGAAATCAGCGCTAAGCGCAGCATTAATTACAACACTGCTGGCAGGCTGCGGCTCGAACAGCGGTACGGCAACCAATAATGGCACAGAGACAGGCGAAGGCGGCGCGAAAACGGTCAAGCTCAAAATGTTTATCGCTCAGCCAAGGCTCAAAGAAAGCTACGATAAATACATTGCTCAATTTGTAGCGAAGGAAAAAGCAGAGAAAAACATTGATGTTCAAGTTCAACTTGAAATGCCGACAGCAGACACGGCTCCGCAAATTTTGAAAACAAGACTGGCTTCCAATGATGCCCCGGACGTGTTCGCCGTTCATGCGATCAATGAAATTCCTTCGTTTTACAAAGCAGGCTATTTGGAGGATTTGTCCGGACAGCCATTTGTCGACAAGCTACTGGACAGCGTGAAGCCTTCCGTTACGACAACAGACGGTAAAATCGTTGCCGTACCTATGGAAACGCTGTCATGGGGATACGTTTATAACAAAAAGATTTTCAAAGACCTCGGCTTGACGCCGCCAACTACTTTGACAGAAATGAAAGCGGTTATCGCGAAGCTGAAGGAAAATAAAATAACGCCATTCCTGCTGTCCTACAAGGAATCATGGATTCCGCAGCTGTTCCTGCCGCTGGCAGTAGGAGCTATCTCAAATACGACAGATAAAGATTTTGTGGAAAGAATGAACAAGGACGAAGGCTCCTTCAACGAAATGAAAGCGATGTTCGAAGTGATCGATCTGGTCAACCAGAATGGTACGGATAAAGCGATGGAGGTAGGCGGCGACGATGGATCAGCAGCTTTCGCTACAGGCAAAGCGGCTATGTGGATCCAAGGACCATGGTTTGCAGAATCGATTCTAAAAGCAAATGCCGATATGGATTTTGGCGTAGCTCCGCTGCCGATTAATGATGATCCTAATGCAACGATGATCAACCTGAGTACATCTACTTCACTCGTTGTATCAAAAAACAGTGCGAACAAGGAAGTGGCACTGGACTTCGTCAACTACGTGCTGGATGACAAAGACTCTAATGCTTTTTACGAAGAGCTCAAATTTAATCCGGTTGCCAAAAATCATTCGTTCACCACTTATCCTTGGGTAGAAGATGCAATGACTTACGTTAAAGAAGGCAAATCGTATTTGGATCCTTCCATCCCGCAAGCGGTTAAGGATGAGTCAGGCAAAGCGCTGCAATCGTATTACGCTGGACAACTGTCGCAGGATGGTGTTATAGCGGCACTCGACAAGGCATGGAAATCGTTTAACAAAGTAAATAAATAAAGAAGGAATGGCGAGCAGGGCGGGATAGAGCGAGAGGCTTCCCACCCTGCAGAGCCTTCCCATCATCATCTTAGGAGAGGTGAGCAACCGTGCCAATGAAGGGTGTTTTAAAAAGATATGTATCGCTGCTGGCCTTCGTCGCGCCTGCATTTATTTTGTACGCCATTTTTCTGCTGATTCCGACTATTGGCGGTATGTATTACAGCTTTACAGACTGGAATGGACTGAACACCAACTATCAATTTATTGGTCTCGACAATTTTGTGGAGGCGCTGAAGGACGACCCGGATTTTGTCCACTCGCTGCTGTTCACATTAAAATATGTGCTGTATATGCTTGTGCTGCAAAATGTAATCGCACTGCTGCTTGCCGTTCTCATTGAATCGCGGAGCAAAAGCAAAGGATTTTTCCGCACGATATTTTTCATGCCAAACATGATCAGTATTATTATTAGCGCTTTTATGTGGACATTCGTGTTTACACAAGTGCTGCCGCAGCTGGCGGAAAAAACAATGTTCACCTTCCTGGATCAATCCTGGGTTGGCGATCCGAAGTTTTCCTTCTATGCGATTTTGGTTATCTCGCTCTGGAATGGCGTCGGCTACATGATGATTATTTATTTGGCCGGCTTGCAAGGGGTGCCGCAAAGCTTGATGGAAGCGGCTATTATCGATGGTGCGAATCCGCTGCAGCGCTTTATGAAGGTTACGCTGCCGATGATTACACATGCCATTACGATTTGCTTCTTCTTGACGCTGAACGGCGCTTTTAAAGTGTTCGAGGTCGTATATGGATTTACGGGCGGAGGTCCGGGCCGGTCGACGCAGGTTATTACGATGAATATTTATGAAGAGGCCTTCTCGAACAACTTCCGCTACGGCTATGCCAGCGCGAAATCGGTCATTTTATTCATTATCGTCTTGATTTTCACACTCATTCAGATTGCAGTCATGAAAAGAAAAGAGGTGGAGGCATGAGAAACAGAAGCGCGAGCTCGTTATTTATTACGCTGTTTCTTTCGATCGGCGCCGCCATTTCCTTCTTCCCGATTTATATGGCCATTGCCAACTCGTTTAAAACGCAAGGAGAAATGTTTCAATCGTTCGTGGCTTTGCCGTCTGCGCCAACCTTTGACAACTACGTGCAGGCTTTTCACAAAATCAATATGCTTAACAGCACGATAAATTCGGTAATCGTATCGGTGCTGGGCATTGGCGGCATCGTGTTCTGCGCCGCTCTAGCGGGCTATAAGCTGTCTAGGACACCAGGCAAGGCGAGCGCGGCCATCTTTTTCCTATTCGTCGCTTCGATGCTCGTGCCCTTTCACTCGATTATGATTCCGCTTACTCGCATGGCGAACGGCTTGTCCGTACAGGGCAGTACTTATGGCTTGGCACTTATTTACATTGGACTAGGCGTCAATATGGCCGTATTTCTCTATCATGGTTTCGTAAAATCGATTCCGCGCGAGCTGGAGGAAGCGGCTCATATGGACGGCTGCGGCGAGTTCCAGACGTTTTTCCGGATTATTTTTCCGCTGCTGCTGCCGATTACGGTGACGATTGCCATTCTCGATTTCCTATGGATCTGGAATGACTTCCTGCTGCCGATGCTGATGCTGACGGATTCGGATCATTATACGCTTATTTTGTCCACGAACACATTGTTTGGCGAATACAACAAAGAGTGGACACTCATCCTCGCTTCGCTTGTACTGACGGCGATTCCGGTTATTATTATTTACGCCTTCTTCCAGCGCTTTATTATGGAGGGCATTACAGAAGGAGCAGTGAAGGGCTAATGGATAAATTATTATACGGCGTTGCTTATTACGATGAATATATGCCTTATGAGAGGCTGAGTGAAGATATCCGCATGATGAAGGAAGCGGGCATTAACGTAGTCCGTATTGCCGAATCTACTTGGAGCACGCATGAGCCGCAAAATGGCGTATTTGATTTCAGCTCGGTAGACCGCGTGCTGGATGCGATGCATGAAGCAGGTATCCATGTTATCGTGGGAACGCCAACTTATGCGATACCGACCTGGATGGTCAAGGAGCACCCGGATGTGCTTGCTATAACAGCAGCCGGACCTGGCAAATATGGCGCGCGCCAAATTATGGATATTACGCATCCGGTGTATTTGTTCCATGCTGAGCGGATCATTCGCAAGCTGATCGAGCGCGTCAGCAAGCATCCGGCGGTAATCGGCTATCAGACGGACAATGAGACAAAACACTACGGCACGGCTGGGCCGAATGTACAGCTGCGCTTCGTCAAATATATGCGCGATACTTACGAGACGCTGGACCAGGTCAATGAGCTATTCGGCCTCGATTATTGGAGCAACCGCATTAACAGCTGGGAGGACTTTCCGTCCGTTGTCGGAACCATCAATGGCAGCTTAGGCGCAGAATTTGCCAAATTCCAACGCGGGCTGGTTAATGAGTTTCTTGCATGGCAGGTAGGCCTTGTCAATGAATACAAGCAGCCAGGGCAGTTCGTGACGCAAAACTTCGATTTTGAATGGCGCGGTTATTCCTTTGGCGTTCAGCCGTCGGTCAACCATTTCGAAGCGGCGGTGCCATTCGATATTGCTGGTGTAGACATCTATCATCCGTCACAGGATGAGCTGACGGGCATTGAAATTTCATTTGGCGGCGACATGACGCGTTCACTGAAGGGCAGCAACTATTTGGTGCTGGAAACCCAGGCGCAGGCATTCCCGCACTGGACGCCATATCCGGGGCAGCTGCGGCTGCAGGCGTTCAGCCATGTGGCATCTGGCGCTGATATGGTTGCTTATTGGCACTGGCACTCGATCCATAATTCGTTCGAGACGTATTGGAAAGGGCTGCTCAGCCACGATTTTCTGCCTAATCCGGTTTATAACGAAGCAGGGACGATCGGACGGGATTTTGCCCGCCTGAGCGATGAACTGGTGCATTTGCGCAAGCAAAACAACGTTGCCGTTATGGTGAGCAACGAAGCGCTGACAGCGATGGAGTGGTTCAAGCTGCCGGATGGCAAATTGTACAATGATGTTGTGCGCTGGTTGTATGACGAGCTGTACAAAATGAACATCGGCTGCGATTTTATTACGCCAGCTTGCGAGAAGCTGGATGATTACAAGGTCGTCATTGTTCCGGCTTTGTATGCCGTACCGGATCTGACGCTTGAGCGGCTAAATGCTTTTGTCGAGCAGGGCGGGCATGCCGTATATTCGTTCAAAAGCGGCTTTGCCGACGAGCGGATAAAAGTACGGACCTCGCAGCAGCCGGGCATTATTGGAAAAGCGTGCGGCGTCGGCTACAGCCTGTTTATCGATCCGAAAAATGTCGGGCTGAAAGGTGCAGGGCTGGATGCAGCGCCAGGCACGGTTACGAGCTGGATGGAGCTGCTGACGCCGCTTACCGGCGAAGTTGAGGTGCTGGCGCATTATGACCATCCGCAGTGGGGCGAATATGCGGCCATTACCCGCAACCGCTACGGCAAAGGTACGGCGACATACATTGGCTGCCTGACGGATGGAGCTTCTGCCCATGAGGTGCTGAAGGGCACCGTTCAAGAGGCGGGACTATGGGGTGAAGATCAGCAGGTCAGCTTCCCGATCATCGTGAAGCATGGGGTTAATGGGCAGGGAGCGCAGCTGCGCTACTATTTCAACTACTCTGCTGAGCCGGTATCCTTCGTTTATCCGCATGCAGCGGGACATGAATTGCTGGAGGGCCGTCCGGTCGGCAGTGGCGAGCAGCTTACGCTTGCACCGTGGGGCGTGCAAATAATTAAAGCAGGATAACTCGAAATATAGAGAAGTAAACAAGGCGCGACGCCTTCGCATTTTGCGAAGGCGTCGCGCCTTTGTTGGTTAATATACTTTTTTGTGAAAAATGGTGTTTTGCCTGATGCCGACCTTCCACCCTTATTCATAAGATAGTGGAATAGGATAGCCATTATCCAAATATGAGAGAATGCGGAGGGAGCCATGAATAAGGTCGCCTTCATTACAGGTGTGACAGGACAAGACGGCATGTATTTAACCGAACTGCTGCTGACTAAAGGTTACATTGTTCACGGTTTGAGACGGCGCAGCTCGCTGGCGAATACAGGGCGGATCGACCGTATTGTGGAGCAAGCGAATCGCGTAGAGCAGCGATTGCATTTGCATTATGGCGATTTGACGGATTCGACAAACTTGGTACGGCTGGTACAGGACATTCAGCCGGATGAAATTTATAATTTGGCGGCGATGAGCCATGTGCATGTCAGCTTTGATATGCCGGAATATACAGCAAATGCCGATGGCATCGGTACTTTGCGCCTGCTCGAAGCCATAAGGCTGCTTGGTCTGACCCATAAAACGAAAATTTATCAGGCGTCCACGTCAGAGCTGTACGGACTTGTGCAGGCGGTTCCACAAAGCGAGACGACACCATTTTACCCCCGCAGCCCTTACGCGGTCGCCAAGCTGTATGGCTATTGGATTACGGTCAATTACCGGGAAGCATACGGCATGTATGCCTGTAACGGCATCTTGTTCAACCATGAAAGCCCGGTGCGCGGAGAAACGTTCGTCACGCGAAAAATAACCCGCGCTGTTGCCCGCATCGCCTCTGGCCTCCAGCAGACGCTGGAGCTGGGCAACTTGTCGGCCCAGCGTGACTGGGGCCATGCGAGGGATTATGTAGAAGCGATGTGGCGCATTCTGCAGCAAAACGAGCCGGAGGATTATGTCATTGCCACGGGGCAGACAACAGAAGTGCGTGAGTTTGTGCGGCTTGCTTTTGCCGAGGCAGGCATCGAGGTTGCTTTTACGGGCGAGGGAGCGGATGAGTTGGGCCATGTGGTCAGCTGCAAGCATCCTGAATACCAGCTTCCAGTTGGCCAATTGGTCGTCCAGGTTAACCCGCGATATTACCGCCCGACCGAGGTGGAGCTATTGCTTGGCGACCCGGGAAAAGCGCAGGCGAAGCTCGGCTGGACGCCAGCGAGCAGCCTTGCTGATCTCGTCAAGGATATGGTCGCCGCCGACTTGGAGGAGACGCAGCGCGTAGCAAATTTGCGCAAGCTGGGTTATGATGTGAGTTTGGATATGGAATAACTGTAATATGTCTATTCTGCATATTACAGGACTTTTAAATTGGAAAAAATCATTCCGGAACACTGCATCAATCCAGCAGTTTCCGGAGGGATTTTGATTTTAAGGCGTCGATTAAAGGAGAAACTGGCTTTTTTCGACCGGGTGATAAACAAGATGGCGTGTAATATCACCAGGATGCTGTACTAGAAGTGGCCCCCAAGCAGGATTCGTATCGTGCATCAGCTTGAGCAGTGAGAGCATGCGATCAAATACCAGTTGGACATCCGCTTCGCTGGACAAGCCTTCAGTTAGAGCTGCCGCTACGATATGTGCAGCATAATAACCAGAGCGGAATTCGTCCGCAAGCGAGCCTGTAGTCCGCATTAAGATGCGCAATGAAGAGACGATGCGTTCATCCTTGTTTCTCCAATTTTGAATTTCATCCAGCGAGTGATTTTCAAGGCTGCTAAGTTTGGTTTTCATAATTGTCCAAGCGACGATTCGTGCGGAGCGCTTAGCTGTATCGGTATCCATTAGGCTGCCGCCTAAATGAATAACGGATAGATCCTTGTCGGTTTCTGCTTCAATCATTTTCTCCCACTCAGCGGCTTGATCGAATTCAAGCAGACCGGCAGCATAGGCGCCTAAATATCCACGTAAAATGTCAGCCGCATGAGGATCACCAGAAGGCCCTTCATTTCGCAACTGGGCTTGTCCGGTAAAAGCTGCGTTCATGCCGCGGAAATAACCGACAAGACCAATCGCCGCCGTTGGCCCCAAATTCAGGATGCCTAGAATGTCCGAAGCGGTTTCATCCATGCGGGAAGCCCAATAATCTGGAAGACCTTGACCGATATTTTCTTGGGTGAGACTGACACGAACAGCATTTGCCAATTCCTCCAGCAGCCCAACATCTGCGTGCAGAATATCGTGACCACACACCTCATGAGGGATGCTGGACCATGCCAGCAAGCCAGTAGTTGAATGGGCAGGAGGAAGACTGACAATCGCAGCTTCCAGATCAAATACAGCTGTAGCGTCGATAGGCCAAGTATAAGGGCCGGAGTCGGGTTCTCCCCACTTTACCAAGGCCGGAGTAACACTGAGATCCGGAAGCTTGATGCCTATCCGGTCACCTGCACTTAGGTAACCGTCGTAAAGATCGCTAACCACCTCTTGAAAGGCATCGTTTGCCAGAGCGTGAAAGCCTTCACCATTTTGGAGAATGCTATGGGCGATATCCAGCATGAGTCTGGCAGTATTATTTCTGTTCGGATCCCGCAGTAAAATTTCCATGAAGCCCTGCTGGCCAAGATTATCCAGCTTGCGGATAAATGGAATGGCAACCGCCTGTTGATATAGCATCGGGAGCTTGCCTTTTGCTGACTCTAGCCTTCCTCGCAATTGGTGATAATCGGTAGGATCAAGCGGCCCCTGAATGTTAGAAAGTACAGCTTTCTTTACATCCTGAATGCATGCAGGCAAATTGGAGATATCCGGCATTACAACAGTAGTTATGCGGTTTCTTTCAAGTGTTGTTTGCATAGTTAGGTTACCTCCTGAAAGTTTTGTATGAACAGAAGCCTACCACCAGCTTAAGTTTCGATCAAATGGTGAGCCTCAGGGTTCCATAGCCGTCTTTGAAGCGCTATTCCGTTTTTGAAGTGGAGCTCATAAAGATCAGGGTTCGTCATTTGTTCTCCCTGCTGATCGGTGAAATCGGGCACGTAATGCTGAAGCAGCAGTGTTAAAGTCAAACGATGGCTAACCAGCAGAAACGTTTGACCGCCGCTATTCAATAGCTCGTTCGTTAATGCAACAACACGTTTGGACACTTCTTGTGCGCTTTCCTCTCTGTCTATACCGGGTACTCCTTGCTCTCGAAGACGGTTTTCCGCCGGATCTAGATGGAGGTTCAGCCGTTTTTCAATGATTTGCGCTGTTTGCCAAGCCCGCAGATAAGGGCTGGAAATTAATTTCTCCAAGTGCAAGTCCATGCTTGCAAGAGCATTTGCCAGTTGTTCAGACTGCGTTACTCCGACTGTGCTAAGAGGGGCATCTGTCTGGTTTCCAGTAGCGCGTCCATGTCTGACCAAATACAAGGTTACTTCATCATGCATTAGCTAACGTCACCTTTTAAATAAGATTTTAAGCTTCTGTTTTAGGCAGTAAATTTTCTGCTTCGACTATAGTGTGTAATGTCTCATAACTTAATCCATTCCATAATTTGCGAGAATATTCTCGTCAGCACTGCACACCTAATAATACAGTTTCGGGAAAGGAAAAATTTTTGGGAGTGATAGGCAAGAAAATGATATGCCCAACATGATAGGTAATGGAATAAAGAATTATGACGAAATAAGCTTCCGTCCCCACCAATAGCGTGGAGCCGGAAGCTTATTGTTTTGGAGCTAATCAGCCGCTTTATAACAGGCTTTCCCGCAGGCAATCGCAAATGTAGGCGATGTCCTGTTCATTCAAGCCGCCGTAGGTCGGCACATTCAGTCCTTGCGCGGCAATGCGATTTGCGACGGGGAATTCCTCGTTGCGCTGCATGCCTTGATACGGCGGAAGCACATGCATCGGATAAAAGAACGGCCTCGTTTCAATGCCGCGTTCTTTCAGGCGTTCCATGAAAGCGCCGCGCTGCTCTTCGTTATAGCCGTTCAGCAGGATGCTGAACATCCAGTAAACGTTTTTCGCCCATGGCTGCTCGGTAGGCAGCGTGAAGGCGCTGTTTCCTTCGAGCTGCTTGCGGTAAAGCGAGGCGACGCGTATGCGCTCGCCGACATGCCAGTCGATGTTTTCCATTTGCGCGCAGCCGACCGCCGCTTGCAAGTTCGTCAGGCGGTAGTTGTAGCCGATGACAGGAAACCAATATTTGCGGGCGGGATCGATGCCCTGTCCGCGCAAAAGCTGCATTTTGCGGGCAAGCTGCTCGTCATTGGTCGTAATCATGCCGCCTTCGCCGGTTGTAATGATTTTGTTGCCGAATAGGCTGAACGTTCCCGTATGGCCAAGCGAGCCGGTTCGCTTGCCCTTGTATTCTGCACCGGGCGCTTCCGCAGCGTCCTCCAGCACAAACAACCCATGCCGCTCCGCAACTGCCGAAATAGCATCCATATTGGCAGGATGCCCGTACAGATGGACGGGAATGATGCCCTTCGTCCTCGGAGTAATAAGTCCCTCCAGCAGCTCCGGGTCCATGTTCCACGTATCCGACTCGCTGTCAATGAAGACCGGAGTGGCTCCGCAATACGTGACGGCATTGGCTGTAGCGATAAACGTCAGCGTTGGGACGATGACCTCATCTCCCGGGCCTACCCCGTGAGCCAGCAGCGCCAAATGCAGAGCGGTTGTGCCATTGCTGCAGGAGACAGCAAATTTCGTCCCGCAATAGTTGGCGAAAGCTTCCTCGAACGTATGAATATATTTGCCTGTTGAGGAAATCCAGGTGGAATCCAGGCAATCCATCACGTATTTTTTCTCATTTCCATTAAAAATCGGAACGGCAACCGGATAAAATTTGTCGCCCAACATTATGCCTCCTCCGTGTTACGTTCGCTCTTGGTTCAAAAGACGCTTCACTGTGGCGGGAACGCCAACGGCAAGCGTTTGGTCCGGAATATTCCGAATGACGGCGGCACCGGCCCCAATCATACAGCCTGCGCCAATGCGAATGCCATCGATGACAACGGTGCCTGTTCCAAGAAAAGAGCCGTCGCCGACGGTTACGCCGCCGGACAGCGTGGTGCCAGGTGCCAGGTGGCAAGCCTCGCCAATGATGCAATCATGGTCAACTGTTGCAGCCGTGTTAATAATAGTGAGGGAGCCAATTCGGGCATCCGGCTGAATGATGCCTCCCGGCATAACCGCAATGCCATAGCCAAGCGTGGCGCTGGGAGCGATGTAAGCTAAAGGGCTTATGGCATTAATCAGCTCAAAGCCGAGGCTTTGCACATGGCGGGCGAGCCGCAGCCGCGTCGCATTATTGCCAATCGCGATAAAAGCATGGCGTACGCCCTGCTCCAGCAGCAGAGGGAGCAGGGCATCATCGCCAAGCACAGGGACATTCAAGATCTGCCCGTCTTGCTCGCGACCGATGCAGCCAATAACCTCATATGTCTGGCTGGTCCGAAAAATATCAACGACGACTTTGGCATGTCCGCCGGCTCCAACAACAATGGTACGATAAGGATTCGCTGAAACAGCATTCATGCCGTATAGGCTCCTTCAACTATAAAATGAGGGGGTGATGCAGCTACTCCCATCATATTCAAAGGCCGGAAAATTGCTTCACATGCAGCCGGGCAGTCGTCCATTTTTTCAAATATAGTTGAAATCCCTAGCAGGCGGGGGCATGTGCCGTTGCTATTTATCAGCGGGACAATACGCTATGGAGAAGGCAGAGCGATTGGAGGCGTGATATGAAACGCAAAAGAGCTCGTAAACAAGGAACAGCGAAGCGCGGCTCGCATAGCCGCATATCGCGAAGAAAACGCGGCAAGCAGGCGCGAGTTGGAAAAGTAGCAAGGACAGGAAGACGCAAAGGCAAGCGGGGCGGCAGGAAACTGCGCGGCTCGAAAAAAAGCAGGAATAGGCAGAAGGCAATCGAACAGATACAGCTTGCAGTCGAGCCGCCGGCACCGGTCGAGCCGCCTCCAGCACCAATAGATACGGAGCAGTTAAAAGCGAATAATGCGGCATTCCGGCACGGATTGCCCGCAGGGGCACCAATTGTAGAGCTGCTGCGCCGGGTATTCCGGTTGGGGGACGAAGATTTTATATGGGAGCTGTATCGTCAGGTACTCCAGCGCGAACCGGATATCGAAGGCTTCAACGGCCATCGCAGCCATTTGGCCCACGGTACGCCTCGGGCGGTTATTGCTGCGGCTCTTCTTCAGAGTGCAGAGGCGGAAGCTATTTTTTCCCGCGTGCCATCTGGAGAAGCGAATACGACTGCCCACCTGATTCAGCATTTGTTCCCCGCTGCGGATTTGGATTTTATTCATGGCATTCACGTGCAAATGCTCAATCGGGCACCGGATAGCAATAAAGTAGGACGATACACGACGGCCTTGAAGCAAGGACTGCTGCGGCGCGCATGGATAGCGAGCCTTGTCATGTCGAAGGAGTTCGGCCTGCTCATTGAAATGGCTTATTTGCCTCCGCTTGCAGCAAGTGCAGCCCGTGTAAACAGCCGTCAAATCGGTATGTTCCTTTGCTTTGGGGTGCAAATTGCGATGGATGGCGAAGGCATTGGCCGTTTCATCGTTCGTTTGTCGGAAGGTTTACTGGCGCTGGAGCATGAGTTCACACTTCATGTGGCGACAACGGAAGCAAATTATGCCGAGGCTGCGGCTGTTTATGCCCCGCTGCTCGCGGTTTATGGCAATCGCTTGAGGCTGCACCGTACAGACAGCATGGATACGGTAAATCGCAGCGTGCCTGCGGATATATGGATTGTGCCGTATGTAGGGATGGCGCTCGCGCAATATTTGGAAAAACCTTATATGGTTTGTCTGCATGATCTCGTATATTTGCATTTGCCTGAGCTGTACAGCGCGTATACCCAGCATTACCAATATATCCATTCTGTAGCGCAAAAGGTGACGGAAAAAGCGGCGAAGGTAGTCTTCGCTTCCGAATTTACGCGCAATCATGAGGGGTTGGAGTTTCTTAAGCTGGCTGTCCATAAAACGGCTGTCGTGCGCTTTGCAGCGCCGCATGAGGAATATGCGGTTTTTCAAACGCATAGCGAGGAGAAGTTCCGCCATGCCTATAAGCTGGATGGTCCATATTTGACCTTCCCGTCGGTGGTAAGGCTGCATAAAAATCATGAAGGCCTCATCAAAGCCTTTTCGCTGTTCAAGCAGACGGAAGCAGGAAGAGCTTCTGGGATGAAGCTTGTTTTTACAGATGATCTTGGAAACCGCCCGCGGCAGCAGGAAATTTTGGCAGCGCTCAACGAAATTGCCGATCCCGTTATCCGCGGCTCAATTGTGTTTATGGGGCGCATAGCTTCGGCAGATTTGCCTTCCCTATACCGCTATGCCGCAGGCACAATCGTCCCGACGCTCTTCGAGGGAAGCTGCCCTTTTCCTATACTCGAGTCGCTGCTGATGAATACGCCAGTCGCCTTCGGAAGACTGGAAGTGGTGCAGGAGGTTATCAGTGACATGAGCCGCTTCGCAACCTTCCATCCGCATAATATCCAGGAGATGGCGGACGCTATTGCACGTCTGTCACTGGAGGGAAAAGAGGTTGTCCCACTTCAGCAGGCCGCACTTAGCGGCGCGTTGAACAGGAGATGGCTGGATGTCGCAGGAGATTATGCAAACGTCATTGATGAGGTGCAAGCAGCTGCCGATTAGCGCAGCTGCTTGCCATAATACCGCCAATACGTATCGCGAAAAACGTTCAAATAACGCTTTGCCACATCATCCCAGCTTTCAGCTGGATCATGAATGCCCGCTACAGCGGCATTTTTGTATTCATCATAATTTGCAGTCAAATCTTCAAGCGCTTGAACGATGGAATCGGGGCTATGGGGGTTGAACCAGGCGATTTTGGCACTATGCCGCGCCAGATGCTCGCGCATGACCGGAATGTCCGAGCAGAGCACCGGAGTACCGAGGCGAAGCGCTTCTTCGACAGGATAGCTCCCGCCACCTTCTGAAAGGCTGGGCATAATGAGCGCCCAGGCATTTTTAATGAGCGCGGGAATATCCTCATCCCCTACAAAGCCGAGCGGGTAAAGATCACGATTGACGACAAGGCCTGTTCGGCGAATGGTGGAAATGAGCGTTGGAATCCAGCTGTGCTGCGGTGTGCAATCCGGAAACGGCTGCCGCAGCGTTTCAGTTAAATAGCCGGTGAGCACTAGCGGGCATTTCGTGCGCCCCTTCCAGTGGGACAAGGCTTCGAGCAGATTGTTATGGTTTTTATGCGGCGAAGTATTGGATGGGTAAATGATGTATTTGGACGGAATGCGGGCAGCGGTGGCTGGAGAGACCTGGCTTGCATATTGTGCGGCAATCGGTGTAATGGCATGGGGCACAACAGTTGCCGATTGATTGCGGGCGCCGAAATGGGCAATGAGGCGATTTTTCACATGCTCCGAAGAAACGACGACGGACGTGACGTGGTCCAGCCATTTTTTCGATAAAATCCAGTGGCTCTTAAGCTGCTCCCCATCCATAAATGGCGGTACATAATCGAACATCGTCGTATCGTGAAAGGTGCAGACGGTTGGACGGTCAAGCGCGTGATAGGGGTGGGTGTGCGGCCAGTAGTAATAGACGACGTCGATACCGGCGAGCAAATAGGAATTTTGGTCGGAATCGATGCTGTACTGGGTGGATACCATCTCAACCTTGCCTAATGCACGCAGTTCCGCCACGTTGCGTATGAGGGAATCGGGTGAGAGGACGAGCCTGATCTGCTCGACGTCCGGCTGCCTGGCCATAGCCGAAATTAAATTATGGAGCAGTCTCATCCCACCGCCGATGGAAAAATGGACAGACCATACAAGAATCCGCATTGTTATAAACCTCCTGCTGGCGACGATGCTGTCTCCTGCCTAATAGGAAGGATGCCAGCCGTTGCTCCGTGAAATATGATAAGTGTTGCGCTTGCGAATTCAATATATGTTGGCGCGAGGGCAGTTATTCGCAGCAGGAGCAATGTCCAGGCCCGCAGCGGGTCTAAATGCCTGCGAGCTTCAGCACATGTTCAAGCTTATTGATATTAACGACAATATTGTCTGTTCCAACGAAGGGCTTGGGCGGCTGCTCCACCTCGCATACGATTTCATAATAGTCTACGCCAGCATGTGCGCATAGCTTCCAGAAATAAGGGTCAACGAAGGTGGAAGGAGCAAGCTCAAAAAGAGCTGCGCCCGGCTCGCAAAAAGCGATGTTGATGCTGCCGCTCCCGAAGGGAGCCACAATATGCTGCGCTGACGAGAAAATCGCGATTTTCTCTGCGGTAGAGAGCGGTGTGAGGACGATTTCCCTGAAGCCCTTGCCTTTGAGAAAACGGAGAACCTCGTCCTCGTTGGCGACAAAGCGGGCCGCGGCATCCTTGCGGGTAATATAAAGACGCTCAAAGCCTTTTTTGGCTTTCACACGCCGGTCAGCTTTAAGCCGCTTGGCCATGAAATGCGATGCCCACGGCGGACATTTGCCGACCATCAGCGGCACCGCCGGCACGATTAGGCGGTCGGCGAGCAGATGGAAGTCTGCATCCTCGACCTGAATGCACTTATGGAGCGGAATGCCGAGCATGGCGAGCGATTCATAATGAAAGGGGTGAAACAGCTTGCCAATGACATATTTGTCAATTGGAATGCCGCTTTTCTCCAGCAAATGGAGCCTAGGCAGCAGGTCGAAAAACCAGTGTCCAAAAATGTTTTGCGTACACGCCTTAATATGCGGCATGTTCCAGCCCCAAATGAGCGTGGCGACCGTTCCCTTGAAATGCTGAGGCTCTGGCAGTTCCGAGAAATCAATGAGCGGACAGTCGAGCTCGACATCACGCAGCCGCTTATTGTCCGGCGTAACAACATAAGCATTGCTCGTCACCAGCCGTCCGCCAGGAATGGCCGCTACAAAAGCTTCGTCAAAGGCAGAAGTCGTCACCCAGCGGGGCTGATCGATGCCTTTGCCCGAAGGAAGCGTCAGCATTTCAGCTGGGTAAATGACTTGATAATAATAGGAAAGCAGATCGGGAGGGACAGCCGCTTGCTGCGCCCAATCTCTCGTTTTTTCATAAAACTGCTGAGGGATAGTGTAGATAGGGATCGCCTCCTTCAATCCTGATTATGCAGCGCGCTTGGCGTAGCGTATCGTTCTGCGCGCTGCATAATCCTAGAATTGCAAAATATGCTTCTATCTCTAACCGTAATGATCGGCAAGCTCCTGCTGCCGCCCAATGATCGGCTGGAAGCTGGCTGGGCAGCCTTTAGGGAACAGAACACCTAAACCGTTGGAATGCTCGAAATGCAAATGAGGCATTGCCGAAAGCTCCGACCAAAGCCGATAAACACCAAAATCTGCGAGCCGAACAACGGTGTCATGAAATAAAATGATGCCGCCCTCCGCAAGCTTCGGAAGCCAAGTCGTGTAATCGTGCAGAACGGCTTCGTACACATGATAGCCGTCAATATGCAATAGCTGAATGGAACCGTCGGGAAAGGCAGCCAGCGCCTGGTCAAAGGTGCCGCGCAGCGGTGTTCCGATTCCGGGAAATTCACGAGCGCTTACAGCATTGACCGCAGCATACATCGAATCATCAAGCGAACCGTAAGCTCCGGTATGGGCATCGCCCATCCATGTATCCACCGCATAACATGCGCTTTTCAACTGAGCATCCTTAATTGCTTGGCAAAAGCTGAAATAGGATGTGCCGTACAGCGTACCTAGCTCCACAATTAGGCTTGGGCGTGCAAAACGGACAAGATCATAAGCAAATTTTCGATGCCCGGACCAAGCTCCGCCTGCAATAAAGCTTGCGGGAAGCTCAGGTGCTGCATCTGCAATAAATTTCGGGTTGTGAAACGTCCAGTCCATAACATCCCCCTGCCTTGCAAAATAGAAGCATAACTACACTATCCTATGTGCAGCTTGCCAGATAGGATAGGGCAGTTGCGCCAAGTCAAAGCGCACATTTCTCCTCTTTATAGACGTACAGCCGCCGTTGCGCGCGCTTTTCCCCTACATACAATGACAACATAAACGAATATATCCGAATGGATGCGAGGTGGAATAGGTTGAGAAGCCGCAGTAGAAAAAGCGGCCGTGCGGGAAGAAGAACCCCGCGCAGCTCACAAGGCGGCATTCGCCGCCGCACGGCCAGACGTCCGGCGGTCCGCAGGCGCAGACAGCGCAGGGGTCAGGCGCAGCGCGGGGGGGCGCTGCAGCCTGCGATCATCCGAGGAATGTGTGCAAAAGCACAAAACGGCGGGCTCGCAGCGGGCTTAACGACGAGACAGGAGCCTGAGCCAGCCGATGAGCAGCAGCATCTGCAGCGGTTATGGCATAGCTACTGCCTTGCGGCGGGCGGAGCAGCTTCTAAATCAGCATATTTGGCCTGTATGAAGGCCTTCATAGAGGGATATTTTGCCGCTACGGGAAGCCCGGCGCCAAATTGGGTGCTGCTGCCGACTAATCGGACGGTGGCGGCGGTCGTGATGGCGATGAATGAAGAGGAATCCATGGCTTCCATGATTCGACAATTGGAGAGGCTTCCTCTACATGAAATCGTCGTCGTCGTGAACGGCTCGACCGACATGACGGCGAGCAAAGTTCGGGAGAGCGGCAAAGCTGTACTCATTCATTACGCTGGAGCACTCGGTCATGATGTGGGACGGGCGGTGGGCGCAAGAACAACGGTTTCGGATATCGTATTGTTCGTCGATGCGGATATTCCGGTTGCTGCGGAGCAATTGCTGCCTTTTATTGAAGCAGTCGCTGGAGGGACGGATATGGTGCTCAATAATTTATCATCTTATATGGGAAATTTTTCGGGAAGAGATGAAGTTATGATGCTGAAGGAGTTTATTAACCGCTCGGTGAACCGGTCCGATCTTACGGTTAATTCCTTGACTGCCGTTCCGCATGCGCTCTCCCGCAAAGCGATTGAGGCGATTGGAGCAGCGCATCTGGCCGTTCCGCCGAAGGCGCAGGCGATTGCGCTCCGATATGGCCTCAAGGTAGGTACAGCGAGCATGGTGGATGTCATTCGACATAATCGGCTGCGTCCGGGAAATGTAGGCATGGGCAACCAGGTAGCGAGGCTTATTGTAGGCGACCATCTGGAAGCACTGGCGTGGATGATGAACGCGGGAAATGCCCGCCTGCAATATACGGACGGAGTAAGGGATCGCAGAAGTGCTGGCGGAGGAGGGGAATAGATGCTGACCAGTATTATTATTCCAACCTACAACCGCTTGCCGCTGCTGCAGGAGGCGATTTATTCCATTCGCAGCAGTACACCGGAAGCTTATGAGCTGATCGTTGTGGATAATGGCTCAACGGATGGCACAATCGAATTTTTACGTGAGCAGCATATTACATTTGTCGGCTTGCCGAGCAATCAGGGCTTTCCCGCCGCCTGTAATTGGGGGCTGCGTCTGGCCCGCGGGGAGCAACTGCTGCTGCTGAACAATGACGTGCTAGTGGCGCCTGGTTGGCTTGGCAAGCTGAGGCAAGCTTTATGCAGCAGCAAGCAGGTTGGCATCGCGGGGCCGATGTCCAACTTTGTAAGCGGCAGGCAGCAAATCAAAATGCGCGGCAATTATATGGAGATGGCGGAGCAGCTTGGCACAGAGGCGGCAGGCAATTATGAGGAGGTCAACCGATTGGTTGGCTTTTGCCTGTTGTTTTCACGGGAGCTGATGGACCGAATTGGTCTGCTGGATGAGCGTTTCTCGCCAGGCCATTATGAGGATGATGACTATTGCTATCGTGCGCGGCAAGCAGGCTACCGACTGCTGATGGTTAAGGATACATTCGTTTATCATCATGGCAGTGCAAGCTTTAAACAGGAGGGCGAGGATGCGGTAGAGCGTCTGCTTGCCCGCAATCGGATGCTGTTTTCAGACAAATGGGGCGTGGATCCGCAGCAGTTTATTTAAAATATAGGAAAGGATATCGTAAAGCTATCCTTTCTTTATATTTCTCGGAATGAAACGCGCTGCGCCGCCAAAGGCCGGCGACAGCCGTTTCACCTTGACCAAATCCAAATTTTGCACCAAAGCAGGAGGTGTTCAGCATGAAAACAGCGAGAAGGCGCAAAGCCTCCAGCATTCCGATTAAGCGGCGGAAGAGGCGTGCCGTTTCAAAGAGGAAAAATCGCTTGGCAAAGCCCGACAAGCCGCAGGCGGCTAAGGCACCCTATCAGGATGGTTATCAAATCGGTCATCAGGAAGGCTACAGCAAAGGCTATGAAGATGGAAGCAAGCAGGCAGAGGAAGAAAAGACAGACCACTCACACGGCTGGGAGCTCGCTGAGAAGGCTGGCTACGAGAAAGGGCTGAAAATCGGACGCTACGAGGGCGGCGATGCCATCATCGACGAGCAGCTGCCGGAAACTCATGTGCTTCCAGATACATCCGTAGCACAGGTAATCGCATCGGGCATCGCTGCGCTAGGAGAACGCATCATCCACCTTTTGACTGCTGAGCAGGTGGCAGGGCGATTGCTGGAAGCGCTGGAGCAGCGCAAGCCGCTATCTGTCGTGCGTCTTGGTGATGGTGAGCTGTTGACGCTGGCACAGGAGAGTGTGCTGCCGACTGAACAGATTCGCCAGGAGGGCGGGTTTTTAGAGTATGCCGGAGTGAAGGTGCCGGACATTGCTGCACGCGACCGCTTGCTGGCAGCGGTAAAGCGGGCTGACATTGTAGGCATTCCAAAGCTGCGGCAGCCGAACTACCAACGGCTGGCCACGGACGTTTTTCAATCGTATGGCATTGACTTTCGCAGCAAAGTGCTGACAGATTCGCTCGTCAATTATCGTTTGTATCAGGACGGTCATTTGTCCCGCCTGATGAAAGGACGAAAAGTGCTTGTTGTTGGGAATTTGGCGCAGCCGCTCGCCGAAGTGCTCGCTGAGAGCGGCGTGGCGGTTGCAGGAGCTGTTGCGCAGGTTCAAGGAATCCATGATGTGGACCGGGTGATGGGGGAGATCAGAGGGCAAAACTTTGATCTGGCGTTAGTGTCAGCGGGCATTGCGGCTGTAATCCTTGCGGATGCGATAGCAGCAGAAATGGGCAAGGCTGCGCTTGATTTCGGCCATATGGCTAATGCAATCATCAAAGGGGAGGCGCCATTGCAGGCTTAAATCGGTGGCAGCAGCGTTAATCAGACTCTTTCTCCTCATAATTAAGCCGGTGAAGCGAAACTCCACCGTAAAGCTCTTTCTTAAAGCGATCTTATGTAAACCGTCCCGTGAGGGACGGTTGTTTTGCTGTAATGGACGCAGCAGCTTAGGAAGGGATAGTGCCAATTGTAGCAGTAAGCGACGAGTAAGTGATGTCAGCTGTAGTACCTGCCGCGATGACGACGCCCGATACTGTAACTTGCAGTTCGTACGTGTGACTGCCAGCAGCCAGACCGCCGTTGAAGTAAGTGATCGGAATCGCTCTTTCTAAAGAGAACAATCCGAGCAATGTGATTGCAAGCAAGTCGGTGCTTACTACTGTAGCTACAGTGACGCTATCTTGCAGCAGGTCTACAGTAATGGTCGGGTTGAGCGCTACAACCAGAAGAGCAGTAAAGTTAAGGGATACATTAACGGTACCTTCAATAATCACCTGGTTGGAAGTGGCCGTTACCGGAACAATCAGAGTTGCAGCAGTGACAGCTGTAGCAGCAGCTGGGATAGCAGTCGGAACAGCACCTTGGATACCTACAACATGAGAACCGGGACCAGCAGGTCCAGTTGCGCCTGTTAGACCAGTCGCACCAGTAGGTCCTGTTGGTCCGGTAGGGCCAGTAGGGCCAGTCGCACCAGTAAGTCCTGTAAGGCCAGTTAAACCAGTTAATCCAGTTTCACCCATAATTGATTCATCTCCTTTCAATCATATATCACATCATATGTTGATAGAGCGTAATAGCAACGGTATTTGTCCAAGAATAATCGTATATTTTACAAAATGATAGATTCTAAAGTCTGACTCAAGCGATCCGATCAGTCTTCTCCTGGAAAATGCAATAAAGGCGGCGATAAATGCCCGATTTGCGGCAAGGGCAGGCAATTCGTCCACTATGAAAGCTCTAGCAAAGCATACGATGTTGAAGAGACGATACTATACTTTCGGCACCGGCTATGGTAGGAAGGAGCTGCACATTGGCTACACGCACATGTATAATAGAAAGCCATTTATTTTGGGGTGAACCGGCATGAAGGCGGTTATTATGGCAGGGGGAAAAGGGACGCGCTTTTGGCCGAGAAGCACGACGGCAAAGCCGAAGCAGTTCCTTTCCTTAACATCCGGCGAGGCAACCATGCTGCAGGAAACGTACAGCCGTTTTCGCAGCTGCTTGCCGGAGGAGGATGTTTATGTAGCAGTAAGCCGCAACTATTTGCCGCTTGTTCGGGAGCAGCTGCCGCAGCTTAGCGAGGAACAGCTCATTATTGAGCCGGAGCAGCGGGATACAGCGCCTTGCATTGCGCTGACGGCGAGTTTTTTTCAGAAACGGGGATTAAATGAAGTCATTGTAACGGCTCCTTCGGATCAATACATTCCAGATGCTGCCGAACTGATGGAGGCGCTGCGGGCAGCGGAACAGGCAGCTCGGGATGAAGGCGTTGTCGTAACGATGGGGATTGTGCCAACAAGAGCAGAGACGGGATACGGCTATATTGAAGCGGGTGAGCATGAAGATGGCAAATATGGGCCAGGCATTAAGACGGTAAAAGCCTTTATCGAGAAGCCGACGCTCTCGCGGGCGGAGGAACTGATCGCGATACCGAATATGTACTGGAACAGCGGTATTTTTATATGGAAGCCGTCGACTATTGCAGGTTACATGCAGCTTTACCAGCCAGATATGTGGCGTGTTTTTGAACTTGAAGGAGAGCAGCTTGCAAAAGCTTATGTGCAGCTGCCGAAGCAATCTATCGATTATGCACTGATAGAAAAGCTGGAACGACTGTATACGCTGCCGATTGCTTTTACATGGGACGATGTTGGCGTGTGGACGTCGCTTGAACGCATATTCGGGGCGGATGCTGATGGGAATATTTTGCTCGGGAAAATCTATCCGACGGGCACGAGCAATAGCATTGTTTACGCGGAGGGGCAGCGGGTGCTAGTCATTGGCGTTGATAATCTGATCGTCGTATCGACGGACGAAGGACTGCTGATTTGTCATAAAACACAGGAGCAGGCGGTTAAACATGCGATAGCCGCGATGGATGCTGAGCGAGAGGGAGGCATGCCGTGAAAGCATTGATTACAGGCATAACCGGCTTTGCCGGAAGCCATTTGGCAGAGTATTTGCTGGCGCATCAAATGGAAGTGTCCGGCACCGTAAGAAAGACCAGCAGTATTAAGCATATCGCTCATTTGCTGCCCGCTGTGAGGCTGTATGAATGCGAGCTGACTAATGAAGCCGATGTGAAAAAAATGATAGCGGACGTTAGGCCGGACATGATTTTTCATCTGGCAGCGCAAAGCTTCGTGCCAAAGTCTTGGGAATCGCCGCTTGCGACGATCTACAACAATATTGCCGGGCAAATTCATTTGCTGGAAGCTGTACGAAAGGCAGGAATCAACTGCAAGCTGCTGCTCGCCTGCTCTAGTGAGGAATATGGCCAGGTAGACACGCAGGATATTCCGATTAAGGAAACGACGCCGCTGCGTCCTCTCAGTCCCTATGCTGTCAGCAAAATTACGCAAAATTATTTAGGCTACCAATATTATCGCAGCTATGGGATGCATATTGTATGCATGCGAACTTTCAATCATACGGGACCGCGGCGCGGCGAGCAGTTCGTAACCTCCAACTTTGCGAAGCAAATCGTCGAAATCGAACGGGGACTGAAGCCGCCCGTTCTATATGTGGGCAATTTGGAGGCAAAGCGCGACTTTACCGATGTGCGCGATGTTGTGCGAGCGTACCACTTGGCTATTGAAAAATGCGAGCCTGGAGAAGTATACAATATTGCATCGGGAAGCTCGCGGGCGATTGGCGAGATGCTGCAGACGCTGGTCGGCCTTAGCAGCAGCACCATTTCGATTCAGGAAGACCCGGCGCGGCTGCGGCCTGCGGATGTGCCCGAGCTAGTCGGCGATTATTCTAAATTTCATCATCGTACGGGCTGGCGTCCGGAAATTCCTTTTGAGCAGACGATGCAGGATTTGTTAAGCTACTGGCGGGCGGAATTAGGTTAGGCTGCATGTAGAATGACCACGTCTGTGGGGAACAGCATAGCTTGGAGTACTTTTTGGCTAATACCCTCTAGACGGAAAATCGGACGGCGGCTTTATCGTTGTCTGATAAAGGTGTAGAGGGTGTTTTTACGTTGCTATTATGTAATTGCTAAGCAGGCGTGGTGGAGAACTGAGCATAAGCTGGAAAAAGCAAACTGCCCCAGCATTTACGCCAGAGGCAGTCCGTGTCTCGTGTGATTTTAAAGTTAGAGAAGCGTAAGCTCGGTCAGGCGTGCGCGGATCATGCCGCCAACCGCCTGCGGCGAAAAGGACGTATGAATCGTATGCTGCCCTTGCGCTGCAATGGCTTGGCGCCACTCCGGCTCTTGAATAAGCCTTTGCATATAAAAGGCGGCATGATGCACATCGGGTTCAGCCCAAGTCTGATATCCCTGATACGGTCCCCAATCGGTGCCGACTTGCACCAGCTCGTAATTGACGGGACAGGAATTGGTCTCGTTCATAAAGTCGGTATTGCCGGACCAGTTCGTGCCAATGACCGGTTTCCCCAAATACATCGCTTCTGCGAGGCCCAGTCCAAAGCCTTCAGCGCGATGCAGCGAGACGAAACAATCCGTGACACTCAGCAGCGAGTTGACTTCCAGGCGGGAGAAAATACGATCAATAATAAAAATATTGCTGTGCTCGGCAGCGAGCTGCTGCAGCGGTTCTATATCCTCCGGGCGGAAATTCGTATTGTTGACCTTGAGTACGAGTCCGACCGTTGGATCATTTTTCGGAAAAGCGAGCCGGAACGCTTCTATAACAGCTTGCGGATTTTTGCGATGCGTATAGCTTTGTACATCGTACATCATCATGAATAGGAAGCGATCGGTTGGCAGTCCAAGTGATTCCCTCGTAACCTCAGGAGAAGTCTCAACCTCCACGCCATGAGGGATGATGACGACAGGGACAGGTGATTTCTGCACGACCGAATCAAGCACGAAGCGGCTGGATACCCACACCTCCTGCACCAGCTTGAACGCTGGAACGAACTTTTCTGGAAAATCAGGGAGCTCCCAGTGCCAGTAGCCAATATTGTAGCGGTTGTGGAACAGGCTGCGTCCAAAATGGTCCATAGCCGGCGCCATATAATCCGCATTCATATGAAACAGGTTCGTGTTAAAGGGGCGGTCTTCTGTTTTTTTATGCTCCCAGCTCATATCCGACATCCGGGTAGCGACTTGAAGCGGGAAGTTTAAAATGCCAAAAGGAATCTCGGCTCGCTCAATCGCTCTTGCCGCAAGTCTGGCCGATTCGCCAATGCCCATTTCCGCATGAATAAAGCCGACAAGATTTATGCCCTGTGCGGTCCAAGGCTGCGGATCAATTACCTCTTCGGCAGATGGGTGATCTTCTGCTTGACGGGTCTGTTTGACTTGCTGCGATAGGCTGGAGGAGGCGCGATTTTTTGTTTTTCGAAGGCCGCCGTTATTTTTCTTTCTGCGTTCGGCCCGCCGCTTGGCCCGCGGTTTGATAGCTTTGCGTTTACGGCGTTTGGCCAGAAGCGATTTTGTGGAAGAACTGTGCTGCTTGCGTTTGGCGGACGTTTGATGTCGCTTGCGCTTAAGTGATTTGGCCACTTGTTTCCTTCCTTTCTCGTCATTTGCATGTGGAGAAATCGTTAGCGGATACGCGCTTGACTATATTGTATTCACAATGGACCTCAGATTCATGGACAATGACCTAATGGATAGTAAAAAGCGGCGTATGACTAGAAGCATGCAGAATGTGCGGCAATAACCGAGCGGTACTCATCGAGGAAGCTTTGCTTTATACACTGAGTGTGGGAGGTTGTGCGGTGGCCGTGCCGCCAAACAGGTTTGCTGCATAAGCCATAATAGATGGACAACTTGACGATTAAACAACTTGGGAAAAAGAAGGGGGAGAGAGCGATGGTGGCTATGACAAGACAGCAATTTATTGCGGCATTGGTGCCTGCCGTCATACAAGTACGGCGCGAGGGCTCACCGATGCTGCCATCTGTACGACTGGCGCAGTATATTTTGGAAACCGGAGGTGTCATTCATTCCTGGTATAATTTAGGTGGAATTAAAGTCTTGGGAGCTTCGCCCAATGCCTATTGGCAGGGCCAAGCGGTCGTCAAAGGAACATGGGAGCATGTCGATGGCCGAAATATAAATACGAGCGCGGCCTTTCGCGCATACAGCAGTGTCTATCATTTTATGAAGGATCAGGATCTGCTGTTTATGAAAGCGCGGTATGATCGAGTGAGGCTTGCGAAGACGCCAGAGGAACAGGCGCAAATGCTGCTGGCCTGCGGCTATGCAACCGATCCGGCGTATGCAGCCAAGCTGATCGCCATCATAAACAGCAATGGGCTTCGACAGTATGATAACGAGGCTGCAGCGGCTGTAAAGACAACGGTATTTCAGGGCGCGAAGACGGTGCCGATTTTGCAAGGAGGAATGGTGGAGGTGATCGGTTATGAGCGTGATGGCACCGTGTGGGTGCCAGCGAGAGCGCTCGGCAGCCGCCTCGGCGGAAAAATTGGCTGGACAGGTTCAAAAGTAACGGTGAATAGCCAGGAGCTGGAGTCGCTGCTGGATGGAGGAACGGGGTATGTAACGATGCGTGCGCTGGCTGCTTCCCTGAATAAAAAAATCGAATGGGAGCCGAGCACACGCACCGTGACGATTATATAAGGGCAAGGCAGCTATTTTTTACGCTGGGAGGCTGCCCAGAAAGCAAGCACAATCAGCGGAATCGTTATAAACCACGGAATGTGAATGGTTCTGCCAGCAACAAAAGCGAAAATAAACAATAGCACGAAGCCGATAATAATATACAGACAGCCTCTTCCGAAAGTATTCATAAAATCTGCGCACCTCCTAGCATAAGGAACTCATCCCTTATCATACGAAGCAATCTTTAGCAGGTTGCATGAAAATAGGAGCTGCGCAAAATTAAGCGTTACAGCCAGGTTGTTTTCTCTGCATAAGGCTTGCGCGCAGTAGCTGGCGCTTCCCCTTGCGGGTATCCGATGAAAAGGGTGCCGATTATTTTTTTGCCCTCCGGCGATCCAATAAAGGCAAACATCCGCTCGTCATGGACGAGGCCGATGCCGCGTGTACGCCATACAAGTCCAAGTCCCAGCGTTTCGGCGGTCAGCCACATCGAGTGAATGGCGCAGGCTGCGGCATATTCGTTGTCCTTGGAGGAAGCTTCGTCCCCTTCAATGATATCGGCCGTTACAACAATGGCAAGGGGCGTCGTTTCCAGCACTTTAATCGATTCTTTTACTAAATGCGGCTTGGTTGGAAAACGCTCCTCCAGATAGGTACGCGCCAATTGCTCATAACGCTGCTTTGCTTCGCCGCGAACGACATAAAAATGCCAAGGCTCCCGCAGGCGGTCGTTAGGGGCGAGCGTTGCAGCTTCCAGCAAAGCGGCGATTTTCTCTTCCTCTACTTCCTGCGGCAAATAATTACGCACTGCGCGTCTTTGTTTCAAAGCATCAAGCAAGGTAAGGGTGGTGGTAGTCATTGTTTTCTCTCCTTCTATAGAGTGCTGCAGCGTATGGGTGCAACAAAATGGATAAGCTCTCCCTGTATACTATACAGTGGAACAGGCGATGAGGAAAGGGATACAGAAGTAGAATATAGAATAAGAAAAAACGATATATAATAAGATAATAAGCTTACATATCCAGTCGGCATTTATGATTTGGTTAGCTAGCTGCACAAGGAGGAACTGAAAATAATGGGTAAAGCATTTGATAAATTATTGCCGGAGCACGAGGAGTTTATCGGGCGGCAGCACATGTTTTTTGTAGGATCGGCTCCGCTGACGGCGGAAGGGCATGTTAATATATCTCCGAAAGGCTACGATACGTTTCGCATATTGTCGAACCAGGAGGTCGCTTATCTCGATTTGACGGGGAGCGGCAATGAAACGAGTGCGCATGTGCTGGAAAATGGCAGGATGACGATTATGTTTATAGCAATGGAGGGGAAGCCCGTTATTATGCGACTTTTCGGCACAGGGAAAGTTGTATTGCCAGGAACTGAGCGCTGGAATGAGCTGATTGGGAGGTTTGAACTGCTGCCAGGCGCTAGGCAAATTATTGTGCTAGATATTCATAAGGTGACGACGGCGTGCGGATTCAGCATCCCTTTTTATGACTATCAGGGCGAGCGGGAACAGCTGAAAGACTGGGCTGAGAAGGTAGGTGATCAAAAGCTAACGGACTATCAAAATGAAAAAAACAGCTACAGCCTCGATCGGCTGCCTACCCCTCTTGGCATTCAGAGGCAGACAGCTGAAACATAGGCAAATAGCTGCTTTATGAACCTGTTATCGATTCGTTATTCATTCGCAGGGAGATTGTAACGGGAAAAAAGCTTCCAGATCAGCTCTCTGCGGCTGGACACTTCCGTTTTCGCAAAAATAGATTTGAGATGATCCTGCACCGTATACGAGGAAATATGCAAGGAACTGGCCAGTTCCTTCGTGGAAAGGCCACGCCATAACCGTTCGACCAGCTGCTTCTCGCGCGAAGTTAGCGCATAAGCTTCAGCAATGATTGGCAAAATATCGCCAGGCTTCGCAAGCTCGAACCATACCGCAAGCTGAACCGAGTGATCCGCGGCTTGGAGCTTGCTGGCTCGCAGCGATAAGTAGGGGCCATCAGGAATGCGGATACATACTTTTGCGTCGGTCTGTGGCTCCCTATCCGAGGTGCTTGCAGCCAAAGCACGCGAGCAAACGGCACGGATTGGTCTCGGCAGTGTCTGCTCGTCGATGAACTCCCATTCGCGGAGCAGCGACAGCCAGCTGTTTGCAGCGTCATTACTCGATAGAAGCAGCAGCTGCTCAGACAGAATCAGAATGCCAGGATCGTCTTGAAAGGCGGCGCCCTCGCTATCTGGCAGCAGCAAGCTCGCTTTTTTCAAGGTGCGGGCCATGCTTGGGACTAAGGAAGCGATATACAAGCGTTCCTCTTCTTGAAAAAACGGCTCATTGAGCTGCCGAAATAACGTCAAATACCCCCAGCAAGCCCCATCCACCGTAAGTGCTGCACGCAGCTCATCTCCAAAGCCGGCAGGCTGCAGCACCTTTGTATATTTGAGGCTTCGACTTAAATCGCCTTCGGTTGCGCCGCTTAATGTAGCAACGGGCTCCGCAAGCTTGGCAAGCTCCTCATACGAATTGAAATCCTCCCGCAAATATTCATATTCAAACAATAGATTATGAATGGCCTCTACGCCTTCCTCCGTAACTGCGCCAGTAGACAGCATCGTATGCGGATCGACCAGCGTACAGCATGCAGCTGCAAAAGGCATCGTCGTTCGCAGCTCTGCAAGCAGCCTCTCCCTATATTCGCTGGAGCGGAGGTTAGCCTCCTCTAATTTGGCGAGCTGTTTCCGTACACTTTCTCTTTGCTTGTTCATTCCAGCTCTCCTGATTACCCACATTTATGGGATAGTGATTTTGTGGCGACCCGATATAATTAACATTAATTACAGATTACATTTTACAGAATACCCGCCAAATTGAAAAGGGTGGACCATATACAGAGTTGAAGGGAGAGCTGTACCGATGAATGAGAAGCAGCCGCAACAACAGAAAACAATGAGTTGGAATGATCCCCAAGTGGAGGGCTATGGACGAACGATTTCTTTAAAAATACCCGGCTATTTCATGCTGTATGATATGACAGATCGTTTAATGAACGCGATGCTTGGTCCTGAAAGGGAACAGGACATATTAGTTGTTGGCGCAGGCGGCGGGCAGGAGATTGTGACGCTCGGCGGTGCGCATCCAGCGTGGAGCTTTACCGGGGTTGACCCGTCTGCACGCATGCTGGCAATAGCCGAGCAGCGCATTCGGATGGAGCGATTGGAAGCGGGAGTAACGCTGCACGAGGGAACGGCAGACGAGCTGCCGAAGGACAAGCTGTATGATGCAGCGACTTCCCTGCTAGTGCTGCATTTTATAAAGGGGCTGGATCAGAAAAGGAAGCTGCTGCGCAGCATAGCCGAACGTTTGAAGCCGGGAGCGCCGTTATTGATTGCCGCAATAAGCTGTGATCGCCAGGAGGAAGCATTCGCCGTGCAAATGAGCGCTTGGCAAAGCCACATGCTGGATAATGGCATTCCGCTGGAGGATTGGGAGCGGTTTGCCGCCTCTCTTGGCGCCGAATCAGATCCTGTGCCGCCAGAGCAGGTGGAAGAGCTGCTTCGGGAAGTTGGCTTTAACCATATTTCAAAATTTTTCGGTTCCTACCTTATTACAGGATGGTTTGCTGTCAAAGCAGACGGGGAGCATAACATAGAAGAGAAGAGGCAGGACAAATGAAACAAGACATCGTTGTTATAGGCGGCTACGGCCATGTGGGCGGAGATATAAGCAAGCAGCTCGGAGCAAAATTTCCAGGTAAAGTGTATGCGGCGGGCAGAAGCTTAGAGCGTGCGAAACAATTCGCGGACCAGACGGGCGGCCAGGTGAAACCAATGGCATTTAATTTAAGCAACTGGAAGCAGGAAATGGATTTCGAACGTGTCAAGCTAATTGTCATGTGTATGGATCAGACGGATGATGCCTTTGTACAGGCTAGCCTGCGGAGTGGAACGCATTACGTGGATATTTCAGCGTATGGCCCTTTCCTGACCAGCTTAGAGAAGCATACAGAGGAAGCTGCACAGGCACAGGCGACAGCGGTGCTGAGCGTCGGGCTAGCGCCAGGTGTAACGAATTTGCTCGCACGCAAGGCGCAGCAGGAGCTGGATCAGCTCGATAGCGTAGATATCGCAATTATGCTGGGGCTTGGCGATCAGCATGGCAAGGCGGCGATAGAGTGGACGGTCGACAGCATTGGCAGTGCATTTTCAATTGTTGAAAATGGCGGTGTCGCGCAGACGGTCAGCTTTAGCGGCGGCAAGCGCACCGACTTCGGCAAGGAGCTGGGCAGCCGCATGGCTTACCGTTTCCCGTTCTCCGATCAGCAGTCGCTGCCAAGAACGCTGAAAGTGCCGACCGTATCAACAAGGCTTTGTTTCGATTCAGGTGCGGTCACCCGCTTGGTTGCGTGGATACGCGCAACGGGATTATTCCGGCTGCTGAAAGTCAAATGGATTCGCTCTGCCGCTGTGAGCAGCTTTGGGATGATGCGTTTTGGCTCAGACGGCTATGCGGTTAAAGTAGATGGCTGGGGAATGAAAGCGGGTAAGAAGAAGCATGTTCAATATTTGGTCGATGGTTCCCACGAGGCGGCAGCGACCGCTAAAGTGGCGACCGCTGTTGCCACCGCTGTTTATGAAGGCGGCCTGCCAGGCGGTGTATTCCATACGGAGCAGCTATTTGAGCTGGTGAAGAGCGGCAAAGGCAAAATAGCCCTGCAAGCCGCTGCGGGCATTACGAAACGACCGCAGATCATTGAAGGCTTGAGATATGACAGCTGGGAGTAAGGCCAGAGCGTTATCAAGGTTGTTATAATGAATGTGCCTCATTTGAAATATGGCTAACTTCCAGGCCGAAATTTTCACATAAAGCTTGCAAGCCGCTAAAAAAACCTTTGCCGATGGCGTCAAATTTCCAATTGCCGTTGTGCAAATATAAATCCCCAATGACGATAGCTGTTTCTTTAAGCAGATCTTCGCCAAAATCGAATTGAGCTACCACTTGTTCCGTTTGCGGATGCAGCAGACAGATGCTGATTTCGGCCACCTGGCTGAAATCATGCTGCTGTGTCTCGCCTTCGTAGATCGAGAGAGTGAAGGCCATTCGCTGGATCTGCAGCGGCAGCTTGCTGAAATCGATTTTAAACTGTGCTGCATTGGGGCCTAGCTTGGAGTAGGAGACGGAGTTATCAGATGAAACGGGATTTCCGTAAAAAATACAATCTTCATCCCGCTCACACCGTCTTGCAGCAGATAGCAGGAAGGCCGTGGCGTCAATTTCAAGCGCCGGATTTAACAATTTCCATGAAACGCGAGCAACCAGCTGATTCAACCCCAAATGGAGGGTAATGTCAGCTTTTTGCCCGCTGATCAGCTGCAGCCCAGATTTTTCGGCTGCTGTTACTGTTGCGCTAGCTGCAGCACGTTTAGCGCTGGCAGAGGCGGCTGGCTTTGCTTGTTTTTTGCTTTTAGCAGCTGTTGTTGAGAAGGGCGAGTAACCGCGAGCATGCATTTTACCGATTTTATAGCCCTTGTCGAGCGCAAGCTCGGTAGGGCTTGGCTGCTGCTCACGCTCGAGCAGTCTTGCTAAAATTAACGCTGCCGCTCTTGCATCATCTAGCGCATCATGGTGATTCAACGGAATTTGATAATGGCCAGCTAATACGTTCAAACGGTAGGAAGGCATGTCCGGCAGCAGTTTTTTGCTAAGCTGATAGGTGCAATAATAATGAAATGCTGGGTAAGGCAGAGCCGCATCATCTAGACAATAACGCAGGACGCTCATATCGAAGGAAGCATTATGCGCGACTACCTGCTTATTATTCAATAATGGCTCTAGTACAGGCCATAGCTCGGAAAAAGTAGGGCTGTCCGCCACCATAGCCGGAGTGATGCCGTGAATTTCGATGTTCATCCGGTCAAAATGCTGCTGCGGATTAATGAGCCAAACCTGCTCGAAAACGATTTTGCCGCCCTGCACCTCGACGATGCCGACCGCGCAGGCGCTGGAGCGATTGGAGTTGGCGGTTTCAAAGTCAATTGCCACAAAGTCCATGGTGCATCCCCTTTAATTTGGTGTAAGTTTTTTAATTCTTACTGTGAATTATACAGGATGTCCGAAGCTTTTTGGCCGACTTTCCACCTTTTTCTTGTAGTGAAGGTATAAATGTCCGCAAAACGGACAAAATAAAATTATCGGCGTCGCAAGATGTCGTAGACAACCGCGGAGAAGACTTACGTTCCCCATAAGCTCTTCGTCCGGTTTCTCCTCTCCCATGAATAGAGCGTCCCGAAAGGGGCGCTCGATTTTTTTGTTTTTTATTAAAATGTACCGTCAACCCGGTAAAAGGTTTGTACCCCACGAACGAACCGGAAGGTGAGAACTCCATGAAATAGTCGAACACGATGCATCCAATCCTTTGGATGAAAAAAGTCATTGCAATTCAAAATGGAATCATTTATTATGGATATTATAGATCCGTAATAGCAACCTTATTTGAAGGGAGGAGGGGAGTTTGCAGTTTTCTAAAAGCACAGATTATGCCCTGCATGCCTTAATTCATTTGGGACTTTCAGAGCGTTGCCACAATGTCGGGATTAAGGAATTATCTAAGGCACTTGGTGTTTCTGAAAGTTACTTATCCAAAATCATGTCAAAGCTAAGGCAGGATGGAATCGTACGTGCAGTACCAGGAGTGAACGGTGGTTACGAACTTGCCAGGCGAGCTGAACAGATTTCGTTTTTTGATGTGATTCAAGTTATTGAAGGAAGGCAGCAGCTATTCGAATGCTCGAATTCGAGTTCGCAGCAGCATCAATTGTTAGCAGAACAGGGGCTTGCACTGCGGGATCAGAAACGTTCGGGCAAAAATGAATGTTTGGTTGAGAAAGTGATGAACGGTGCGGAGCAGCAACTGCACCAATACTTGCGGGAGCACACGATTCAGTCGGTAATGGATGAAACTTTCAAACGTTGTAACCAAGGGTCAAACAAGAAGTAATGCACTTCTTGCGCTTTAATTATGGATATTATGGATCTTTAATGTGGAGGTTTTTATGAAGTGAAAAAACAACTTTTCGATGTGGCTATTATTGGTGGTGGACCGGCTGGACTGAGCGCTGCCCTGGTGCTTGGAAGGGCAAGGAAAAATGTGGCGTTGATTGATGAAGGCCGTCCCCGCAACGCTGTGACTCGAGAGGTCCATGGGTTTCTTACCCGTGATGGAATCTCTCCGAGCGAGTTTCGACGAATGGCGAAGGAAGAGATCAGCGCCTATCCTTCCGTATCATTTGTGGAGGATACAGCTATATCAATTTTGGAAGTTGATGGCCGTTTTAAAGTAGAGACTAAGCAAGGAGTATTCTTTATAAGCAAAAAAGTATTGTTTGCTATCGGGATGAAGGATCGGCTGCCGGGCATTCCAGGGCTCGAGGAGGTCTATGGAAAAAGCGCCTTTGTCTGCCCGTATTGCGATGGCTGGGAGTTAAGAGATAAGCCGCTTGTCGTCATTACGAGGGGATATGAGCTTATGCATTTCGCTCCACTCATATCCGGGTGGACGAATCATTTTACCGTCTGCACGAATGGCCCCCACGAACTGACAGATATCGAACGCGAGGAACTTAGGCGAAATCAAGTGCCATTGTTTGACTCACCGATTCGGCAGATCGACTCTAGTGACGGGATCGTACGGCAGGTTGTTCTTGAAGACGGCACGACCGTTCCATGCAGGGGAATCTTTTTCAAGCCGGAATTGGTTACGGGATCGGATTTGCCGAGAAAGATGGACTGCCAAATCACGGAAACGGGTGTGATCGTTATCGATGAATTTGGAAGAACGAACATTCCTGGCATCTATAGCGCCGGGGATGTGGCATCGCAATTGCATCAGGCCATAGCAGCAGCTTCAATGGGGGCATTCACCGCCGCGGTCATCAACAATGAACTAAATGCAGAAGCTTGGAGGAAAAAATTATGATCGATTTAAACAACTTAAAACGCGGTCCAATTATGGTCGCACTGATTGTCGGCATGTTTGTCGCCGCTTTGAATGAAACGTTAATGGGCAATGCCTTCCCTGAATTGATGAAATCGTTCGGGGCGTCTGCAACGACGGTTCAGTGGCTGACCACCGCCTACTTGCTGGTCGTTGGCGTGCTTGTTCCGGTCACAGCAGTATTGCAGCAATGGTTCAGCACCAGACAAATGTTCTTGTCAGCAATGAGCCTGTTCTTCACGGGTACGCTCATCTCAGCGATATCGCCGGAGTTCGGAGTGTTGCTGGTAGGGCGAATCATTCAAGCGATTGGTACCGGCATGCTGCTGCCGCTTATTATGAACATTATCATGACCATCTATCCGCCGGAAAAACGGGGAGGCGCAATGGGGATGTTAGGGCTCGTCGTCATGTTCGCGCCAGCTATCGGACCTACGCTTTCGGGCTTGATTGTTGACGGGCTTTCCTGGCGCTGGTTGTTCTATCTAGTATTGCCGATTGCGCTGCTCTCCATTATTGTAGGAGCCGCCGTTCTGAAGAATGTGTCGGAAGTAACCAAACCGCGAGTGGACATTCTGTCCATCCTATTGTCAACTATCGGCTTCGGCGGAATCGTCTATGGTTTTAGCAGTGCCGGTGAACAGGGTTGGTCGGAGCCCTTAGTAATTTGGATGATAGCCTCAGGGGGCGTTTCCCTTGCGCTGTTTATTTGGCGGCAGTTGTTGCTTAATGAGCCCGTCATGGATTTGCGGGCGTTCCGCTATCCCGTATTCGCGCTTGCCGCCGTACTGATGTTCGTGCTTTTGATGACGTTTTTCTCGTCCGCGATCATGCTCCCGATGTTTATGCAGGGGGTGTTGATGATGACGGCATTCAAGTCGGGTCTGGTATTGTTGCCCGGTGGAATTCTGAACGGGCTGATGGCTCCCATCTCAGGCAAGCTATTTGATAAATTCGGCCCCCGCGTTCTTGTCATTCCCGGATTGGCCATAGCTGTCGTCTCGTTGTGGCTATTTACCCGATTCGGCGAAACGACAGCGACTGGCTTCCTCATCGCTGCACATATCACGCTGATGGTGGGCATCGCGTTAGTGATGATGCCTGTACAGACCGCTGGGCTTAACCAGTTGCCGCGTCATCTGCACCCGCACGGGACGGCGATCCTGAACACTTTGCAGCAGGTGTCTGGCGCAATCGGTATTGCCCTGTACATTAGTATTATGTCGAATGGTCAGAAACAATATTTGAGTAACGTGAGCGATGCACAGTCACCAAACGAAATCATCAAGGGTCTGGCTGCCGGTATAAACAATGCTTTTTGGTTCGGCGTTGTCGTTGCGCTCGTTGCACTGGTGCTGGGTCTTTTCCTGCGAAAAGGAAAAGCGACAGAACAGGAAAAGGAACTGGGGCAGGGTGAGTCTTGATTCGGTACTTGCCTCTAGAAAATCATAAAAAACACAAGAAAGAATGAGGAGCGCATATGAACGATTTCTTTAATGCAGCCATATGGGAAAAAGCGTGGAAAGAAGATTCCGATTTGACACTAGATAGGATGAGAAGGAAGGGAATTGATCCTACCCGGTCTTTTGACCATAAGGCCAAGACTTTCAACGAGCAATCATTTAGTGAAGAGGGAAGAGAGCGGACTTTACGAATTATGCATTGGCTTGAGGGACAGGGGGTTCGATTCGAAAACGCCTCTATCCTCGATATTGGCGCTGCATCAGGTGTGTTCTCTGTGCCGTTCGCTGAGCGGGGCGCCCGAATAACGGCTGTAGAGACTTCTCCCCCTCTAATTGAGTTGCTGCAGGAGAATACCTCGAAATTCGCAGAAGACCAGGTGAATATTGTATCCTTGCCGTTTGAAGATATTGATTTGGAGACCAAAGGATGGAAGAAGTCCTTTGACCTTGTCTTTGTCTCAATGAGTCCGGTTGTTCACAATTGGAAAAGTGTGGAGAAACTGCTTCAGTGCTCTCGAAAGTACTGTTATATCAGTATGCCGGTCGTTCCAACGGAGCACAGTTTAGTGAATGAGATTTGGCCGCTCGTCACTAGTCAATCGTACAGATCGAAGCTTACTGAAATGGGATATTTGCTGCATCTGCTCTATCTTAAAGGTTACGTCTACGAATCACTCATTACAAGCGAAAAGAAAACGAAAGAAATTTCTAGATGGAACAAGCGTATCCTTCCAGTAAAGTAGTTATTCAAGTGGGCGGACGTTATGGCAAAGTTCTAATCCGTTTGCAGGATTAGCCCATGTCTACGAGGAAAAACGGAGTTCATATACGACTCGTTGAGTATTAAGAAACTAATTATTTTATCAATGGAGGAATGAACGATGAGAATAGAGGTCTGGTCAGATTTCGGTTGTCCCTTTTGCGTGATCGGTAAAAGAAAACTTGAGAATGCGCTTGAAAGATTTGCAATGAAGGATGAAGTTGACGTTGTATATCGTAGCTTTCAACTCCATCCTCATGCAGAAAACAGAACTTTAAGCGTGCAGCAGCTAGCCTTTGAAAAGCAAATGACTGTCGAGCAATTGAAAGCCAAGCAAGCGCAGGTAGCAGAAATGATTAAAAAAGAATCTGGGCTAGTAGCCAATTACGATCCCGTTATTGTTGCCAACACGTTTGATGCGCATCGTCTGGTTCATTTTGCAGCGAAGTCGGAAAAAGGAGCGGAGTTAACCGAACGTCTTTTTCGCGCTTACCTTTCCCAATCCTTGAATATTGCCGACCACAAAGTCCTTGTTTCCTTGGGGAAAGAAGTGGGGCTTAACGAACAGGCAGTGGCAGATATGTTGGCCTCTGATGCTTATAAAGCTGAGGTGTTGGATGACATCGCCAAGGCTAAGAAGTTAAACATTTCAAGCTTACCGACATTCGTTTTAAATAATAAATATTTCATTTCAGGCGCTCAGTCTGAGGATGTCTTTTTAAATGCCATAAACACGATCTGGGAGGAGGAACGTAAATCCATAAAGTTTGAAGAAGAAAATCGTTCAGAAGGGGATAATAGCTGCTCGGATGGGGCTTGCAGCGTTTAGCTTGTTGGGCTCAGCTAAAAAAGCTGAGCTCAAATTTATTATTGCTATATTATAGAGAAGCTTTCTACATCTTTAACAACGACACTTTCAGCTTTTGCGTTCTCAGCGTTCGAGGAATCGTCCTTCTTAGTACAGCTATTCCGACTTGGACGAAGCCTTATCGAGCTCGCTTTCATTACTTCTCACCGAAGATGTGCCTGCGGAATCATCATCACGCAGCCTGCCATTAACAAGGCCAGCAATCAAAATGACGGTGATTACCCAAAACAACCATTTTTTATAAAACGGCTGGCTCTTCATTGTTCATGCTTGCTCCTATCGTGTATTCGTTATGAAATAATATAAATTAACTGTTTAGCTGGAAGGCGACTTCCAGCTTTTTCGATCCGGTTTGGGCTTCGCCTGTACTCGTTAATGCTATTTTACCGGTAGCGAGCTTAGAGGAAGAATTATCGTTCTGGACGACATCAACAAACACAGAATTGACAATCTGCGATTTAGTGAGTGCGATTGAGCAGGCATGCTGCACAAGCTTTTTCAGCTCTTGTTGATTGACGGTTAGCGTACCGAGCGTAACATGCCAAATACCGGAGTCATCCATACGTTCTTCCGTTATTTCGTATTCAGGCAGCTGCACTTCTGGTGAAGGGGAAAAGGATGTCAGCCGCTCCGAACTCGTTGTTATTGAAGGGGGAGATGGCACTTCATCCGCTATTTGCTTATCTTTATTCCCCGTATAAATGATCCTAACCAGACTGCCTGCCACGAGAGCGACAATGATAAACCGGGTCTGATTGAACAACAGTGTTCTTCTTTTCAACAATACCGACTCCTATACTAAAATCTACTTGAATTGCTCGCGAACCCCTTCAAAAGCGGCCTTCATATCATCGCTAGTTGCGGTTGAAATGAATCCAAAGCTGAATTTATCTTCTATAATAAGGCCGATAAACTCCTTATCCCCGTCTCCTTTAACCAAGGTCAAGGAGCCTTTCGTTCCGTCTTTTTCATAGTCGACCGTTTCCACAACTTTCGGATTTAAAAAATGATCCTTCTCATCAATAACCGCAGATGCGGCAAATGCAAATATGCTTTGAACATCAGGATGCATATACTCCTGAGCAAATTTCTTTCTGGCCTCTACATCGGTTTCGTTGTAGTAGGAGTTAATATAACCAAGCGTAAGCTGTTCACTTACGTTCAAGTCATTTTCAGGCTCGGCGGTCGGTGCGGCAGTTGCCTCGGTTTCTGGTGAAGGCGATGCCGAAGTCTCAATCTTCGCTGAAGGGCTTGGTGATGCAGTAGCCGCTTCATCCGAAGAGCACCCACTCAGAACGCCAATAGCGACCACTGTTAATAGGCCATAACTAATCTTTTTGTAAAATGTTTTTCTCGTTTGCAATGTGTCCGCTCCCTTTATCATTGTTTCGACACCAATATACTACAAAAGTTATGTTTTGGCGATATGTGGAAGAAGGAGTAGAGAGTATGGTAGTTTCTATCAATCCACTTAGCTAGTCCGTGTATGCAAGCCTGATCTAGATCGATTTTAGTACCAGACGTATTGCCTCTCCTGCCGGGTATGTCGCCTCTGACCAACGTGAACCTATATACCGAAAGGTCGCTCTATGCACTTCGCTTCCGGGTTTTACTCCCTGCACAAAGATAGTTGGCGGACACAGCAGCGGTTATTTCGACAGAATCACGTGTTAACGGAAGCCCGCGGACTCAGGGGACGTTAATACGCTGCAAACAGCCATTTTGTCAGGATATTGAGGGAGATAACGGATTTCCTGTCCGCATACGTCATAAAATCGGATCAAAAGCCAGAATAGCGGAACCTCTGTCCTCAAAAAAAGGAGGCTGTGTCCCGAGCCGCGTAGTGTCAGCAACAATTGCGGGCTGTGGTTTTTTATTCCTTAGAAGCTGTAAATTGGCGATAGTCGAGCTTTTTTTACAAAAGCTTCATCCTCTTTAACATCCCGGGGCAATTATGGTACGATAGGCGGGATAGCGAATAAAGGGGGCATTTGGCAGTGAGAGTCATTGCGGGCGCAGCCAAGGGACGACCGCTGAAGGCGGTGCCTGGCAACAATACAAGACCTACGACCGATAAGGTGAAGGAAGCGATTTTCAGCATGATAGGGCCTTTTTTTGATGGGGGCGTTGCGCTGGATTTGTTTGCTGGAACCGGAGGGCTTGGCATAGAGGCTTGGAGCAGGGGGGCCGAGCGGACGATTTTTATCGATCAGGAGAAAAATAGCATCGACATCATTCGCCACAATACGCAGGCGGCCGGCATGGGGCAGGAAGCGGAAATTTACCGCAACGATGCGGAACGGGCGCTAAAATTACTGGAAAAGCGTGGAATCGCTTTCTCGCTTGTTTTTCTGGACCCGCCTTACCGAATCATAACGGCGGACAAGCTCATGACGTATATGGCTGACCATGGCATGCTTGAAGACGGGGCAACGATTGTCGTTGAACATGACGCAGCCCATAGCTATGAAGAGCAGTGGAACGGCTTTTTTCAAATGAAAAAAAACAAATACGGCGACACGACGGTAACAATTTATCGCTACGAGCCGAATGAAGCTCAAAATGGAGGACTTAACGATGCAGACGAATGACCAGATTCGCGTAGCCGTATACCCTGGAAGCTTTGACCCTGTCACTTTTGGGCATTTGGATATTATCCGCCGTTCGGCGAAGCAGTTCGACCATTTAATAGTAGCTGTACTTAATAACACGAGCAAAAATCCGCTGTTCAGCCTGGAGGAGCGCAAGGAAATGATCACTGAGCTGACATCGGACTTGACGAATGTTTCGGTTGAAAGCTTCCGCGATCTGCTTGTGCGTTTTATGAAGTCCCGCAACGCCAACGTAATTGTACGGGGCATTCGTTCCGTGACGGATTTTGAATACGAGCTTACGCTGGCATCGACGAACCGGCTGCTCGATGAGGATATTGATACAATTTTTATGATGACCGATCCGAAATACTCCTATCTCAGCTCCAGCATCGTGAAAGAGATCGCGCAGTTTCAAGGTGCGGTATCTGAGCTCGTTCCGCCTGCGGTGGAGAAGCGCCTGACTGAGAAGTACATGTCGAAACAGTAGAAGGCACTTGGCTTAATTAAGCTGTATCCATAGTTGAAACCAGGCATTATTTAGGTGTTTCAGCCTCTCTTCGTGCCAGCATATACAACGCTGCGAGCAGCAGTACGAGCAGCGCTGATGCAGCCAACGTATAGGGCCATATATTAGGGAAATGCTGCGCGTGAAAATAGCCCGGAAAAGGGCTATTCATCCACGCCCCGTTTGATGAAACAGCTGGCAGCGCGCTAGCGGCTTGCCGCAAAAAATCAAAAGGGGCGCTGGCGAGAATCAGCTGCGCCGGCTTCCACAAGAGCACCACGAACCAAGCGGCATGCCCGGCATGAAGCAGCTTGGCGCCAGCGAGCGGGAGCAGCTTAAGATCTGTGCCGCTCGTTGAGTAGCCTGCCTGCAGCAGCCCGCTGATGCCGCTCCATGCGAGTATCGCGGCGGTGATTGCTGTGCTCAGCACAGGTGCCAGGTTCGGTGCTTCCAATACGGCAGCTGTGTAGGTGCCGATATGGCTTTCGAGCAGCGCGGGCAGGAAGAGCGCTTCCCACCAGCTTCCTGAGCTGATAAAAAGCCAAAGCGGCTGCATAAGCCGGGCGATGACAGCGGTGAAAATGATCAGTCCGCCAATCAGCATCAGCTTCTGCACGCCACCGGATACGGCTTCGCCGAGCACCCGCCCGAAGCCGCGGCCGTCGCTCTCCCGCGCAGCGATGATCGCCTTGGCCGCCCGCTCGACCAATCGGCCTTCCTGCACCTGGGCGGCGCGGGCCGGGAAAGCCTCGGACCTGCTGGTGAGCAGCAGCAGCCAGGCGGTCCACAGCGCAGACAGCCAGACGGCTGCTGCGATCAAGAGCCCCAGCTCCGGCTGATGCATAAAGCCTGCGCCAAGAACGACAAGCATGAAAATAGGATTTGGCATATGTGAAAAGGCGAGCAGTCGCTGGCCTTCTTGGAGCGTAACATGCCCATGCCTGCGAAGCACGGCCGTCGTTTCAGCACCGGCGGGAAAGCCGGATAGCCAGCCGAACAGCAAGGGCAGTGCAGCCTCACCGGGAAGGCGGAACAATCGGCCCATGAGGGGCTGGAGCAGCACGCCAATTCCGTGAACGAGGCCAAAGGCGGTAATGAGCTCAAATAGGACGAGAAACGGCAGCAGCCCGGGAAAAACAATATTCCACCATAAGGTCAGCCCTTGAAGGGAAGCTTGAAAGGCTGCCTCGGACTGGTAAATAACAGCTCCGACCAGCAGAATGGATGCTAGCGCTGCGAGCAAGGTTTTAGCCACTGGACGATCAACTCCATTTCAGGTCATCGTATCGTAGGGAATGGAATGCCTTCGATAAGGGCGAGAATATCCATTTTACAGCTGCGCTTATGGAAAATGCGGGCTATTTGCAGCGCCTGTAAGGCCGCCAAAGAGAAATTTTGCAATACTACGGTTGCTTGAGAGCGTTGGGAGATTGCAAATGGCAGCTAGTATAGCGGCTTGTACGATATGTATGCACTCGCTTGGCCCGTTAGACCGTTGTTATATGTGATAAAGAAGCTTTATGAGGAACGGAGGGGCGCAAGTTGTCCTTGAAATCGTCTGGAGTAAGGCAGCTAGGTTTTATTATGTTGGCGACCGCTTTATTCATGTATTTGCTGTTGTACGCACCAACGCCTTATGTCATGTACGAGCCTGGGCTTGCTGCTCCGACGAAGCCGATGGTGCGTTTGGTAGAGGAGCGGAATGACGATGCAGCGGTGAAGCCTTCATCAAGCCCATCGCTCAATTCGACGCCAGAAGAGGGAGCTTTTCTTATGACGGCTGTCAGGCTCTCGGATGCGAATTGGTGGGAAACCCTCTCTTCGGCATGGGATAAGGATATCGCGACATACAGCCGCTCATCGATTTTACGCGGTTATACGGAGCAGGAATATGCCGAGAGAATGACCGTCGTCATGCAAGGCTCGCAAAATCAAGCTATTGAAGCCGCGTACCGCTTCGCCCATCTTTCCTATCAATCAGTGGTCGACAGCATTGCGGTGTCGGATGTGTTGCAGGACAGTGACGGCAGTGAGGGAAGTGGATGGGAGCTTGGAGATGTTCTCGTTTCCTTAAAAGGCGGCAAGCCATTTGCGGATGCCAAGCAAATCGTCACTGAGCTTGGAGCCTATAAGGCTGGCGATGAGGCTGTATTTACCGTAAAACGGGGAGGAGCGGTGCAAGACGTTGCGATTACGCTGGGCGCCTATGAGGCTCCTTTAACGTTGGACAAGCTTCCTAGCGCGCTTGGCGGTGTACAGCTCGCTGAGCTTCGCAGCCTGCAGCCGGATGACAGCCGCTTTAAGCTGCAAATCGATGCAGGAGCCATTGGCGGCCCCTCGGCGGGGTTGATGTTTGCTCTGCAGTCGCTTGATTTGCTGCTCGGCAAGCAGGATTTGACGGGTGGCGCGATTATTGCCGGAACAGGTACAATCGCAGCGGATGGGACGGTCGGTGAAATTGGCGGAATTGCGTTCAAGGTCATTGCGGCAAGCCGCGAGGGAGCTGAGCTGTTTCTCGCCCCGTCCGCGAACTACAAGGAGGCTGCGGACAAGGCGAAGGACATAGGAACGAGCATGAAGGTCGTCAGCGTGAATAGTCTTAGCGAGGCTAAGCAGGTCATTGAGCAGTATGTCAGCGAAAAATAGGCCGTGTGAATTAGAGCATGATCGGCTTGGCATAATAGTCGCGAAATAAGGCGACCGGCTGCTGGCTTCCTGTATTAGCGAGCATATAGGCAGCAGTAGCTTGCGTATCGAGCTCTAAATAACGGTAGGGCTGCTCGGCAGCCGATGCGCTTAATAGGACAGGCAACGTCGCGGTCGTGCGCATTTTTCGCAGCAGCCCTTTGCCTTTTTCGCTAAAACCAAGCACGCGAATATATTGCAGCCCGCTCCGCAGCTTGTCCGGTGTGAAATCCGACTTGGCATGTCCAAGCAAGATCGAAAGCAGAGACCGTTGCAGCTTCGTTCGGGTATAACGTTTCGTTTTGAGCTCAGCAAGCAAATGCTCCACCTGAAGCTCCTTTAGGCGAGGCAGCGTTTTGCGGATGCGGTGTTCAAGCCCCTCCGTTATTTCATGCAGCTCGGCCAGCTGCGCTGCTGAACGGGTGACGATGGCATGCAGCAGCGGCGAGGCGAAGCTGTCCCAGCTTACGGGACTTCGCCCTGCATCCCATTCGCGTGCCAATACGTCATAGGTTGTGTCTGGCACGAATGGCTTAATGCCTGAAAGCTGCCGTTCCAGCAGAAGCTGTTTGCGTATGGCTGTAGCGCTGGCAATGGCGCTGTCCGTTACGTCTTCCTGGTTGTAAGCGGCTTTCTCGCGGCGAATCGTAAAAGGCTCCATACGCCCGCCAAGACGCGCAAGGGCGATCAAATAATGCAGCCCCAGCGTATGGTTGGGCATGGCAAAAGGAAAAGCGGCAGCCTCCGCCTTGCCTATGCTGCCCAAATAAGCGGCTACCGCGCTGCTGTAAGCGCTCGGGTAGCTCATTCCCGTAGCCAGCAGCTCCTTGAGCTGCGAGGCGAAAGCGGGCGGCTCCTGGGCGATGACGGAGGCGGCATCCATAAGTGGAGCCAAATCGCCGCTTTCCGTGCCGAAGCAGAAGCCATCGACGACGCCCGTTGCCTCCAGCAGTGCAACGGCGCCGTAGGAGAACCATTCCGCCGCCTGAGTAGAGTAGGCTACAGGCAGCTCAATGACGAGATCGCAGCCTCCGCGCAGCGCAGCTTCCGTACGGCTCCATTTGTCCATCACGGCAGGCTCGCCGCGCTGGAGAAAGTGCCCGCTCATGACAGCGACAACGGCGTCAGACCTGCTTGCCAGCAGCGACTGCTGCAAATGATAGCGATGGCCGTTATGAAACGGATTATATTCAACAATTAATCCTACCGTACGCATATAACCGTGCTCCTTAATTGTAAAATGATTGCATTACAAGGTGAAACGGCTGCCCTCCGTCCTTTGTCGGTGCGGCGCGTTTCAGTCCGAGAAATATAAGCCTATTGTAGTTGTAAAACTTATAATTGCTTATATTTCAAGCGTAAACGACTGAAGACGTCTTCTGGCGGCAAAGCAGCCGTTTCGCGATGAAATATAAGCCTATAATAAGTGTACAACTTATAATTGCTTATATTTTAAGAATAGCACAGCTATGATCAACATATGAATCGTGACCCTCATTTTCAACCGTTGAAAGTGGAAAATAGCTAATCCTCTGTGAAAATGTTGACAAAACCCTTATAAAATAGCTATAATAAATTTTGTTTGTTTGAGGTGATAATATGCAGTTTCATGTAGAAGAAACGATGTCCAAGAGGTTGAAGCATACAATCAATGAATCCATTGATGTTGCCCCTCTATTTGAAGGACGGGCTGATGTGATTCACACAGGTCCGCTCCATGTAGCGCTTGAGGTAGAAGGAAATGCAGGGTCGATCTTGGTTGATGGTCAAATGACGATCGATTGGGAGCTTGCTTGCTCCAGATGCTTGGAAGCCGTTCAGGAGCATACAGTCATTCCTTTCTCCGAGCAGTTTGAGCCTGCGCCGAAACGTGGCCAAGACGAGGATGAGCAGGAAGAGGATGACGACAGCGACTTCATTGCGGTATCCGGTGAAAGATTGAATTTGCAGCCTTATGTGGAAGAGGCGCTTCAACTGTTTATGCCGTTTGCCCCGCTTTGCAAGAGCGATTGTAAAGGACTTTGTCACACATGCGGACAGAACTTAAATGAACAGACATGCAGTTGCAACAACGAGAAGCTAGACCATCGTTTTGCAGCATTGAAGGATTTGTTCAAGGATCAATAGTGTATCGCTTCGCGAATATTGTGAAGGAGGTGTTAAACATGGCAGTACCTCAAAGAAGAACGTCCAAAACTCGCCGCGACAAACGTCGCACTCACTTTAAGCTGGCTGTGCCAGGTATGGTAAAATGCGAGCAATGCGGAGAGCTGAAATTGGCTCATCACGTATGCAAAGTGTGCGGATACTACAAAACGAAAGAAATTATTGCTCAATAATTTCCGGGATCTCACAATGGCACTTCATCGCTTGGTGAGGTGCTGTTTTTTTGCACACGTTTAGCTCCTTATAGCAGCGTTTTTCGTTTCTTCTCGGGACGAAGCCGCCTTTAGTTAGGTGGAAGTAACCGTCTAGGATTGCTTCGCTGCTTACAGAGGCTTTTTTTTATAGAGAAGTTTAGTACCAGGTGATAATAGCAGATGTTGGTCTGTTGGACCGGCGTTTTTATAAAATATATGATTGGTGATAAAGGCCGTTTTTGTGCCTGCTCACGCCAGTCCAAGGTGGTGCCGACGATCGAACGAATGCCCAAACGGCAGCGGCATCAGCTGCTTGCCAAACTTATGGAGGAAAATCCGTTCATGACAGACCGGGAGCTTACCAGGCATTTAAAGGTAAGCATCCAAACGATCCGCCTGGATCGGATGGAACTTGGTATTCCCGAACTGCGCGAGCGGCTGAAGCTGATGGCGGAGCGTTCGTACGATACGGTACGGTCATTGCCGCTTCATGAAGTGATAGGTGATATTGTTGATCTTCAGCTGGACAAGAGCGGAATTTCGATCTTTGAAATACGTGAGGAGCATGTGTTCTCGCGAACCGGCATTGCCCGGGGCCATCATGTTTTTGCCCAAGCCAATTCGCTGGCCGTCGCCATTATCGACAATCCCATCGCTTTAACGGTAACGGCGGACATTCGGTTCATTCGCCCGGTAAAATTAGATGAAAAATGCATAGCGAAAGCCTATGTGAGGTCCATTTCCGGCGAACGCTCCAAAGCGAAGGTCGAAATTTTCACGTATGTTGGTGAAGAAATGGTTTTTCAAGGGAATTTTGTGATTTTCCGCTCCGCGGGGGAGGCGGAGAATGAAGGAGGGGACGAACATGCGGATCGCCATTGACGCTATGGGCGGAGATAATGCGCCAGGGCTCATTGTGAAGGGCGTGCTTGAAGCCGCGCACGAGTGGCCGGATACGGAGCTTGTACTGGTTGGCGATACTGCCATCATCGAGCAGTTGATGGGTGGCAATAAGCCAGCCAATATTAGTCTTTGTCATGCCGATGAGGTTATCGGACCTGATGATGAGCCGGTAAAGGCTGTTAGGCGTAAAAAAGGGGCTTCCATGGTCGTGGCGGGACAGCTCGTCCGTGAAAAACGGGCAGATGCGATGCTGTCTGCCGGAAATACCGGAGCATTGATGACGACAGGGCTGCTCGTTGTCGGCCGTCTGGACGGCATTGAGCGCCCGGCGCTCGCGCCTATGCTTCCGACGATGGACGATGTCGGCATGCTGGCGCTTGATTTGGGCGCTAATATGGACGCGAAGCCAGAACATTTATTGCAATACGCTATTATGGGAAGCATTTATCGCTCCAAAGTGCATGGAATGGAAAAGCCGCGTATCGGGCTGCTCAACGTTGGAACGGAAGCTCGCAAAGGCAATGAGCTGACTAAGGCGGCATACGATTTGCTCGAACAGTCGCCGATTCATTTTATCGGAAATGTTGAGGCAAGAGACGTGCTTAGCCGCAGCTGTGATGTTCTCATTTGCGACGGATTTGCTGGAAATATTATGTTGAAAGCGATGGAAGGCACGGCAGGCAGCCTGTTTGGCTTCATCAAAGACGCTTTTGGCGAAACGCTGCTTACGAAGCTGGCCGGAGCGATTATGCTGCCGAAGCTGCGCAAGCTCAAAAACAAAATGGATTATAAAGAACATGGTAGCGCTCCGCTGCTCGGCTTGAACGGGCTCGTCATGAAATGCCACGGCTCCTCTGACGAGGTAGCTGTCAAAAGCGCGATTCGCCAGGCGCGAATTGCCATTCAAGGCAAGCTGACCGAATCGATCGCAGCGGAAATAAGCGGGAAGTGAGTGTGTTGTGGTGAATTTGCATCCTGTAGGCATTATTGGTACAGGCAAATATGTGCCTGAACGTATTATTACGAATCAGCAGCTTGAACAAATGGTCGAAACGAATGATGAGTGGATCGTTACCCGCACCGGGATTAGCGAGCGCCGGATGGCTGCCCCCGAAGAAGCGACTTCAGACCTCGCTTATCAAGCCTCCAAAGCTGCGATTGCAGCTGCGGGACTTACGGTAGAGGATATCGACCTCATTATCGTGGCGACGATAACACCTGATATGGCGTTTCCATCGACCTCCTGTCTGCTTCAAGAGAAGCTTGGAGCCAAGCAGGCGGCAGCATTCGATCTTTCCGCAGCTTGCTCGGGCTTTATTTATGGCCTTGCGACAGCAACGAGCATGATTTCTTCCGGCTTGTATAAGCATGTGCTTGTTGTTGGCGCAGAGACGCTTTCGCGCATAACGGATTACACAGACCGCAATACATGCATTTTGTTCGGCGACGGTGCGGGTGCGGTTGTGCTTGGCGAGGTGCCAGAAGGCAGAGGCTTCAAGTCTTTCCAGCTCGGAGCGGATGGAGGCGGCGGTGAGCTGCTGAAAGTAAGCGGCGGCGGTTCCCGCATGCCGGCTTCGGAGGAAAGTGTCGCATCACGGCAGCATTTTATCCATATGGCTGGCAATGATGTGTTTAAATTTGCGGTGCGCATTATGGGCAGCGCAGCAGAGGAAGCGCTTCGCAAAGCGGATATGACGAAGGATCAAATCGATCTGCTTATTCCGCATCAGGCGAATATTCGAATCATTCAATCGGCGCTTAACCGTCTGAATTTGTCTGAGGAGAAATGCATGATTAATTTGAACAACTACGGCAATATGTCCGCAGCATCGATTCCGGTTGCGCTGGCAGAAGCGGTTGAGCAAAATCGTGTGAAAGAAGGAGACGCTCTCGTATTCGTCGGCTTTGGCGGCGGACTGACTTGGGGAGCTTCTGTATTGATTTGGTAACGGAGGGATTGCAGGATGGGTAAAACCGCTTTTGTATTTCCAGGACAAGGTGCTCAGGCTGTAGGGATGGGCAAAGATGTTTATGAAGCGTTCGCGCGTTCGCGCCAGGTTTTTGAACAGGCAGACGAAGCGCTTGGCTTCAAGCTGAGCGAGATTATTTTTGACGGGCCGGAAGATACGCTGAAGCAGACGGCGAATACGCAGCCTGCGCTGCTTACGGTAAGCGTCGCGCTGCTGCAAGCGCTAGAAGGCCGCGGTTTGAAAGCGGACTATGTAGCGGGCCACAGCCTTGGGGAGTACAGCGCGCTAGTAGCATCGGGCGTTTTGTCCTTTGAGGATGCCGTTCGTACAGTGCGTTCCCGCGGTCTCTTTATGGAGCAGGCGGTTCCGGGTGGACATGGCGCAATGGCAGCTGTGCTTGGCGCAGAGCGCGAGGCGCTTGCCGAGCTATGCCGTACAGTGACGGCAGAAGGCCATGTTGTCGAGCTTGCGAACGTGAACTGCCCAGGGCAGATCGTCGTTTCCGGTTCTGCGGCTGGTGTTCAGGCGATTGTCGAACGCGGCAAGGAAGCAGGATTCAAGCGGGTCATTCCGCTTGAGGTTAGCGGCCCCTTCCATTCATCGCTTATGAAGCCTGCTGCCCAGCAGCTTGCTGGCGTATTGGCAGACGTAAGCATGAGCGATGCAGCTGTGCCTGTTGTAGCTAACGTTACTGCTAGTGCAGTGACGGATGCGGCGGAACTTCGCGGACTGCTGGTCGAGCAAGTCTACTCGCCCGTACTGTGGGAAGACAGCGTTCGTTATTTAATCGCGGAAGGCGTAGATACTTTCGTGGAAATCGGTTCAGGCACGGTGCTTGCCGGCTTGATCAAAAAAATCGATAAATCCGTCAAGGTGATCTCGCTTAACAGCATCGCAGCTCTGGATGCTTTGCAAGCAGCCGAATAGGGGAGGTTTTATCATGTTCGCGAATTTGGAAGGCAAGAAGGCGCTTGTAACGGGCGCTTCCCGTGGAATTGGCAGAGCGATTGCGATCGCGCTGGCAGAAGCCGGGGCCGATGTGGCCATTAACTATTCGGGCAGCGAGGCAGCCGCCGCTGAGACAGCTCAAGCTGTAGAGGCGCTTGGACGCCGTGCAATTGTACTGCAGGCTAATGTAGGCAAGGCGGCTGAATTCGAGGCTATGGTCAAGGATGTGCTGGAGCAGTTCGGTGCTATTGATATTTTGGTGAATAATGCCGGAATTACAAGAGACAACCTGATCATGCGTATGAAGGAAGAGGAATTTGACCAAGTTATTGAGACGAACTTGAAGGGCGTATTCAATGGCATCAAGGCGGTTACTCGTCCAATGATGAAGCAGCGTTCAGGCCGCATTATTAATATTTCATCCGTCGTTGGGGTGCTTGGCAATCCTGGACAAGCTAACTATGTTGCCGCTAAGGCTGGCGTTATTGGCCTTACGAAAGCTAGCGCGAAGGAACTGGCTTCGCGTGGCATTACGGTCAACTGCGTCGCGCCAGGCTTCATTCAGACTGAAATGACGGACAAGCTTCCAGAAGAAATGAAGGAATCGCTTGCCGGTCAAATTCCGCTTGCGCGCCTTGGCAGCCCTGAGGATATTGCAGCAGCTGTGCGTTTTCTGGCGTCTGATGTAGCAGGCTATATGACGGGTCAAACCATTCATGTAGATGGCGGCATGTACATGTAAAAAAAGTGCCGCAAAGGCCTTGCCGGGAATTAAAACGGTTACGTATGGCATTTTAGTTTTAATTCTCGTATAATACCAAAGAGGAGGTGAACCGGATGTCCGAAGTAATAGATCGCGTAAAACGTATCGTTGTAGACCGCCTAGGTGTAGACGAAGCGGAAGTAACGCTTGAAGCTTCATTTAAAGATGACCTCGGCGCTGACTCGCTCGATGTCGTGGAATTGGTCATGGAGCTTGAAGACGAGTTCGATATGGAGATCTCTGATGAAGATGCAGAGAAAATCACAACAGTAGGAGAAGTTGTTAAATACATACAATCTCTTAACTAAGGAAGCCTGGGTCCCGTTGTCACAAACGGGACTTCTCTCCATCTAGGGCATGTGATTATGAATACGAATAAATGAGCGTAAGAGCTATTTATATATAAAAGATACAGCGCAGCAGCGTGTTATCTATATTGCAGTTCATAGAGGTGAATCGAAATGAAGCAAAGAGTTGTCGTTACAGGTATGGGAGTTATGACTTCCCTCGGATATGAGCTTGAGGAGTTTTGGGGCAATTTGCTCGCAGGCAAGTCTGGTGTGTCCGTTGTGGAAGCGTTCGATTTTTCGGAATACCCTACGTACATTGCCGCAGAAATCAAAAACTTCAATCCGGAGGATTTCGGATTGGACAAGAAGGAAGCGCGCCGTATGGACCGCTTCGTGCAGTTCGCTGCGGTAGCCAGCCAATTGGCGGTTAAGGATGCAGATTTGAAAATCGGTGAAAACGCTGATGAAGAACGCGTAGGCGTTATGATTGGTTCCGGTATTGGCGGCCTGGGCACTTGGGAAGATCAGCATAATATTTTGCTGGAAAAAGGCCCGAAGCGCGTCAGCCCGTTTTTTATTCCAATGATGATTGCCAATATGGCATCTGGTCAAGTATCAATGCTAACTGGCGCGAAAGGCCCGAACAGCACGGCGGTTACCGCTTGTGCGACAGGCACGCATTCCATTGGTGATTCTTATAAGATGATTATGCGCGGCGACGCTGATGTCATGCTGTGCGGCGGTGCTGAGGCGACTATCCGTCCAACGGGAATGGCCGGCTTCTGCTCCATGCGCGCCATGTCCGTTCGCAATGATGAGCCAAGCAAAGCAAGCCGTCCTTTCGATATAGACCGCGATGGTTTCGTTATGGGCGAGGGTGCAGGCGTGCTTGTATTGGAATCTCTCGAGCATGCCCAAAAACGTGGAGCTCGGATCTACGCTGAAATTATTGGCTATGGCATGAGCGGCGATGCGCATCATATGACAGAGCCTGATCCAGACGGCGCAGCACGCTGTATGGTGAAAGCGCTCAAAGATGCTGGACTTGCTCCAGAAGAAATCGATTATATTAATGCTCACGGCACTTCAACGCCAGTAGGCGACCGTTCGGAGACGAAAGCGATTAAGAAAGCATTTGGCGACCATGCTTATAAGCTGGCAGTCAGCTCGACGAAGTCGATGACGGGACATTTGCTTGGCGCAGCCGGCGGAGTGGAAGCGGTTATTTTAGGCTTGACGCTGCAAAACGGTGTCATTGCACCAACGATTAACTTAGACAACCAAGATCCAGAATGTGATTTGGATTATGTGCCGAATGAGCCGCGCAAAGCGGATGTTCGTATCGCAATGTCCAACTCCTTCGGTTTTGGCGGTCATAATGCGACGATCGTGATGAAAGTTTATGAAGCATGATTCTCTAAGCGAGCTGCAGTCGCGTCTGGGGCTACGCTTCAAACAACATAGGCTGCTGAAGCAAGCTTTCACGCATACGTCGTATGTAAATGAGCATAAACATGGCACAATCGAGCATAATGAGCGTTTGGAGTTTTTGGGCGATGCGGTATTGCAGCTGCTCGTCTCGGAATTTCTGTTTCGCTCATATCCACGTCGGCCGGAGGGCGAGCTTACGCGTATGCGCGCCTCGGTCGTATGTGAACCGTCACTTGCCCTTTTTGCGGAACGGCTCGCTCTTGGCGCCTACGTCCTGCTGGGACGGGGCGAAGAGCAGCTGGGCGGCAGACAAAGGCCGGCACTGCTGGCGGATTTGTTTGAAGCGTTTGTCGGTGCGATTTTTCTCGATGCGGGTATGGACCGGGCCCGTGCTTTTCTTGAAGAGCATGTGTTTCCATTCATCGAATCGAACGATTACGGACTGCTCGTGAAGGATTTCAAATCCAAGCTGCAGGAGCGCGCCCAGCATCATGGGCTCGGTACGGTAGAATACCGGATTACCGAGGAGCGCGGACCGGCGCATGATCGCGAGTTTGTCGTGGAAGTGATTTTGGGTGATGCCAGATGCGGCAGCGGCAGCGGTCGGACGAAGAAGGAAGCGGAGCAGCGCGCAGCGGAAGAAGCGTGGCACTCCCTTTCCGCTCAGCCGTAAAGAGGAAGCTATAGGAAGAGGCTACCAGGATTGTTACAAATCCTGGTAGCCTCTTTTTTTATTGTAAGAAAGGATGCTAGAAGGCATAAAGTGAGGTTATCCGGCGTCTGGATTTTGTGGTACAATAGCGGGTGAGGTGAAAGACAATTTATGTTCCTTAAGCGTATTGAACTAGCAGGTTTTAAATCGTTTGCCGATAAGACGGAGATGGAGTTCGTTACGGGGATTACGGCAGTGGTCGGCCCTAACGGCAGCGGCAAAAGCAATATTTCCGACGGCATCCGCTGGGTGCTCGGCGAGCAAAGCGCCAAAAGCCTTCGCGGCGGCAAAATGGAAGATATTATTTTCGCCGGAAGCGATGCGCGCAAAGCAGTCAATTATGGCGAAGTGTCGCTGACGCTCGACAATACGGATGGAGCACTGCCACTGGAGTACAATGAGGTGACAGTAACCCGCCGTGTCCATCGCAGCGGTGACAGTGAATATATGATTAACAAGCAATCATGTCGGCTCAAGGATATTACAGAGCTGTTTATGGATACGGGAATCGGCAAGGAAGCTTATTCGATTATCGGACAAGGCCGAATTGAGGAAATACTAAGCACTAGGTCTGAGGATCGCCGTGGTATTTTTGAAGAAGCTTCCGGTATCGTTAAATATAAATCGCGCAAGCGTGAAGCGCAGAAGAAGCTTGATGAGACGGAGCAGAACCTGCTGCGCATTCACGATTTGGTTACTGAGCTCGAAGACCAGGTAGGGCCGCTCAAGGAACAATCGGAGAAAGCGATTCATTATAAAGCGCTGCGGGAGCAGCTGCGAACGAAAGAAATTTCCATGTACGTTCACAACATTGATTCGGTCCATAAATCTTGGTCGGAGGCAAATGCCAAGCTGGAGGTGCTCAAGCAAAGCGAGCTGGAGCTGTCAACGGTTGTGAGCAAGCATGATGCGCATTTGGAGAAGGATCGCCTTGCGCTGCGCGAAATTGAGGAGAAGCTCGACCGCCTTCATGAAGCGATGCTGCAATATAGCGAGGATTATGAAAAATGCGAAGGCTACGGCGAGGTTTTGAAGGAACGCAAACGCAACTTGGAGCATAACAAGCTGCAGCTTGAGGAATCTGCTGCGTCTCAGGATGCCCGCATTGGCACGCTGATGCAGGAAGAGGCGGAATTCCGCAGCCGTGCAACTGCTCTGGAGCTGCAGCTTGCCGATTTGAAGTCGAAGCTGGCTGAAGAGGAAGACCGTCTTATTGGCGTTGTTGGCGGAGCTGCGCCGGATGCCGAGGAGACGCTGAAGGGCGAACTGCTTGATGTGCTTAGTGCAATGGCGGAGCTGCGCAACGAAATTCGTTATGCCCAGCAGCAGAAGGAAGCTGTTGGACGGCGGATGGAGCGTCTTGGCGAGGATGAGCTGAAGTGGAAAGAGCAGAAGCGGAAAAGTGGAGCTAGACGTGCGCAGCTGGAAGCACAGCTGGAAGCGATTTTGAAAGATATTAATGGCGCTCGCAACAAATACATAGATGAGGCTGAAAAAGCGAAGCAGACCGGGCAGTATGTAGATGAAGCGGCTGCTGCTATTCGCAAATGGGAGCAAAAAATCGACGCCAGCATTTCCCGTCGCGATACGATGAAAGAAATGCAGGATGCACTCGACGGTTTTATGCACGGCGTTCGGGAGGTGCTCAAGGCGTCGCGCCGCACTTCGGGCGGCATTAGCGGCGTTCATGGCGCGGTTGCTGAACTGGTTCGCGTGCCAGAGCGGATCGAGGTAGCGGTTGAAACAGCGCTTGGCGGTGCGCTTCAGCATGTGGTCATGGAGGATGAGAAGACAGCTCGCGCAGCGATTGCATTTTTGAAGCAGCGTCAGCTCGGCCGGGCTACTTTTCTGCCTCTCGATGTCATTCGCGGAAGGCAAGTGCCTGAGCATGACAGACGACTTGCTGAAAACGCAGAAGGTTTTGTAGGCGTTGCTGCTGATCTGGTCTCTTGCGACCCGCAATATAAGTCTATTATTCAAAACTTGCTCGGCAATGTATTGCTTGCTGAAAATTTGGAGCAGGCGAACCGTATCGCTTCAAAATGTCAATATCGCTACCGGGTTGTAACGCTAGAGGGCGATGTTGTAAATGCCGGGGGTTCGATGACAGGCGGAAGCTTGCAGAAAAAAGGAGCAAGCTTGCTTGGACGGCAGCGGCAAATTGAAGGGCTGGATGAGGAAATTACGGCAGCTGAGGCAACGATGAAGCAGCTCCGCGACAAGCTCAGCGACCTACGCAAGGAGCAGTCGATCCGATCGCAAAATATGGAGGAGCTGCGCTCGCGTTCGGAGCAATCGCGTATTGACGAGCAGCAGGTGCGGGCAGAGCTTCAGCAGATGCTGTCTGAGGAAAAGCAGCTTAATGAGCAGGAACAGCTGTATTCCGCTGATCGCAGCAGCCATTTGGCAGAGCAGCAAACGATGCAGGCTGCTACTGAGGAAGCACAGGCGAAGCTTGAGAAGCTGGTAGCAGATGAAGCTAGGCTGCAGGAGGCGATCAAGCTTGCCGAGGAGCGCCGCAAAGCGAGCGAAACGGCGAAGGAAGCGCTGCAAGGCCAGCTGACCGATTTGAAAATCAGCTCAGCCAAGACGGATCAAGAAAAGCAGTCGTTTGAAGATCAAGCCGCCCGTGTTCGGGCTGATATTGTACGAGCGAAGCAGGAGCTTGGCAATGTCCGTTCGCTGCTTGCACAGCAGGAAGGAGAGATTGCTCGCCATGCAGAGGAGAGCGTGCAGCAGGTGGAGCAGCTTAATCACCTGAAGCTTAAGAAGCAGGAATGCTCGGAGCAGACGGATTTGCAGCGTTCGGCAAGAGCGGATCGAATCCGTGAGCTGGAAGAGGGCGAAAGCGAGACGAAGGAGCAGCGTACGCAGCTCCGGCAAATCGAGGAGCAGCTGCGCCAAAATGAAATCGCCGCCAATCGCCTTGATGTGGAGCTGGACAATTTGCTGCGCAAGCTTAGCGAGGAATACGAGCTGAGCATTGAGCTGGCTAGAGAGCAATACCCTGTGCCTGAAGATGTCATTGGCACGCAAAATCTAGTTCGTGATTTGAAGCGCCAAATTACGATGCTAGGTGACGTGAATCTGGGCGCTATTGACGAGTATGAGCGCGTCAAGGAGCGTTATGAGTTTTTATCGGAGCAGAAAGATGATCTGGTGGAAGCCAAAACAACGCTTTATCAAGTTATTCGCGAGATGGACGATGAAATGTCGAAACGGTTCAAAACGACTTTTGAAGCGATCAGAGGTCACTTCAGCATCGTGTTTGCAAAGCTGTTCGGCGGCGGCCGGGCAGATCTTGTTCTAGTCGAGCCGGATCGCGTGCTAGATACGGGTATCGATATTGTAGCGCAGCCGCCAGGCAAGAAGCTGCAAAACTTGCAGCTTCTCTCCGGCGGTGAGCGGGCGCTTACGGCAATTGCGCTGTTGTTTGCTATTTTGCAGGTGAAGCCAGTGCCTTTCTGCGTATTGGATGAGGTAGAGGCAGCGCTTGATGAAGCGAATGTATCGAGGTTTGCCCAATATTTGCGTGAATTTTCCGAGCTCACGCAGTTTATCGTCGTTACCCACCGCAAAGGCACGATGGAGGAAGCCGATGTGCTGTATGGCGTAACGATGGAGGAAGGCGGAGTATCGAAGCTCGTATCGGTGCGTCTGGAGGAAGAAGAGGAGCAGGCTACCGCGTAGCATGCGGCTCTAAGAATGAGGAAATCATATAGCATAGTTACGAAGACGGAGGAGCAATCGCGATGAGTTTTTTCAAAAGATTGAAGGAAAGCATCGCTTCCAAGACGGAAGCGGTCACGATGATATTTAAAGAAGGGTTATCCAAAACCCGCACAGCGTTTGTCGAAAAAGTAGAAGAGCTCATTACGCGCCGGAAAAAGATTGACGAGGAGTTTTACGAGGAGCTTGAAGAAATTTTGATTGGCGCCGATGTAGGCGTCAATACCGTGATGAAGCTGATTGACGAGCTGCGTGCAGAAGTGAAAAAACGCAAAATCGAAGATGCGGCGGATTTGCAGCCGGTATTGTCGGAGAAGCTCGTTGAGTTGCTGAGGGGTGATGACAACGAGAAAACAGCGCTTCGCATGTCGGGTAGCGGCATTACTGTTATTTTGTTCGTCGGCGTCAATGGCGTTGGCAAAACGACGACGATCGGCAAGCTGGCCTACAAGTATAAAAATGAGGGCAAAAGCGTCCTGCTGGCAGCGGGCGATACGTTCCGCGCTGGTGCCATTGAGCAGCTGGAGGTGTGGGGCCAGCGCGTAGGCGTTGACGTCATTAAGCAGCAGTCCGGCTCCGATCCGGCAGCCGTCATGTTTGATGCGGTGCAGGCGGCGAAGCAGCGGGGCGTAGATATTTTGCTTTGCGACACAGCGGGAAGGCTGCAAAACAAGTCCAATTTGATGGAAGAGCTCAATAAAATTTTCCGCGTCATTCAGCGTGAAATTCCAGATGCGCCTCATGAGGTGCTGCTGGTGCTCGATGCGACTACTGGCCAAAATGCACTCAGCCAAGCGAAGCTGTTCGGCGAGAAAAGCGGCGTAACCGGCCTCGTATTGACGAAGCTTGATGGTACAGCTAAAGGCGGAATCGTCATTGCTATCCGCAATGAGTTGAATTTGCCTGTGAAGCTGGTAGGCTTAGGCGAGAAGATGACGGACTTGCAACAGTTTGATTCGGAGCAGTTTGTACACGCCCTATTTGCTGGTCTTATTAAAGATCAAGAAGAGCCAGAAGAGGCTGAAACGCAGCAATAAATCAGCTTTTTGAAAATATAAGCGGAGTATAAGATTCCCCTTATACTCCGCTTATATTTCACCGCGAAATGTTAGCTTTACCGCCTGAGGACGGCTTTCGGCCGTTTACGCTTGGCCTAAAATGCGTTCAACTAGGGATGACAAGGTTTAAAGCTTGACAGTGCCTGCTTCAATCGTGTAAGATAAGAGACGTTGCTTAGGTGTAAAGGATTTACCCTTGACGGGAAGGAGCAAAGGTCATGAATGCTAGTGAACCAGACGCCCTTGCGAAGACGACCCGAATTAATTTATTGTTTGACTTTTATGAGCCCCTGCTCACTGAGAAGCAGAGGACTTCACTTAAATATTATTTTCACGATGATTTCTCGCTTGGGGAAATTGCAGCGGAATCCGGCATTAGCAGGCAGGCAGTTTATGAGCATGTGAAGCGCGCGGTGCAGGTGCTTGAAAGCTACGAGGGCAAGCTTCGCTTGCTGGAGAAGCATGAAGCGCTGCAGCAGCTTGCCGAACATCTGGGAAATAGCGTAACAGAGCTTTCCCTAGGTATGGATGCCAAGCAGGGAATTCTAGATATAATCGAGCAATTAATAACGACGAACAACAGGTAAGGAAATAACGGAGGTGATGGATCATGGCGGCATTTGAAAGCTTGTCAAGCCGATTGCAAAACGTTTTTAGCAAGCTGAAGGGCAAAGGCAAAGTATCCGATGCTGATGTAAACGAGGCGATGCGTGAAGTGCGTCTTGCGCTGCTGGAGGCAGACGTTAACTTTAAAGTCGTCAAAGATTTTATCGCCAAAGTAAAGGAACAGGCTATTGGTCAGGAAGTGGAGAAAAGCTTTACTCCAGGCATGGTCATTATTAACATCGTTAATAAAGAACTGACCGAGCTGATGGGCGGTACGCAAAGCAAGCTGGCGAAAGCGAATAAACCGCCAACGGTTATTATGATGGTCGGTTTGCAGGGCGCAGGTAAAACAACGACGTCCGGCAAGCTTGCCAAGCTTCTACAGAAGAGCAATCATAAGCCTTTGCTTGTAGCCTGTGATATTTATCGTCCAGCCGCTATCAAGCAGCTGCAAGTGCTCGGCGAGCAAATCAATGCTCCGGTGTTTTCGCTTGGCGATCAAGCTTCTCCGGTAGAAATTGCGAAGCAAGGCTTGCAGCATGCGAAAGATAATCATAATGACTACGTCATTATTGATACAGCGGGCCGACTTCATATTGACGAAACGCTGATGGACGAGCTGAAGCAAATTCATCAGCTGGTTAAGCCTGATGAAGTGCTGCTCGTTGTTGACTCCATGACAGGTCAAGATGCAGTCAACGTAGCACAAAGCTTCCATGAGCAGCTTGAGCTCACCGGTGTTGTATTGACGAAGCTTGATGGCGATACCCGTGGTGGTGCGGCATTATCCGTTAAAGCTGTAACAGGCCAGCCAATCAAGTTTGCTGCTATGGGCGAGAAGATCGATTCGCTTGAACCGTTCTATCCAGACCGGATGGCATCGCGGATTCTCGGCATGGGCGACATGCTTTCTCTTATCGAGAAAGCCCAGATGAACATTGATGCAGACAAAGCTGCCGAGATGGAGCGCAAGATGCGCACGGCCGAGTTTACATTTGATGATTTTCTGGAGCAAATGGCGCAGGTTCGCAATTTGGGGCCGATTGATCAGTTGATGGATATGTTGCCAGGGATGGGCAAGGTCAAAGGCCTTAAAGACATGAAAATCGATGAGAAGCAAATCGGCCGTATTGAGGCGATTGTGCGCTCGATGACGAAGGAAGAAAAGACGAAGCCGGAAATTCTTAACCACAGCCGCCGGAAGCGGGTTGCTGCTGGAAGCGGAACGTCGGTTGCCGAAGTCAATCGACTGATCAAGCAGTTCGATGACATGCGCAAAATGATGAAGCAGTTTTCGTCCATGATGGGGCCTAAAGGCCTTAAGGGCGGCAAGAAGGGCCTTAAAGGCATGCTGGGCAAAGGCATGAAGTTTCCATTTTAAATAGCAAATAGGTTTATTAATTGAAGGAGGTGAATTTCACATGGCAGTACGTATTCGTTTGAAACGTATGGGTGCTCACAAAGCCCCTTTTTATCGCGTAGTTGTTTCTAACTCCCGTTCGCCGCGCGACGGTCGCTTTATCGAGGAGATCGGTACTTATAACCCGGTTGCACAACCGGCTCAAGTATCCATCAACGAAGAAAAAGCTTTGAAATGGCTGCAAAACGGAGCGCAAGCTTCGGATACAGCTCGCGACTTGCTTTCCAAAGCAGGCGTAATGAAAAAGTTCCATGAGCTTAAGCAACAGAAATAACTGTTGAACAGCGGAGGGCCTTTATAATGAAAGAATTGATTCTTGTCATAGCAAAGGCGTTAGTGGATCATCCGGAAGACGTAAACGTGAAGGAAAGAGACGATGACCGCGGCATCGTATATGAGCTGTCGGTTCATGCGGAGGATGTCGGTAAAATTATCGGCAAGCAAGGCCGCATTGCGAAAGCGATGCGTACGGTTGTAACCTCCGCAGCTGTCAAATCAGAGAAGCGGGTTATCGTGGACATCATATCGTAAAACGTATTCGGAGAGGGTTAGGGTAGTTTACCCTAACCCTTTTTCAAAATATAAAAACAGTCATATTCATAGCGGATATTTTCTGTTTTTACGCAAAACGGCTGCTGCCGCCTTTTTTTGGGCCGGCGTCAGCCGTTTATGCGTGTATCATGAGGATTTTGCATAAATGGCCTTGAATAGCGGATCAACCGCTTATCGGCGTTCTGCGCTTCATTGATTTATGCAAAATCCTGATCATAATAAAAAGAAAACACGAAAGAAAGGATACATGAATAATGAGCGGCAAATGGTTTACAGTTGGCAAAATCGTTAATACACATGGTCTGCGCGGCGAGTTGAAGGTGCTGTCCCAGACCGATTTTGGAGATCTGCGTTTTGCAGTAGGCAATAAGCTCGTTATGATTCATGAGGAGCATGGCACGAAGCTGGAAGTAGAGATTGCGGGCTCCCGTGAGCATAAGGGCAATTATATTATTAAGCTTAAGGGATATAATAATATTAATGAAGTGGAGAAGTACAAGGGCTGGCTGCTGAAGGTAGCAGAGGAGCAGCTTGGGAAGCTGGATGAAGGGGAATATTATTTCCATGAAATTATCGGCTGCCGCGTCGTAACAGACGAGGGAGAGGAGCTGGGCACCATTTCTGAAATTTTGCGGCCAGGCGCTAATGATGTGTGGGTCGTGGACCGCCCTAAAGGAAAAGGAAGCCAAGTGCTAATTCCCGTTATCGATGAAGTACTGCTGAACGTAGACATTGCGACGAAGACGGTAACCGTTCATCTGATGGAAGGGTTGATTTAGCGTGAGAGTAGATGTGCTTACGCTCTTCCCTGAAATGTTCGATGGCGTGTTTGGGGCCAGTATTCTTGGCAAGGCACAGGAAAAAGGCATCGTAGCACTGAATGCCATTAATTTTCGCGCTTACTCCGGCAATAAGCATAATACGGTAGACGACTATCCGTATGGCGGAGGAGGAGGCATGGTGCTTAAAGCAGAGCCTGTATTTTCGGCTGTTGAGCACTTAATGGAGCAGGTCGGAACAGGATCCCGTCCGCGTGTTATTTTAATGTGTCCACAAGGGGAAACCTTCACCCAGCAGAAGGCAGAGGAGCTGGCGAAGGAAGAGCATCTGATTATGATTTGCGGTCATTACGAGGGTTATGATGAGCGTATACGCGAGCATTTAGTAACGGATGAGCTTTCGATTGGCGACTATGTGCTGACTGGCGGGGAGCTTCCTGCGATGGTTGTTATCGACAGCGTAGCACGCCTGCTTCCTGGCGTCCTTGGCAATGAAACTTCGGCAGTAACAGATTCATACAGCACAGGCTTGCTGGAGCATCCGCATTATACAAGGCCCGCTGTATTTCGTGATATGGAGGTGCCGGAGGTGCTTATTTCCGGCCACCATAGCCGCATCGAGACATGGCGCCGCGAGCAATCGCTGCTTCGCACACGGAGCAGGCGTCCTGACCTGCTGGAGAAGGCTGAATTGACCGCCAAGGAGCGTAAATGGCTTGCTTCCTTGGACAAACAGCAGTCTTAAGCGATAATGTTGGCAAGCCCGGAAAAAGATGTTGAAATTTGGGTTTGAATATGGTATGATTTCAAATGTTGTTCGTATTAATCGGACGGTCCGCTAATGGTAATGACCCAATTTCAAATGGGAAGTTGGAGAGCTATTAAGAACGTCTATGGTGGAAGGAGTGAATCCAAGATGAATCTCGTACAAGCGATTACGCAAGAGCAGCTTCGCAAAGACCTTCCTAACTTTCGTCCCGGTGACACGTTGAAAGTATACGTTAAAGTTATCGAGGGATCCCGCGAGCGGATCCAGCTATTTGAAGGCGTTGTAATCAAACGTCGTGGCGGCGGTATTAGCGAAACTTTTACAGTACGTAAAATTTCCTACGGTGTTGGCGTCGAAAGAACTTACCCGTTGAACTCGCCTAAAATCGATCGTATCGATGTGGCACGTCGTGGTAAAGTACGTCGCGCTAAACTGTACTACCTACGTAACCTTCGTGGTAAAGCAGCTAGAATTAAAGAAATTCGTTAAGTCGAATAGACAAGAGGGGGCTTGGTTAAACAAGCTCCCTTTCGTTATTCTTACAGCTTGTCAGAAAGTATGAATTCGAGGATGGAAAGAAGGCGTTTTTATGGACCAGCAATCACGTAATGATGAAAATGTAACTGAAATCACATCAGATAGCGCCGAAACGGCTACTCCATCTGCTGAGTCTGACAAGGCAGCGCCTAGCCAAAAAGCAAAAGCGATGAAAGAAACGGTAGAGTGGATCAAAGCGCTTGCTATAGCAGTCGTGCTGGTCGTCATTATCCGCAGTTTTCTGTTTGCGCCGTTTATGGTTGAAGGTGAATCCATGCATCCAAACTTTGAAACAGGCGAGCGTCTCATTGTGAATAAAATTTTGTACAAATTCCGTGAGCCTGACAGAGGCGAGGTTGTCGTATTCCATGTCCCGGAACAAGGCAGAGATTTTATTAAACGCGTCATTGGACTGCCGGGAGATACGATCAAGGTTCAAGGCGATGACGTCTTCATTAATGATGTGAAATTGGAAGAGCCATACATTGCGGATGCCATTAAACAGGCTCAGGCAAATGGTCAGCTTTATAATACAGAATCAGATTTTCCTAATGAGCGAATAACGGAAGCGACTGTGCCGGAGGATACGATTTTCGCAATGGGCGACAATCGCAGCAACAGCCAGGACAGCCGTGCCCTTGGTTATATTTCGGATAAAGAGCTTGTAGGACGGGCGGAAGTTATTTTCTGGCCGCTGAACAAGCTGAGCTTTATTAAGCATTAAATGGCATTTGAATGAGGTGAGAAATTGACGATTCAATGGTTCCCCGGTCATATGACGCGGGCGAAACGACAAATACAGGACAAGCTCAAGCTGATTGATGTAACGATCGAGCTGCTTGATGCACGTATTCCAATGTCCAGCCGCAACCCGATTGTCGATGAAATTTTGGGCGGCAAGCCGCGGCTGATCGTGCTCAACAAGTCTGACCTAGCAGATGCTAAGGTGACAGAGCAATGGATTACGTATTTTAAGGGAGAAGGCCATGAATGTATTGCGGTCGATTCTTCAACAGGAACGCGGGTAAACGAGGTTCCGGTTAAAGCAAAAGAACTGCTGCAGGAAAAAATTGACCGTCAGATCGCAAAAGGCATTAATCCAAGAGCGGTGCGCGGTCTCATCGTCGGCATTCCGAATGTAGGGAAATCGACGCTGATTAACCGTCTGGCGGGTCGCAATATTGCGCTTACTGGTGATCGCCCTGGAGTAACAAAAGGCCAGCAGTGGATAAAAGCAGGCAAGGATATGGAACTGCTAGACACGCCGGGCATTTTGTGGCCAAAGTTCGAGGATGAGCTTGTCGGCTATCGCCTTGCGATGACAGGTGCGATTCGCGAGCAGGTTTTGAATATTGAAGATATTGCGTTTTTTGCTTTGAAGGAATTGGTTGACCGTTACTGGAACAGTGTGAAAGAGCGCTTCGAGTTGACGATGGAACAGCCGGATACGAATGAGTCTGATGAAATCGTCAAGGTGATGGAGGAAATCGGACGCAAGCGTGGTTGTTTGCAGAGCGGAGCGCGAGTTGACCTGGAGAAGGTTTCGGGCATTATTTTGCGGGAGCTGCGTGCGGGCAAGTTCGGCCATATTTCGCTTGAAGCACCGTGGAAGCAAAATAGCTAGATTTTTGATGCAATGAGTGTCCTTGTAGTCCTGAGGATTTGAAGCGGGGGATAGGCGGATATGCTGGAGTATGAACGTAAGCTGTGGAGTGAAGGCTGCCAGGCCATTGCTGGTGTGGATGAGGTTGGCCGGGGCTGCCTGTTCGGCGATGTCGTCGCTGCTGCTGTCATTTTGCCGCCTGATCTGGTCATTGAAGGGGTAAATGATTCCAAGAAGCTCTCGGAGAAAAAGCGGGATCAGCTTTATGATATCATTATCGAAAAGTGTATCGCGTGGTCGGTTACCCGTGTAGAAGCTGCTGAAATTGACCGCATTAATATTAAGCAGGCTGCTAGGCTTGCAATGAAGCTTTCAATCGAATCATTGGCGATAGAGCCTGATTATTTGCTCATTGATGCAGAGAAAGTGGATGTGCCAAAGCCGCAGCTTGCGATCATCAAAGGGGATGCCAACAGCCAGACGATTGCTGCTGCATCGATTTTGGCCAAAGTAACGCGCGATCGTTTATGTGCGGATGAATGGGAGCAGCTGTACCCAGAATATGGAATAGCTGTACATAAGGGCTACCCGACGAAGCTGCATCGCGAGCGGCTGCTAGAGTATGGGGCGAGCCCGCTGCATCGCAAAACCTTTCTTGGGAAAATATTTGCGGAGCAGCAGCAATTATTTTAACTGAGCAGCAGATTATAAGTTTATATGCTTATTTTGATAATAGAATCGGCTGCTCTGGTGATTGCTAGACTTGCTAAAATTAAGAAAGACGGCGTGCTGTTGGTGCAGCGCATGCGCCGTCTTTTTTTGTATAATGAGGGTTAAATCGAGTAGATTGAGCCAGCGGCGAAAAAGCTGATTCATCATACGCAGGCGACTAGCCGATAAAGGTAATAAAGCATGTTTTGATAGCGAAGCAGGATGAAGCCTGACGGGCGTAAGCTGAATTTCATCGTAAAACGGGAGCGATGGCAATGAATATTGGACAAATGATGAGAAGCATGCTGGGCGAAGCGTCGGGAACGGATATACGTTCAGCTGAGCTGAAGCCGGGACAGACGGTACGCGCCCTGGTGCTGCAGGTATCGGACAACAATGAGGCCATTGTGCAAATCAACGGCGTGCAGGTAAGGGCGACGCTTGAGGTGCCGTTGGCCGCAGGCCAAGCAGCGATGCTTCAGGTTGGGGCGCAGGCGGAAGGCGGCCTTATTATGCTGAAGCAAATAGACGCTTCGCTCGCCGAGCTGCCGGAACAGTCAATTAAGGATCTGCTTAAGCAGTTCGCTTTGCCCGACCAGAAATGGGCGGCGCAAATCATAAAGAACTTAAATCAAGAAGGCATCCCGCTGAACAAGGATGCCGCGCAGGTGTTTCAGCAAGCGGCGGCAGCTATGCCGTCTGGTGCGGATACAGAGCAATGGATGCAGGCGGCAGCCTCGGCATTCAAGCGCGGTTTGCCTGTGACGGCAGCGACGATTAGTGCGCTGCAGCAGGTGATGTTTGGCCCAGCGGCGCATGAGCTGCTGGACCAGCTGAGCCAGCTGGCGTCGTCATCGGCAGCAGCCGGCGGCAAGGAAGCCGCCAGCGGGCAGGCGCAGGCGGGCGGGAAGGAGGCCCAGCTTGCGCAGCAGCTGGGCAAGCTGCAAGCGCTGCTCGGCGAAGGCGCAGAGCTGCTGCGGGGGCTTGGCGGCGGCGAGAAGCCGGAAGCCGCCGCTGGCGAAGCCGGGCGCGCGAATGCGCTGCAGCCGCGCGGAGCAGAAGCGGGAGCCGCCGCGGCGAGAGCGGCGGAGACGGCAAGCAGTGGACAACCCGCGAAGGCGAGCGGGGCTGAAGCGGCTGTGGCAGCGAGCAAAGGCGATGCTGCTGCGGGAACGGGGGCCGCCGCTGCGGCAGCAGGAGCGGCTGGCAAAGCGGAAGCCAGTCCGGCCAACTGGCTCGGCCAGATGATGAAGTGGCTCGGTGTCGATCACGAGCAGCAGCTCGGAAAGCAACTGCTTGGCATTCAGATACAGCCAGCGGCAGGCTCGACGGAGCCTGCCGCTGCAGAAGCAGAGCAGGGTGCCGCCAATCAGTCCCGTAACGGCGCAGAACAGGCGCTGCGCGGTGAAAACGCGTCTGGGCGCAATGCAAGCTCCGGACAGCTGCAAGAGCGTTCTGGAGCAGCTGAGCGGCCTCTAGCAGCTGCCCAAGCACACCAGCAGGCAGCAGCGGCAAGCGACAAGCTGCCTGAAGGCAGTAAACTTGGCGCTGACTTGCTGAAAGCCGATTCTGGGGCGAATACGCTGCAAGGGTACAAAGGGGAGCCATTGCCTGCTCTTGCTCAAGATAATAAGCAGAATGTGCAGGAATCGCTGAAAAGCGTACTTCTCGCGCTTTCAACCTCCGATGACGCGCCCGCCGCACTTAAAGAGGCGGCGCATCAGCTAGTGCAGCATATTACAGGCCAGCAGCTGCTAATGTCTCCTGAGCGCAATGGCGCCCTTTTCAGCCATCTCACCGTTTTCGTTCCTTTTAAGGGAGATGACGGCAATCAGACGGCATCGGTCCATATTCAAACGCGGCGAGGCCGAAAGGGCGAGCTGGATGCGGATAATTGCCGGCTGCTATTTGATTTATCGATGAAAACGCTAGGAGATACGGTAGTAGACGTCCATGTCGTGGACAAAATTGTAAGCTTGACACTGTGGAATAATCATCCGGCAATGGATGGTCTTGCGAAATCTTCCCGAGCGGAAGTTGCAGACAGCTTGAATCAGGCGGGCTACCAGCTGCTGTCGCTGCGAACCTCTCCGATTGCAGAAAATGAGGAGCACGCTGCTGATGGAGCTGCAGAAGGACATATTACTGCCCCAAGGACGTTTCTTTCCGGCCGTTATAAAGGGGTGGACCTGAAGGTATGAGCGCAGAAGAAAACAAGAACAACAAACCTGAACCGATACGGCGGGCAGTTGCGCTCAAATACGAGCCGGGCGTCGGAACAGCGCCTGTCGTCGTTGCGAAAGGCAAAGGCTATTTAGCAGAGCAGCTAATAGAAAAGGCGAAGGAAAACGGCATTCCGATGCAGGAGGATGCTTCGCTTGTAGAAGTGCTGTCCAAGCTTGATATCGATCAGACGATTCCACCTGAGCTTTATACGCTGGTAGCGGAAATACTCAGCTTTGTTTATCGCTCGGATCGTAAGGTGAGGGATTTGAATGACTAATAGAAAGCCAGACCAGCCTGAACTGACAAGCAGCAAGCGGGCGGACAAGCGTAAATGGACCGGAAAGCTTGGGGAAGCTGCTGCAGAAGCCTACTTGCTGGAAGCCGGCTATACGATTGAGGAGCGCAACTGGCGCTGCCGATCGGGCGAGCTGGATCTCATTGTGTGCGGGGAAGACAAGCTGGTATTTGTCGAGGTGCGCACACGCCGGTCAGGCGGGCGTTTCGGCACAGCCGCGGAGTCGGTTGACTGGCGCAAGCAAAAACAAGTGGCGGAAACAGCGCAAGTTTACTTGAAGCTGACTCGGCAGCTGGAACGGAGCATACGCTTTGATGTCGTTGCTATTACGCTGGAGCACGATGATGCAATAAGTGAGCTGAAGCATATAATAGCGGCATTTTAGCGGTGCATGGTTGAATTGCGAACATTTAAAGCGTGTGAGTCCCAGATATTGGAATATGAAAGCCGTCCTGCTAAAAATGAAAGGAGCATCACTGCGCAATAGGCGGTGATGCTCCTTTTGTTGTTTGATGGATTACTTGTTTAAAATTACTTGTTTAAATCGGCTCTGCTCTTATATGCCTAACCCTATTTTGAACAGCTTATAAGTGTAGCTTTCGATATTGGATAGCTTCTGCTACATGCTCGGCCTCGATATAGTGGCTGCCTTCAACATCAGCTACCGTTCGCGAAAGGCGCATAATGCGGTCATGGGCACGCATGCTGATAGGGAGCGTTTGGAGCGCTTGCCCAAGCAGCTCCGCAGCATCCTGGCGAATCAGCATCACCCGGTGCAGGGATGAGCCAGATAAGCTTGCATCGCCCTCGATTTTCAGCTTTGCAAAACGTGCTTTCTGCCGTTCCCGAGCTGCTTCGACCAGGCGACGCATCGCTTCAGAGGACAGATTGTTGCGGCTAATATCCGTTATTGAGCTGCCGAGGTCAATGGGCTGCGGAACCTCAAGCTGGATGTCGATCCGATCGAGAAGCGGACCGGACAGCTTGGATTTATACCGGGTAATGATGGCATCCGTGCAGGTACACCGTTTATCTAATGTCTCATGCCCTGAAAATCCGCAAGGACAAGGATTAAATGACATAGCTAAAATAAAACGGGCGGGGAAATGAAAGACGGCGCTAGTGCGCGCAATCGTCACAATTCCATCTTCCAATGGCTGCCTCAGTACCTCAAGTGTTTGCCGCGAAAACTCAGGCAGTTCGTCTAAATACAGCACGCCATGGTGGGCGAGTGTCACTTCGCCAGGTTTTGGCACAGATCCGCCACCTACGAGTCCGCCTGCAGAAATCGTATGATGCGGGGCGCGGAAAGGGGCAGCAGCAATCAGTCCTTGATTGTCAGTAGACAGCTTTCCGGCAGCGCTGTATATTTTGGTCACTTCAATCGCTTCCTGCTCGGTCAAAGGCGGGAGAATGGTTGGCAGCCTGCGAATCATCATCGTTTTTCCTGTGCCCGGCGGGCCTGAAAACAGCACATTATGCCGACCTGCCGCAGCAATAACGAGCGCACGCTTGGCCAGCTGCTGACCGATAACATCGCTGTAGTCGCCGCAGTGAGGCGCAAGCTTAGGTTTATTTTCAGCCAACATCCCAGAATAGCTCTTGTCGCCATTTTGTTGGGACGGAGGATAGCGAATCGCCTCCAACCCCTCGCTATCCTGTGGACGCAAATCCATTAAATGCTTGATAGCAAAAAGCTCCATACCGGCTATCCAGGCAGCCTCCGGAGCATTGGCGAGCGGCAGCAGCACGCGGCGGATGCCTGATTTTTTGGCCTGTTCGATCATCGCAAGCACGCCGGTTACCGGCCTAATAGATCCGTTAAGTGAAAGCTCGCCCAGCATCATCGTGTTATGAAAGAGTGCCGCATTTAATTGTCCGCTAGCCGCCAAAATGCCAGCAGCTATGGCAAGGTCAAACGCCGTGCCTTCCTTGCGCAAATCGGCAGGGGCAAGGTTGACGGTAATACGCTCCATCGGGAAGGTGAAGCCGCTATTTTTAATAGCAGCCCGTACTCGCTCGACGGATTCCCGTACAGCGGGGTCTGGCAGCCCGACCACCGCAATTTGCGGCAGGCCGCTTGCAATATCGACCTCCACTGCAATTTCTTTGCCTTCGACGCCATAAACGGTCGCGCTCTGCATTAAGCTGAACATAACAAAAAGCACCTCCAATTAGTGGGATGAAGGTGCTTCCTTACGTCCTGTATATCGCGGTTATGATTTTAAGTGAAATGCCATAATGGATTGCTCTTATGGAGTAGCAAACGAATGTTTGGTACAAACTAATCATAATGGGCGCTGTCCATTTTTGTCAAATATTGAACGAAAGGGTGGTGGATGCGAGTAAAAGGCAGTAAATTAGCGGATTGTGGCGTTTAATCTCAAATTGAGATTGAATCCATATCAAAAAAGCCGAAGTCTTCTTGCACGAATATAAGGTAACACCAGAGGAAAGATGCTATGATAATAGATGTTTGTGTACATACGACTGATTTCGGTCTATGAAATGGAGGATTTCAACAATGAATATCCATGAGTATCAAGGCAAAGCGTTATTGAAACAGTATGGTGTAGTTGTGCCTGAGGGCAAAGTTGCGTTCACCGTTGATGAAGCGGTTGCAGCAGCAGAAGAGCTTGGTACGAAAGTTGTTGTTGTAAAAGCACAAATCCATGCGGGCGGCCGTGGTAAAGCTGGCGGTGTTAAAGTCGCAAAAAGCTTGGATGAAGTTCGCGCATATGCAGGAGAAATCCTTGGAAAAGTGCTCGTTACGCATCAAACTGGCCCAGAAGGTAAAGAAGTTAAGCGCCTTCTTATTGAGCAGGGCTGTGACATCAAGAAAGAATATTATATCGGTGCTGTTCTTGACCGTGGCACAGGCCGCGTCGTCATTATGGCTTCAGAGGAAGGCGGCACGGAAATTGAAGAAGTTGCCGAGCATTCCCCTGAGAAAATTTTTAAGGAAATCGTTGATCCAGCTGTGGGACTGCAAGTGTTCCAAGCGCGTAAGCTCGCTTATGCAATCAACATTCCAACTGCACTCGTTAACAAAGCTGTTAAATTCATGATTTCGTTGTACAACGCTTTCGTTGAGAAAGATTGTTCTATTGCCGAGATCAATCCACTTGTCGTAACTGGCGATGGTGAAGTGATGGCATTGGATGCGAAGCTGAATTTTGACTCCAATGCACTATACCGTCATAAGGATATTGTCGCATTGCGCGATCTGGAAGAGGAAGATGCGAAAGAAATCGAAGCTTCCAAATACGATCTCAGCTACATTGCCCTTGATGGCAACATTGGCTGCATGGTTAATGGCGCAGGCCTTGCTATGGCGACAATGGACATTATCAAATATTATGGCGGCGACCCTGCGAACTTCCTGGACGTAGGCGGCGGTGCAACGAAAGAGAAAGTAACAGAAGCGTTCAAAATCATTTTGTCCGATGAAAATGTTAAAGGGATTTTCGTTAATATTTTTGGCGGCATTATGCGTTGTGACGTTATTGCGGATGGCGTTATTGCGGCCGCGAAGGAAATTGGCCTCGATCGTCCGCTTGTCGTAAGACTGGAAGGCACAAACGTTGAATTGGGTAAAAAAATGCTGAACGAGTCGGGACTGAACATCGTAGCAGCGGACTCTATGTCAGACGGCGCACAAAAAATTGTCGCTCTCGTGAAATAAATACGCGTATGAATTCATGGACGGGGATGTGAGATTCGATGAGCATTTTGGTAAACAAAGATACAAAAGTGATTACGCAAGGGATTACGGGCGCAACTGGCTTGTTTCACGCGAAAGGCGCACTCGATTACGGTACGCAAATGGTAGGCGGAGTAACGCCGGGTAAAGGCGGAACTAACGTCGATATCACTCTTGAAAACGGTTCAACGGTATCGCTTCCAGTGTTTAACACTGTTGAGCAGGCGGTAAAAGCGACTGGCGCTACAGCTTCGGTTATTTATGTGCCGCCAGCATTTGCAGCTGATTCTATTCTAGAAGCCGTTGACGCTGGACTTGAACTTGTTATCTGTATTACGGAAGGCATTCCGGTACTAGACATGGTCAAAGTTAAGCGTTATATGGAAGGCAGCAAATCGATTTTGATCGGACCTAACTGTCCGGGTGTTATTACACCAGACGAATGTAAAATCGGCATTATGCCAGGCTACATTCACACGAAAGGCCATGTAGGCGTTGTTTCCCGCTCGGGAACATTGACTTACGAGGCGGTTCACCAGCTGACGACTCGCGGCATTGGACAATCCTCTGCAGTCGGTATTGGCGGCGACCCAGTGAAAGGCTCCGAGTTTATCGACATTTTGAGCCGTTTCAATGATGACCCTGATACTTACGCGGTTATTATGATCGGTGAAATTGGCGGTACAGCAGAAGAAGAAGCGGCAGAATGGGTTAAAGCCAATATGAAAAAGCCGGTTGTAGGCTTTATCGGCGGCGCAACAGCGCCTCCAGGCAAACGTATGGGCCATGCTGGCGCGATCATTTCCGGAGGCAAAGGAACAGCTGCTGAAAAAATCGCTACGCTTGAAGCATGCGGAATTAAAGTAGCGCCTACTCCATCGGATATGGGCTCCACGCTCGTATCGGTGCTTGAAGAGCAAGGCCTGTTGGAAAAATGCACAACTGTTGCAAAATAATAAAGCTTTGAAAAAGGTAAGCAACCTTTCGATTCCCGTTAGCGGGAGCTGAAAGGTTGCTTTTTTTTATGAAGATGAGAGGGCGACTTGCATTCTTCAGCCATGTAACGCACAATAGGAAAGAATGTAAGGGCGTGCCTCATTATAATGGAGGCCGAACGATATGGAACGTGATCATGATGAATGCAGGCAAATCGTAATGATGCTTAGCGAAGTGCCAGGCATTGGCTGGCGCACGATTCAGAAGGCAGTAGCGAGCGGCGCGTGGCGAGAGGGCAGCGGTCAGGATGAAGCAGCCTATGTTAAGGCCGGTTTTAGCACCCAGCAGGCACGGTCGGCTGTTAAGCGAATAGGGCAAGGACTCGTTGCTTCAGGCTCTTCCTATGAAAAGGCCGTTCAGCTTGGAGCTAGTGTCATTACACCGTTTGATGAAGCCTATCCAAACTATTTGCTGCAAATTCCGCAGCCGCCATGGGTGTTGTATGCGATTGGCCGTCTGGAGCTGTTGAAGCGCCCAATCATAGCAATCGTCGGAACGCGCAATCCTACCGCATATGGCCGTCATACTGCTTCTATGCTCTCTGAGCAGCTTTCGGCAGGCGGGATGACTATTGCGAGCGGTTTAGCCCGTGGAATCGATAGCAAGGCGCATGAGGCCGCTCTGCGAGGAGTTGGTAGCACGATAGCCGTGCTTGCATGCGCCGTAGATTGTTGTTATCCTTCAGAGAATAGAACTTTGTATCGCCATATAGCGGAAGAGGGGCTATTGCTCTCGGAAACGCCAATCGGTACGCCGCTGCATCCCGGCATGTTTCCGCTGCGCAACCGAATTATTGCAGGGCTTTCCCTTGGCACACTCGTCATAGAGGGGGCAATTGGCAGCGGTTCTTTGATTACAGCAGCGCAAGCGCTGGATATGAACCGTGATTTATTCGCTGTGCCGGGTCCGATTTCTTCTCCTAAAAGTGAAGGGCCTAATTCGCTTATACGCCAAGGAGCAAAGCTGGTTAGCGCGGCCGAGCATATTTTTGAAGAATACACATGGCTTGGCGATGAATGGCTGAAACAGTCGAATTCTTCTGCCTTTTCACAGCGCCAATCGGACAAGGAATTGTCCGCTGATGAACGAAAAATTATCGCACTGCTGCGAGAGCGTCCATTATCCATTAATGAATTACACCAGCTGATAGCTGTTCCTTTTGGACATTTAAGCGCTCTTCTGATAAATTTATGTATAAAACGTAGGATCGAGCAGCAGTCTGGATCGCTATATATAGCATTGTAGTAAGCAGTAGAGAGGGGGGCGCCTAACGTGGCAGACTCATTAGTTATCGTCGAATCACCAGCCAAAGCGAAAACAATAGGGAAGTATTTAGGCAGCAAATATATTGTTAAGGCTTCCATGGGCCATATTCGCGATTTGCCGAAAAGTCAGATTGGCGTCGAAGTTGAAAATGATTTCAATCCAAAATATATTACGATTCGCGGCAAAGGCAGCGTACTGAAAGAACTCAAAAGCGCCAGCAAAAAAGTGAAGCATGTTTATCTGGCGGCTGACCCGGATCGCGAAGGGGAAGCTATTGCATGGCATTTGGCTCATTATTTGGAGCTGGATGCCTCGGATACTTGCCGCGTTGTATTTAATGAAATAACGAAGCAAGCGGTTAAGGATGCTTTTAAGACGCCGCGCAAAATCAATATGGATTTGGTTAATGCGCAGCAGGCGAGACGTATTCTAGATCGTCTTGTCGGCTACAAGATCAGTCCGCTTCTGTGGAAAAAGGTCAAGAAGGGCCTTTCTGCTGGCCGCGTTCAATCGGTATGCGTCAAGCTGATTATTGACCGCGAAAATGAGATCGATGAATTTGTGCCGGAAGAATATTGGTCGATTACTGCAAAGGTATCGCAAAACGGCGTTCCATTTGAGGCCAAATACCATTCCATTGGCGGCGAGAAGCGCGAGCTCGGCAACGAGCAGGAAATGCAAGCCGTGCTGGATGCGATGGAAAGCGGCTCTGATTTTAAAGTGGCGGAAGTGAAGGAGAAGGAGCGTTTGCGCAATCCTGCACCTCCATTCATTACGAGCTCCCTGCAGCAGGAAGCCGCCCGTAAGCTTGGTTTCAGGGCGTCTAAGACGATGTCCGTTGCCCAGCAGCTTTATGAAGGTGTAGAGCTAGGCAAGGAAGGCACGGTCGGTCTAATTACATATATGAGAACGGACTCCACTCGTATATCCCCGATTGCGCAGGAAGAAGCAAAGGAATACATTACTGAACGCTATGGCGCTCCTTATATGCCAGAGCAGCTTCGCATTTATGCGAAAAAGAACAGCAATGCCCAAGATGCGCATGAGGCGATCAGGCCGACAGCTATTATGCGTGATCCGGATACGATGAAGCCGTTCCTCAGCCGCGATCAATTCCGGTTGTACAAACTGGTATGGGAACGTTTCGTATCCAGCCAAATGTCTTCAGCCGTTCTCGATACGATGACCGTCGATATGATATCTGGCGATGTCAAGTTCCGTGCGAATGGATCCAAGGTCAAGTTTGCCGGATTTATGAAAGTATATGTGGAAGGCAATGATGATGGGGCAGAAGAGGAGCATAAATTCCTACCGCCAATTGAAGTAGGGGATATGATTCCTGCGGAAGCCATTGAGCCTAAACAGCATTTCACACAGCCGCCGCCGCGTTTTACGGAGGCCAGACTCGTGAAAACGCTTGAGGAGCTCGGCATAGGACGGCCAAGTACGTATGCGCCTACGCTGGAAACGATTCAGAAGCGCGGATACGTAGCGATAGAAGAGAAGAAATTTATGCCGACTGAGCTTGGCGACCTTGTTATCCAGCTAATGGAAGAGTTTTTTCCGGAAATTCTGAATGCTGAATTTACAGCCAACATGGAAGGGGATCTCGACCATGTGGAGGAAGGCTCGCAGGACTGGGTCAAAGTACTTGCGACCTTCTACGACTCGTTCGAGAAGCGTCTGGAAGTAGCGGAAGAGGAAATGAAGGAAATCGAAATTCAAGATGAGGTTTCCGATGAAATTTGCGAAAAATGCGGCCGTCATTTGGTTTATAAAATGGGGCGCTTCGGCAAATTCCTCGCTTGCTCCGGCTTTCCGGATTGCCGCAATACGAAGCCGATCGTTAAGGATATCGGCGTGCCTTGTCCGAAATGTGAGGAAGGCAAAATTATTGAACGGAGAAGTAAAAAAGGCCGGATTTTCTACGGCTGTGATACGTATCCAGCTTGCGATTATGTTTCATGGGATAAGCCTTCAGGCAAGCCATGTCCGAAATGCGAAAGCATGCTCGTAGAAAAACGCAATCGCAGCGGAGCAAAGCTGCAATGTCCTACATGTGATTATTCCGAAGAGCTGCAGGATGAAGAACAAGAAGAAGCATAAAGCGGCATCTACGATGCTGTGCACAGCTCCACATGTGAGTGGACCCGGTCCTCCCTGAATAGGGAGGACAGCTGTGTTTTATCCGTTCTGTTGGTTTACCCCGCAATCCCAGCAAAAAAATGATATTTATTTGCGCGAAGCGCGTATTATGATTTGGAGGTAAGTTCATTGTCATCATCATCCTATCCAAAAGTAACCGTTATCGGAGCTGGCCTGGCCGGCAGCGAAGCCGCTTGGCAAATCGCATCCCAAGGCGTACCCGTCGTACTCTATGAAATGCGGCCCGAGACGAAAACGCCAGCCCACCACACGAACCAGTTTGCCGAGCTCGTATGCAGCAACAGCTTGCGTGCAAATGGACTGGCAAATGCCGTAGGCGTGCTTAAAGAGGAAATGCGTCAGCTGGATTCACTCATTCTTGGCTGCGCGGATCGTCATGCAGTTCCAGCGGGCGGTGCGCTTGCTGTTGACCGGGATGGGTTTTCCGGCGAAGTAACGCGCCTTCTGCACGAGCATCCGCTCGTTGAAGTCCGCAACGAGGAAGTAACGGAAATTCCAACGGACGGAATCGTCATTATTGCGACAGGTCCACTTACAGCTCCTGCGTTGTCCGCGCAAGTACGCGAGCTGCTGGGCGAGGAATATTTCTACTTTTACGATGCTGCTGCACCGATTGTGGAGAAAGATTCTATCGATATGAGCAAAGTTTATCTCGCTTCCCGCTATGATAAAGGCGAAGCCGCTTATTTGAACTGCCCGATGACGGAAGAGGAATTCGAAATTTTTCATGACGCGCTCGTTAATGCCGAGAAAGCGGAAATAAAAGATTTTGAAAAGGAAGTATATTTTGAGGGCTGTATGCCAATTGAAGTTATTGCAAGCCGCGGCAAGCAAACGGTGCTTTTTGGACCAATGAAGCCAGTTGGTCTTGTGAACCCGCATACAGGCAAGCTGCCTCATGCTGTTATTCAATTGCGTCAGGACAATGCGGCTGGTACGCTGTATAACTTGGTTGGGTTTCAAACGCATTTGAAATGGGGCGAGCAGAAGCGGGTATTCTCGCTTATTCCAGGACTAGAAAATGCCGAGTTTGTGCGTTTTGGTGTTATGCACCGCAATACGTTCATCAATTCGCCACGTTTGCTTGAGCCGACCTATCAGCTTAAAAATCGCCCTACCTTATTTTTTGCTGGCCAGATGACGGGTGTTGAAGGTTATGTAGAATCAGCGGCTTCCGGGTTAATTGCCGGTTTCAACGCCGCTCGTCTCGCACGCAATCTTGAGCCGCTTGTGCTTCCTGGAGACACGACGCTGGGCAGTATGGCACAGTATATTACGACGGCGGATTTCAAGCATTTTCAGCCTATGAATGCGAATTTCGGGTTGTTCCCGCCGCTTGAGAAACGATTGAAGAGCAAGAAGGAAAAGAATGAAGCGATTGCGAGCCGTGCGCTTGCCGGCATTGAGCAATTTAAGCAGGAGCATTTCACGCATTTGGTAAACAACTAATTACGGTCATGCAGCTATTTTTGAAGGTTTGGATCAGTACAGGCGCATTTGCATAGAGGAGGCGAAGAGATGGAAATGGAATTTCATGCAACGACGATTTGTGCAGTCCGTCACGAGGGAAAAGGCGCGATTGCAGGGGATGGTCAAGTAACGTTCGGCAACAGCATGGTGATGAAAAATAAAGCGAAAAAGGTACGCCGCTTGTATCGCGGGCAAGTCGTTGCTGGTTTTGCTGGCTCGGTTGCTGATGCGATTACGCTTTTTGAGAAGTTCGAGGCAAAGCTTGAGGAGCATCATGGCAATTTGCAGCGCTCGGCTGTAGAGCTGGCGAAGGAATGGCGCTCGGATCGTGTGCTGCGCAAATTGGAAGCGATGATGCTGGTCATGGATCAGACGGGACTTTTATTGATTTCAGGAAATGGCGAAATTATTGAGCCGGATGATGGTCTTTTGGCCATTGGCTCGGGCGGCAGCTTTGCTTTGTCCGCAGCTAGAGCACTCAAGCGCCATGCCACTCATCTGGATGCGAAGGAAATGGCCCGTTCGGCGCTAGAAATTGCAGCAGATATTTGCGTCTACACGAATCACAATATTATTGTCGAAGAAATCGGCTCTTAAACGGAGGAGATTAATATGGCAAATGCAGCGTTAACACCAAGAGAGATCGTAGCGGAGCTGGATAAGTATATTGTCGGTCAAAAGCCTGCGAAACGTTCGGTCGCAATTGCCTTGCGCAATCGTTATCGCAGAAGTCAGCTTGATGAATCGTTGCGTGATGAGGTCGTGCCGAAAAATATTTTAATGATCGGTCCTACAGGCGTTGGTAAAACAGAAATTGCCCGCAGATTGGCGAAGCTTGTAAAAGCGCCTTTCGTAAAGCTTGAGGCAACTAAATTCACCGAGGTAGGTTACGTAGGCCGCGACGTTGAATCCATGGTTCGCGATTTGGTTGAAACAGCGATCCGCATGGTGAAAACGGAAAAAACCGAGCAGGTTAAAGATAAAGCGGAGAAGCTGGCAAACGAATTGCTGGTGACGCTGCTTGTCCCTTCGAAAATAAAGGAAAAGACGCAAAAAAATCCGTTCGAGATGCTTTTTGGCAACCAGCAAAATGACAATCTGCAAGCAGAAGAACCGGAGCAGGATCAGACGATTGTGCAAAAACGGGCTCAGGTGCAGGCAGATCTTGCTGCTGGCAAGCTGGAAAATGAAATGGTTGAGGTAGAAGTTGAAGATGCTGCTCCGAATATGCTGGACATGCTCGCAGGCGGCCAAGGTCCCGAAGGCATGGGCATGAATATGCAGGAGCTGTTCGGACAGCTGATGCCGAAAAAAACGAAGCGCCGCAAGCTGCCGGTTAAGGAAGCGCGTAAAGTGCTAATTCAGGAAGAAGCAAACAAGCTGATCAATATGGATGATGTCATTTCGGAATCGGTTACACGTGCGGAACAGTCAGGCATTATTTTTATCGATGAAATTGACAAAATTGCGAGCTCCTCGCGTGGAAATGGCCCAGATGTTTCGCGTGAAGGCGTGCAGCGTGATATTTTGCCAATCGTTGAAGGCTCGACGGTTATGACCAAATATGGTCCGGTAAAAACGGATTATGTGCTCTTTATTGCCGCAGGTGCATTCCATATTGCGAAGCCATCCGATTTGATTCCCGAGCTGCAAGGCCGTTTTCCGATTCGGGTGGAGCTTACTTCGCTTACGCTTGATGATTTTGTGAGCATTTTGAAGGAACCGAAAAACGCGCTGACTAAGCAATACACAGCACTGCTGCAAACCGAAGGCATTGAAATCGAATTTTCAGATGAGGCCATTCATGAGCTGGCATCCATTGCCGCAGAAGTGAATCGGAATACTGAAAATATCGGAGCGAGAAGGCTGCATACGATTTTGGAAAAGCTGCTTGAGGATCTTTCCTTTGAAGCGCCTGATATTACATTGGACCATATGCTGATCACGCCGGAATATGTTCGTGAAAAGCTGGGAAGCATTGCGCAAAATAAAGATTTGAGTCAATATATATTGTAGTTGGTATGAGTTTTAGGAGGCAATGGCATGACGTTATTAACAAAAACAAGGACGCTAAACCGCCTGCTGCAGCGGGCGGCTGGCAAACCGCTTATTTTCAGAGAAATGGCGGAGGTGCTGACCAGCACCATTCAAACGAGTGTATTTGTCGTAAGCCGCAGGGGAAAGGTGCTCGGTTGTGCAGCTGTGAATCCGCATGATCATGACTCGCTGCGTTCCATGTCGGCAGAAGAGCTGCGTTTCCCGCAGGAAAGCAACGAGCAATTTCTTGAAATGACGGAATCGGTCACGAATGTGGCGCCGTATGCTGGTGTTTATGAGACTTTCCCGTCGCTAGGGCAGCAGGAAATTATGACGGTTGTCCCGATAACAGGTGGCGGAGATCGCTTAGGCACGCTAATTTTGACACGGCACCAAGGCGCTTTTGACGACGATGATTTAGTGCTTGCAGAATATGGGTCTACGATTGTCGGCATGGAAATTTTACGCGAGCGTTCGGTAGAAATTGAGCATGAGGCACGCAGTCGCGCTGTCGTGTCGGTTGCTATTGGTTCGTTATCGTTCAGCGAGCTTGAGGCAGTCGAGCATATTTTTGAGCAATTGGAAGGAAAAGAGGGGCTGCTTGTAGCCTCAAAAATTGCTGACAGGGTCGGTATTACTAGGTCTGTAATCGTAAATGCCCTAAGAAAATTAGAAAGTGCGGGGGTCATTGAGACTAGATCACTCGGAATGAAGGGAACTTACATTAAGATATTAAATCACCAGCTACTTCAAGAGCTGGAAAAAATTAAATCATAAAATATGAGTCTAAACGACTAAAAAAGTCCTATCTTATTTTAAAGATAGGGCTTTTTTCTTATTGTAATAATTTGGAGAATTGTTGAATATAAACATGTCGGCAAATATCGACAGCATGATCTCATTTTTTTAATAATTTAATGTCGAACAAAGCAGGAATGCTACGAAGTGTGTTGAATACCTTATATTAGGATCTTTTAATTATCGAAAGTGGTGATAATAAAGTGAACTTATTAAGCGGATCTTCATTCCAAAGGCTAGAGGGGGCAGTTCATGCAGCAGAAATGCGGCAAAATGTCATTTCGAATAATATAGCCAATGTGGATACCCCGCATTTTAAACGGTCAGAGGTTGAATTTGAACAGCTTTTGGAACAACAAATGGGTAATAGCTCACCTAAGCTGAAAGGAAAGCTTACGAATGCAAGGCATATTCCTATAGGTGGGCCGGTCAATCCTACGCCTCAAGTCATAAGCGATAAAGAAACCGCCATGAACAATAATGAGAATAATGTGGATATTGATCGGGAAATGTCGCTGCTTGCGAAAAATCAGCTGAGCTATAACGCTTATTTGCAGCAAGTCAATCATGAAATCAAAATGATGCGAACAGCAATAGAAGGGAGAGGTTAAAGAGTGAAAATTTCCAGCGGATTTGATGCGAGCGCCTCTGCTCTAACCGCACAGCGCCTGCGAATGGATGTTATTTCTTCAAATATTGCGAATGCGGAAACGACGCGTGCCGGTTATGAGAATGGACAATTCGTGCCTTATAAACGGAAAATGGTCGTTTTGGAGCCGTTGAAATCAAGCTTTTCCAATGCGCTGAATGCCAAAATGGGAAAAAGTACAACAACTGGCGGGGTAAAGGTTGCCAAAATCATTGATGACACAGCCCCAACGAAGCTTGTATATAATCCTACCCATCCTGATGCCGATTCAAACGGCTATGTAAATATGCCGAATGTAGATGTCGCGAAAGAGATGGTTGATATGATTTCAGCTTCGCGTTCTTATGAAGCGAATGTCACAGCCATTAATTCTTCTAAAGCGATGTTTGTAAAAGCATTGGAAATTGGGAAGTAGCAACAACCATTAAACAATAGCCGAGGAGGAATATAGTGATTCAAGCCATTTCGATGAACCAGTTGCAGCCTTTAAAGACGATGACAGCTGCGCCTGTAGAGCAAGCTACTCCGGCAGAACTTACAAAAACATTTAGCCAGTTTTTAAATAACGCAATTGAGGGTGTTAGCGCCCAGGAACAAAATGTACATAAGCTTAACGATAAGTTTTTAATTGGTGAAGTTGATGTTTCTCAGGTCATGATTGCTGGCGAAAGAGCGCAGCTTAGTCTTCAACTAACCTCACAAATCCGCAACAAGGTTGTAGAGGCATATCAAGAAATAATGCGGATGCAGGTATAATGAACGATAAAAAAACCTGGCAAAGAATTTGGGTGAGGTGACAAGGTGAACGAGAAAATCGCCCAATTTAGACTGAGAATTTCGCAATTCTGGAGTCAAATGGGAAAAAAACAGAAAATAGGCTTGGGGGCTTCTGTAGGCGTACTGTTGTTATCTATAATTCTTCTTACTGTAATCTTTACAAGAACGGATTATGAATTGGCTTTTCAAAATTTGGATACAACAGACTCAGCAGCCATTATGAACTACCTGGATAGCAATGGTATCCCATATGAACTAGGGAGCGGCGGAACTAGTATTTCTGTACCAAGCGCTGTAGCGGAACGCACTAAGGTAACAATTGGCTCTCTTGGTCTTGTGCAGAACGGATCAATCGGTTTTGAGGCTTTTACACAAAGCTCTTCGACCTTCGGTACAACAGAAAATGAATTTAATGTCAAATATTTAAGCGCCTTGAACGGCGAGATTCAACAATTGCTGAATCGCATGCAAGGCGTGAAAAGTTCTAAAGTGCTTGTGAATTTGCCAGAAGAAAGCGTGTTTCTAACTCCTGAAGAAAAAGAGAAGGCATCGGCTTCCATCTCCATGGAATTTATGGCTGGCTATCGTCCAACTCAAAAGGAAATTGACGGTTATTACAATCTAGTAAAAACAGCAGTTCCAGGAACGACAGTGGACAGCATCACCATCTCTGGTCCGCAGGGCGAACTGGTATCCTCCGAAGCGGGGGGCACGATTGCAGGTACAACAGAAGCAGTTGACAGCCAATTCCAAATTCAACGCAAATATGAAGCGGAATTGAAAAAGAACATTCAACAGTTTCTGGGACCGATTGTCGGTTCTGAAAATCTAGTCATCAGCATCGGAAGCAGCTTGAACTTCGATAATAAGAAGACAGAGGAACAGCAGGTTGTGCCGCTGCCTGACAATAATAATAACGGAATTATTGTTAGCCAGTCCGATCAGACGAGTTCTTCTACAGGTGGCAGCTCCAGTGCAGGCGGTGTAGCAGGAACGGGAGAAACGGATGTGCCGGGCTATACTGCAACAGATGGCTCTGGAAACTCTACCTCGGAAGAAAGCTCTTCTACTATTAATTACGATTTTGGAAGAATTAATCGTACCACGATTTCAGGACCTTTCGTAATTAAAGATCTATCCATTAGCATCGGTGTTGAAGCAAGTCGACTCACTCCAGAATCTCGTACAGAGATTACGACCTTCTTGACAGGTTTGGTACGTGCACAGCTTGCCGATTCAGGTCAAGATGTTAATAATGACGATTTAATCAACAAAAAGGTTTCACTTATTGGGCAAACATTTGCTGAAAGCACCGCTACAAACACGATTGGCGGCTTATCAATGGGATGGGCAATCGGAATTGGAGCAGCAGCACTTGCGATTATTGCCGGTTTGATCATTTTGCTCGTTCGCAGACGCAGACAGCAAGCGGCAGAAGCAGCAGCAGCTGAAGCACAGGAAGCGGTTGTAGCATCAACAGCTGTAGAATATCCTACCCTTGATTTTGATAGCTTAAGCAATGACAGCCAAGCACGTAAAAATCTTGAGACACTCGCCAAACGCAAGCCGGATGAATTTGTTAATTTACTTCGGACTTGGCTTGTCGATGAATAGAGGTCGTTTGCATGAGTAAATCGATGAATGGGCTAACCGGAAGGCAGAAAGCGGCAATACTGCTAATTACACTAGGTCCCGAAGTGTCAGCTCAAATTTTTAAACATTTAAGAGAAGATGAAATTGAACAGTTAACTCTTGAAATAGCCAATGTGCGTAAAGTGGACAGCTCAGAGCGTGAAACGATTTTAGGAGAGTTCAATCAAATCTGTGTAGCTCAGGAATATATTTCGCAAGGCGGTATTACTTATGCCAGAGATATTTTGGAGAAGGCGCTAGGTGAGAGCAAAGCGGCGGAAGTGATAAATCGATTGACTGCTACTTTGCAAGTACGGCCATTCGACTTTGCCCGCAAAGCAGAACCGATGCAAATACTCAACTTTATTCAAAACGAGAACTCTCAGACGATTGCACTCGTGTTGTCCTATCTCCAATCGGAGCAATCTTCGCACATTTTGTCCTCTCTTCCACAAGAAAAGCAGGCGGAAGTTGCAAGAAGGATTGCGCTCATGGACAGCACTTCACCGGAAGTTATATCGCAGGTGGAGCGTGTGCTGGAGCAGAAGCTTTCAGCTACCGTCACTCAAGATTACACAAATGCTGGCGGTATCGACTCTATCGTTCAAATTTTGAACGGTGTTGACCGCGGTACGGAACGCACCATTCTTGATTCTCTGGAAATTCAAGATCCTGAACTTGCAGAAGAAATCAAGAAGCGGATGTTCGTCTTCGAAGATATCGTCAACATCGACAATCGTTCGATTCAGCGGATTATCCGCGATATCGAAAATGCCGATTTGCAGCTTGCGCTTAAAGTCGCTAGCGAAGAAGTGCGGGATGCCATTTTCCAAAACATGTCGAAGCGCATGGCGGAAACATTCAAGGAAGAAATGGAGTTTATGGGTCCAGTCCGATTGCGTGATGTAGAGGAGGCGCAGACCCGTATTGTCGCAACGATTCGCAGATTAGAGGAATCAGGTGAAATCATTATCGCCCGTGGCGGAGGAGATGATATCATTGTCTAATTTGATTAAATCCACAAGCGTTGTTTCTATCGATCAACTAAGAGAGCTTTACTGGAAGAACAAGCATGCAGCACTCGCAGCAGATGCGAATGGTGAAGCTGAAGCTCCAGAGGAAGAACAGCCTGATGAAGAAACGATTACGCTGCGGGATCAAATTATTGCTGATGCCAGGCAGTTTGCAGAAGAACGATTGCGGGAAACGGGAGCTCAATGCGAGCAAATGCTGACCGAGGCTGAAGCGAATGTGGAAGCCTGGTGGTTGGAAAAAAGACTCGAGGATGAAGCGACGACAGAAGCTGCCCGCAGCGAAGGCTATGAACGTGGTTTTGCGGAAGGCATCGAGCAAGCGAATATGCTAGCCAAGCAGGAATGGGAGCAAAAGCTGTTCGAAGCGAATGCGATTTTATCTTCCGCTTATTCAATGCGTGAGCAGATCATTCAGGAAGCGGAACCGTTTTTGGTGGAACTAAGCTGCGCGGTAGCGGAAAAGGTAATCGGCCAACAGCTGGAGCAAGCTCCAGAAATGGTCATTGAATTAATTAAAAAATCGCTTGCAAGAAGACGCGAGCAAGGTGTTATTACGCTGTGCGTCGCACCTGGTCAGTTGGCTTTCGTCCAAGCTGCGCAAGAAGAGCTGAATTTGGCAGTCGACTCGCAAGCCGAGCTGCAAATTTTGCCGGATGCGACGGTTAAAGATTTTGGCTGCGTTATTCGTTCCGCATACGGAAGCATTGATGCCCGTATCGATACACAGCTGTCAGAATTAAAACGCGAGCTGGTCCAGTTCGCTCATCAATCAAGGGACGAGCGAGGACAGGCTGATGAGCAATAGTTCATTGCAGGCGGGCAAATATGTCGAGCATTTGCAGGCAATTGATCCCATACGTGTGAATGGAAAGGTCACCCAGGTCATCGGGCTTACCGTTGAATCGGAAGGGCCAGATGCAAGTATCGGTGATGTGTGCTACATCTATCCGAATAAAGCGGCAAAGCCGATTAAGGCTGAGGTTGTAGGCTTTCGGAACAATAAAGTTATTCTAATGCCGCTGGGCGATTTGCATTCCATCAGCTCAGGCTGTGATGTTGTAGGAACAGGCAAGCCGCTTAGTGTGCAGGTAGGCTCCGAGCTGCTTGGGAAAGTGCTGGATGGCCTCGGCCAGCCGCTTGACGGGTCTTTTTTACCAAGCCGAATGCAGCATTATTCTACTCATAATGAACCAAGCAATCCGCTTATGCGTCCTCGTGTTCTGGAGCCGCTGGGCATAGGCGTTAGAGCTATCGACGGTTTGCTGACGGTTGGCAGAGGCCAGCGTGTAGGTATATTTGCCGGATCTGGGGTAGGAAAAAGTACCCTGCTTGGCATGATTGCCCGAAACACCTCAGCCGACGTCAACGTCATTGCATTAATCGGCGAGCGTGGCCGTGAAGTACTAGAGTTTATTGAGAAGGACTTGGGACCTGAAGGTTTAGCTCGTTCGGTCGTCATTGTCGCTACCTCGGACCAGCCAGCACTCATTCGGATGAAGGGAGCATTAATCGCCACCTCCATTGCTGAATATTTTCGCGATCGTGGTCTAAACGTCATGCTTATGATGGACTCCGTTACGCGTTACGCTATGGCACTTCGTGAAGTAGGTCTTGCGATCGGCGAGCCACCTGCAACGAGAGGATATACGCCTTCCGTATTTGCGAATTTGCCTAAACTGCTAGAACGAGCGGGAACTGGTCCCAAAGGCTCAATCACTGCTTTCTACACCGTATTAGTAGACGGGGATGATATGAACGAACCGATTGCGGATGCAGTCCGGGGGATTTTGGATGGTCATATCGTTCTGAGCCGGCATCTTGCGCATAAAGGACATTTTCCCGCCATTGATGTCCTGCAATCCGTGAGCCGGGTTATGAAAGAAATTATTACGGAGGAGCAGCAGGATGCGGCCAATCAGTTGAAGCGCCTATTATCTATTTATAAAGATTCGGAAGACCTTATAAATATTGGGGCGTACCAACGCGGTTCTAATGAAGAAATTGATTTGGCGATGCAATTTATTGATTCGATTCATCAGTTCACGAGACAAAAAACAAATGAAAAAGTCACCTTGGAAGAAGCTCAGGAGCGGCTAATAATTGATTTTTACAGGAGATGAAGCGTTGAATGGGAGCATTTCGTTATTCCTACCAAAAAATCGTTGATCTGAAGACAAGTGAAAAAACGCAGGCAGAATGGATACTGTCCTCTTCTATTGGAGAGCTGCAGGCTGCCGAGCTGACCGTCGAACAATTGCGTGAAAGCCGTGCAGAATGGGAGCAGAAGCAGCATCAGTCTTCGCAATCCGGCGTTTCTTTGGCTGAGCTTCAGACCATTCAACAATATGTGGATTATTTGGACTCATGTATTGAAGCAAAACGGCTTGAAGTGAAACGGGCGCAAAAGGTCGTCGAGCAAAATCGGATCAAGCTTTCGGATAAAATGCAGGACGAGAAAGTATGGTTGAAGGCAAAGGATAACGAGAAGGAACGTTTCCGGTATGCGATGCAGCTTAAGGAGCAAAACGAGTTGGATGAAATGGCAACTGTCCGTTTCATGGTAAGCGTGCCGTAAATATCCGGCTGCAGCGCAAGGCTAGAGGGAGTGAAATCAGTGGCAGATACAGATGTGGAGAAACAAGGATATAGTGGATTTGAGCGGGCCATGTTTTTTATGACCCCGGTGTTGTTTACGATTGTTGTGCTGGGCATATTGCTGATCCTTCTTAATAGCGATATGCGAAATCAGGCGCTCACCGTCGGAAATTCGATTCCATTGCTCAAAGATGTGCTGCCGAATCCGCAGTCAACTGGCGGTGAAAGCACAGATGAAACGCTCAAGGCAGAAAATATGACTCGTAAAATTTCCGAGCTGCAAGCTCAACTGACGGAGAAAGAGGGCCAGCTGACGGAAACGTCCACTCTTAAAACGGATCAGGAAAAAGAAATTGCAAGCTTGAAAAGCCAAATTGAGCAGTTGAAGAAGTCAAATGCAACACAGGCGCTTGAAGATGAGGCATACACGGCCAAAATTAAAGAGCTCGCCAGCATGTATGCACGAATTGCACCGAATAAGGCCGCACCCATTTTAGAAAGCATGTCGCTTGATGAAATGGTGCTTGTACTCGATGCGATGGCTCCAAATGATCGTGTGAAAATTTTGGAGAAAATGACGCCGAAAACAGCGGCTGATGCAACGCTGAAGCTGAAGGATACCGTTTCGGCGAAAGACTTGCAAATTGCGGCACTGCAATCGCAGCTCAAAAATGCCCAGTCGACTACAGCGACAACGACTACAACGTCTTCGACACTGGATTCGACGCAGCTAGGAGCAACATTTGCAGCTATGGATGCGAAAAGTGCGGCCAAACTGCTGATGACGATGTCTGACGTAAGTGCCAGCAAGGTGCTGCGTATTTTGAATGCGGTAGATGATACAACAAGATCCAATATCGTTGGCGAGATGTCGACATTGAATGATAAAGTTACAGCTCAGATCGTTTCGAAGCTGATGGCGGGTAAATAGAGGGGAGGTGAAAATAAATGGATGTTTTATCATCACCAGCAGCTTCGCAGCCGGCGGCTCCTTCCACTGGCGGAAATGCCCAAGCGAAGGGAACGGGAGATGCGGCTTTTGCTCAAACGCTGAATGGTCAATTGAATAATGGCCAAGCGGGAGCAGGCACAGCAGCAACTGCGAACACTGCGGATGCAGCAGCACTCGGAACGATTCGGATGACTACTCTCAATACAGCTGGCTTGCTCGGAGAAACGAACAATCAGGATTTGCTTGCGGCTATTGATGGACTGCTAGAGCAAATGGATGAATTGGATACTGCGGACACGGATGAGGCTGCACAAGCCCAATTGGCAGATTTGCAAGCAATGCTGGAGCAAATGCAGGCTTTATTAGCACTGCTAGGTTCCCCGCTTCTCACTTTGAAGCAGCCTGATGAGCAGCTAACCTCAGAGGAAGTTGTTCAAGCAGCAGATGCAGGTAATGGACATGAGGCAGTGAAAGCACAAATTGCGCTTGTGAAGCATGATTTGGAAAATGCGTTGATTCAGCTGGCTAATGTGCTTGAGCAGGGATCTGCGAAACGCGTTCAGCAGCAGGAGCCATCGCAGCTGATTGGACAGCAGCTGGAAGCTTTGCAGAAACTGCTGCAAAAGCAGAAGGAAGCAGGTACAGCCGAGCGCAATAACAGCAATGTACAAGCGGTATTTGAACCAGCCGCAGCAGACGAGGCTGCTCCACAGCAAACAGCTGCATGGCTTCAGCGTTTGAATCAGCAATCCCAGCATACAATTGCCCTGAAAAGCGCAGTAGCGGAAGCTTTATCAGCTGATACATTGGTTGAAGAAACGGCAGATACAGCCGATGATGAGTCCGTTCTGGCCGGCAATTTAAATGCAAACTTTTCTCATTCGCTTAAGCAGGCAACGAGTAGCGTGGCAGCGAGAGCAGTCGCCCAGCCTTACGTATTAGCAGACGAATTTGCGGAATCCATGACGGGGCTTATCGTGCAGAAGTTTGATATTTCTTCATTAAATGGCAAGCACGAAGCTAAAATCATGCTGTTCCCTGAACAGCTGGGCCAGGTCGATGTTCGGATCACGATGCAAAACGGCCAGTTGACGGCACTATTCCATACGGATACGGTCATGGCGAAAGATATGCTGGATAACCAAATGTCGCAATTGAGACTGGCATTGCAATCCCAAGGCTTAACGATTGACAAGCTTGAAGTGACCCAGGGGCAAGCTGCATCAGAGCTGTCTAATGGCCAACAGGGACAAGGCTCCAATCAACAATTTACGAATCGAAACAACAACGGCAAGGGCGGAAGCAGAGCGGATGAAGCTGCTTTTGAAGCAGATGTAATCGAGCAAATTGCCATTCAGGATATGGGCTACGGACGGGCGGTTAACGCTACAGTCTAAAAGGATGTTATGGACTTAAGCAATCATTTGCGGGATGGAGGTGATGGAATTGGCAGTCGTTACGAATAAAGTGGTCTGGCCGAATTATGATCAGGCAAACGTTAAAACAGCAGGAAAGACCGAGGATGATAAAACATCGCTAAGTAAGGACGCGTTTCTCGAATTGCTCGTCACACAGCTTAAAAATCAGGATCCATTAAGCCCGCAGAGCAACACGGAGTTTATTGCCCAAATGGCGCAGTTCACTTCAGTCGAGCAGCTGATGAATATGAATAAGCAGCTTACACAGCTGAACTCGGACATCGGCAGTGCATCTACAATGATTGGCAAAAGCGTAACATGGCAGGAGCTTGATGATAAAGGTAGCACCGTCATGTATACGGATGTTGTAAAGTCGATTGTAGCAACAGACGGGGTATTGTATGCCAAGTTTGAAGATAACACGATGATTAAAGTAAGTGATATCGTTACGATTTCTGATCAGACTCCGGCAGAGACGGAGGAGCCTGTAACGGATGCTTCAGCTGAAAGTGCTGGGGATGCTGAAACGCCTGATGAAGAATCCGCTGCTGACAGCGGGGAGGAACAAACCTCATGAGCGACAGCGTAAAGATTGGGCATTATTTTCCGCTTAAATCTTCGCCCTTAAACAATGCGAAGACGGTGGGGGCAAAATCCCAGCAGCCTAGCGAATTTCAAGATTTGCTGGATTCGAAAGTATTAAAATTCAGCCATCATGCTGAAGTTCGGATGAAGCAGCGAGGCATTCAGCTTCAAGCGGATTCATTAACGAAAATTGTGAATGCTGTGGACGAAGCGGCATCCAAAGGCGCCATTGACTCTTTAATCGTTTTTAAAGATATTGCGATGATCGTGAATGTGCCTAGCCGTACAGTAGTTACTGCAATGGATGGCAAGCAAATGCAAAGCAATGTATTCACGCATATAGACAGCGCCGTTATTTTAAGCTAGAGCCGGACCAATACGGAGGCTCTTCAGGCTGCTGACCGACAGAGGCAGCCAACTAACCAAAAGGATAAACCTAAATTAGGAGGGCTTAAATACTATGCTAAGATCAATGTACTCGGGTGTGTCAGGTATGCGCGGCTTCCAAACGAAGCTGGATGTCATCGGTAACAATATTGCGAACGTTAATACGGTGGGTTTTAAAGGCGGCCGCGTCATGTTCAGCGATATTTTGAGCCAAACAACAGCAGGTGTTACCGCTCCGGTAGAAGGCGAGCAGGGTGGTGTGAATGCGAAGCAGATCGGACTTGGTGTCAGCATTGCTTCTATTGATACCGTTCATACGCCAGGAAGCGCAATGACTACAAACCAACCGACCGATCTTCGCATTGATGGCGATGGATTTTTTCTAGTTACCGCAGCAGATGGTGAAGAATCATTTTTGACAAGAGCCGGCAACTTTGTGCTCGATGCGAACCGACAGCTTGTAAACGCAAACGGGTTGTTTGTATTAGATAGTGGTGGTGGTATTATTACTTTGCCAGCAGAGGTCACCTCCTTCACAATCGGGCAAGATGGGACGATTACAGGTGTTACGGCGGATGCAACAGAAGAAGTCGCGCAGATTGGTGTAGTCAAAGTCATTAACCCAAGTGGACTCGAGAAAATGGGAGGCAATTTGTACAGAATGACCAACAATGCTAACCCAGATGGAGACATTGAGGCTTACAGAACGGTCGCTGGAGATGCAGAGCTTGGAACGGGCGCAATCGTGGCCGGACAGCTTGAAATGTCAAACGTTGACCTGACAGGCGAGTTTACAGAAATGATCGTGGCTCAGCGCGGCTTCCAAGCGAATTCACGTATTATCACGACTTCCGATGAAATTTTGCAAGAGGTTGTCAACCTGAAACGATAATCGTTAGGCATAACGCAGGTGGGGGGCCATAGCGCCTCCCCCGCGATGTGAGGGGGCAGTTTATGATTACAGTGACTCGTATTAATGGTACTAAGCTCATGATCAATGCTCTGTTGATTGAAGTGGTGGAGGAAGTGCCCGATACCATTATTACCTTGACCACTGGTAAAAAATTCATAGTGGTAGAAAGCTCGGAGGAGCTTTTGCTGCTGATCCAGAACTATCTTCGTACGATCGGCGTATATGCGGCGGCCCAGAAGAGTGAACAGACGGAGGGTCCATAGAGATGAAAAAAATGTTGCCATGGTTAGTAACTATACTGCTGTCGATTGTATTGATTGCCGTTGTGGTTGTGATTATGTGGCCGAAAATTATGGGAAGTACAACTGATGGTTCAACAAACAAAGAGGTTGAAGTCAAGCATCTTACCGCCGATGAGCGTGTAGAAGTAACGTCTGAGCTTAAAGAATTTAAGCGCAACTTGAAAGATTCGAACAAAGTCGTTGTCGTTAGCTTCGCTTTCCAGCTGGACAGCAAGAAGACGAAGGAAGATTTTGATAAAATCATCGAAATTGAAGTTAAGCCTATTATTAACCGGGCGCTTGCAGATATGACGGCTGAAGAGCTGAATGGCTCTAAAGGCGAGGATCTGCTGGAATCGAAGCTGCTTAATGAAATTAATCCAATTTTGGATAAAAAGCAGAAGCTGGTCAAGGTAGAAATAACAGCTTTTATCATGACCAACATTTAATGCTGGTTGGCGACATTCCTTGAAGGGGGTGAGAAAATTTGGTTGATGTTTTATCGCAAAATGAGATAGATGCGCTGCTGGCGGCCCTTAATTCTGGCGAGATGGATGCCGAGGATTTAAAAAAGGAAGAAGTAACGAAAAAAGTCAGAGTTTATGATTTCAAACGTGCTGTTCGATTTTCGAAGGATCATATTCGCAGCTTGACTCGCATACACGAGAACTTCGCGCGATATTTGACAACCTATTTCTCAGCGCAGCTTCGTACTTTCGTTCAAATCAGTGTAGTTCAGGTCGAGCAGCTTCCTTATGATGAGTTTATTCGTTCGATTCCGAAGATGACGATATTGAATATTTTTGAGGCGGAGCCGCTTGAAGGACGCATGGTGATGGAGGTGCATCCAAATATCGCTTACGCGATGCTGGATCGTATGCTTGGCGGGCAAGGCGTTGCGCCTTCCAAAATCAATAACTTGACTGAAATCGAAACGATTATTATGGAAAAGATTTTTAGCCGGACGTTTGAGAGTTTGCAAGAGGCGTGGAAAACAATCATTGATATATCACCACGGCTGGAAGCACTTGAGACGAATCCTCAATTTATGCAGATCGTATCACCGAATGAAACAATCGCGCTTATATCCTTAAGTACGAAAATCGGTGAAACGACGGGGATGATCAATCTTTGTATTCCCCATGTTGTCATTGAGCCCGTTATGCCTCGTTTGTCGGCGCATCATTGGTTCGTTTCGCAGAAAAAGGAGCGTATTCCAGAGGAAGTTGAAATGCTGGAGCAGCGCGTAAGCAAAGCGAAGCTGCCGATTGTTGCCGAGCTTGGTGAATCTTCCATTACGATTCAGGAGTTTCTTGGTCTTAATGTAGGAGATGTCATTTCACTCAACAAGCCAGTAGGGGAAGGCCTGCATATCAAGGTAGGCGATAAATTGAAGTTCATCGGCAGTCCAGGCTCCGTGAAAGATCGGTTGGCTATTCAGCTTGATGAAGTTGTGAACGAAGGAGCGGGAGAAGAATATGACGAGTAAAGATTATTTGTCGCAGGAGGAAATTGATGCGTTACTAAATCAATCTTCTGGCAGTACGGATGCTGAACAGCCATCTGCCGATGATGTTCAGTTATCAGATTTCCTCTCAGCTATGGAACAGGACGCGCTTGGCGAAATTGGTAACATTACGTTCGGAAGCGCAGCAACTGCCTTGTCTACATTGCTAGGCGTGAAGGTGGATATTACAACGCCGGAAGTTACCTTTATTCGCAGAGATCAGCTGGCAGATGAATTTCCAAAGCCTCATGTTGCTGTAAGTGTTCAATATGTAGATGGCTTCCAAGGCATAAATTCGCTTGTCATTAAGACGAGAGACGCACAAATTATTGCCGATTTGATGCTCGGCGGCTCAGGCAATCCTACAGAAGAAGAGCTCAATGAAATTCATATTAGCGCCGTTCAGGAAGCGATGAATCAAATGATGGGGTCATCTGCAACGTCGATGTCAACCATTTTCAATCGTTTTGTTAATATATCGCCGCCAGGCATCGATATTCTCGATGTAGACAACGGTGGGGGAATGGGACATCTGCCTCCGGTAGATGTATTCATCAAAATTTCTTTCCGGCTTAAAATTGGAGATTTGATAGATTCGACAATTATGCAGCTACTGCCTGTTTCTTTTGCAAAGCAAATGGTAGCTATTCTTATGGGCGAAGAGACGGTTGAAGAGACTGCTGCAGCAGTTGAAGCACCTCCAGTAGTAGAAGCGCCGCCAGTGGCTCCGCAAGCGCCACAAAGTGCTCCTGCGCAGCCTGCGGCTCCATCGTTGCAGAAGCAAGAACAACAACCGCCAGCGGGATATAATGAAGCGCCGATGATGCAGCCGCCTGGCCCGAATACATATGGCCATGCAGCCAATCGCAATGTGAATGTTCAGCCTGTGCAGTTTGCTAATTTCAATAATGCGCCATATATTCAAGGCGAAGAGACGAACCTCAATTTACTGCTCGACATACCACTGAAGGTTACCGTAGAATTAGGAAGGACCCAGAAGCAGATTAAAGATATTTTGGAATTGTCGCAAGGGTCTGTTATCGAGCTGGACAAGCTTGCTGGTGAGCCTGTAGACATTCTGGTTAACAACAAGCTGATCGCAAAAGGCGAGGTTGTCGTTATCGATGAGAACTTCGGCGTACGTGTAACCGATATCGTAAGCCAATGGGACCGAATTCAAAAATTACAATAGCATCCTAGGAGGAAGAAAAAAGATGGCAAACCGTATTCTAATCGTAGACGACGCAGCATTTATGCGCATGATGATCCGCGATATTTTATCCAAAAACGGCTACGAAGTAGTTGGTGAAGCACCTGATGGCGCACAAGCGGTGGAGAAATTCAAGGAGCTTAAGCCGGACCTGATTACGATGGATATCACGATGCCTGAGATGGACGGCATTGCAGCATTGAAAGAAGTTAAAAAAATCGACCCGAATGCAAAAGTTATTATGTGCTCTGCAATGGGACAGCAAGCAATGGTTATTGACGCCATTCAAGCTGGAGCGAAAGATTTCATCGTTAAACCTTTCCAAGCGGACCGTGTTATTGAAGCGATCAAGAAAACGCTGGGCTAACGGTTGTATGCGATGGTCAAACTTAAAGCTCGTGTAACGCTTTTATTGTTTTCAGGAATGGCCGTTCTGCCTGCCGCCGCCTTAGCGGAAGCAGTTCAGACGAGCCAGCCTGATTTGCCATATACTAGTTCGTCTAACATGGCAGGCAGTGTAGTATGGGTTATTTTTTCTCTACTCCTTATTATTGGACTAATCATTGTAGTTATTAAATGGCTCTCGCGGCGCAACCGGGCGTTCGGAGGAACAAATCGTTCGCTTCGCTCGCTCGGGGGCATTTCCTTAGGTCAAAATCATTCGCTTCAAGTTGTTGAGCTGTCAGGCCGTCTATATGTTGTAGGGGTTGGAGAAAACATTACCCTGCTGGACAAGATTGATGATGAAAAACAAGCTGAGGCGATTATTGAGGCAATGGAGAGGCAAGTGCAAGGTGGCTGGTCCCCGAGTGCATTGACGGGCTTGGTATCACGCTTTCGTCAAGGCTCAGGCGAACAGGAACCGAAGGATGAACAGTGGAACGACGCTTCTTCGTTTCAGAATGTGCTTAAGGACAAGATGAATCGTCAGGCGGATCGCAAGCAGCAGCTCGAAGCACTCCTCAAAGACCCTAACCCTAATGAACGGTTGAATGATGATCATGAAAAATAAATGGTGGATAGCTCTTGTTGCGGTGCAGTTAGCCGGTTTAATATTTCAATCGCATGCTTTTGCTGAACCGCTGCCGAACGTAGAAATTAACTTTGGCAACACGGGCAGCGATCAGCCGGATCCGAGCGCGTTATCAATTTTGCTGCTGATTACCGTGCTAAGCATAGCGCCTGCTATTCTAGTATTGATGACCAGCTTTACACGCATTATTATCGTGCTTAGCTTCGTTCGGACATCGCTCGGTACGCAGATGATGCCACCGAACCAGGTACTAATCGGACTTGCTATGTTTTTAACCTTTTTTATTATGGCCCCTACCTTCTCTCAAGTAAATGAGGTAGCTTTGCAGCCATATTTGAAAGGGGAAATTTCCCAAACAGCAGCTTTCGAGAAAGCGTCTGTACCGATGAAGGCGTTTATGTTCAAGCAGACGAGAGAGAAAGATTTAAAGCTGTTTATGGATTACACGAAGACTGAAAAGCCGAAAACTTATGAGGATATCCCACTGACCGTTTTGGTTCCGGCGTATGCAATTAGCGAAATCAAGACAGCTTTTCAAATGGGCTTCCTTATATTCATACCGTTCCTCGTTATTGATATGATTGTATCCAGTACGTTAATGGCGATGGGGATGATGATGCTTCCGCCAGTAATGATTTCATTGCCGTTCAAGCTCTTGCTGTTCGTCATGGTAGATGGCTGGTATTTGATAGTCAAATCCTTGTTATTAAGCTTCAATACCTGACGACTGTATAGGGGGGATGTTCAATGAGTGCCGATTTTATTATCGGTCTGGCCAGCGAGGCTGTATTTACCGTACTAAAAAGCAGTGCTCCAATGCTTCTTATTGCTCTCGTTGTTGGGCTCTTGGTCAGTATTTTTCAGGCGACTACCCAGATACAAGAGCAAACCTTAGCATTTGTTCCGAAAATTGTAGCGGTTTTTGCATCCGTTGTTTTGTTCGGGCCGTGGATTCTAAATACGATCGTCGATTTCACTTATAATCTGCTGAACAACCTGCATAAATATATCGGATAGGCGTGAATCGCAGCGATGGAGCTTATCGAGCAAGGTTTTCCTATTTTTTTGTTGATTTTTTGTCGAATTACATCATTTTTCGTCGTAGCTCCGATGTTTTCGGGGAAAATGATGCCGAATATTGCGAAAATCGGTTTAAGTTTTTTTATTTCTTTTATCGTGTATCTCACGTACGGCATTAATCAGACAGTAGCGACAGATGCCAGCTACGTGCTTTATGTCGTACAGGAAATATTGATAGGCCTGCTATTCGGCTTCGTGGTGTATTTGTTTTTCGTAGTCGTGCAGACGGCAGGGGCATTAATGGATTTGCAAATTGGTTTTGCGATGGCGAACGTCGTCAATCCATTGACGGGTACTTCCGTTCCATTGCTAGGTAATTTTAAATACATGATGCTTATTGTCATTTTTTTCTCCTTGAACGGGCATCACTACTTGCTTCGAGGGCTAATGGACAGTTACAAATGGATGCCGCTTGCTGGAGATTTTTTTGCGAGAATCAGCAGTGGCAGCATTAGCGAGTTTTTAACGAAAGCCGTTGGAAATACGTTTTTGCTAGCTTTACAGGTCGCAGCTCCACTAGTAATTGCCATGTTTCTGACGGATGTCGGACTGGCATTTTTAGCTAAAACAGCGCCTCAATACAATGTTTTCGTAATTGGGATACCGCTTAAGCTTATTATCGGGACGATTTTGCTCGTACTGCTTATGCCGGGGCTAACTGGTCTGTATGAGCGGCTCATTGCCATCATGTTTGACAACTTGGAGCAGCTATTCGCCATTTTCAAAGGGCCGGACGGGTAAAGGAGGCTGTAATCGTGCAAATGTACCGCTTAAAGCTCGACCTGCAGCTGTTCAGCCAAGAGAAGACGGAGAAAGCGACGCCCAAAAAACGCTCGGAATCGCGTAAGAAGGGTCAGGTAGCCAAATCGGCTGACTTTCCCAGCTCCTTGATTTTGCTGTTTACGTTTGCTGGCTTTGCGATGTTTGGCGGCTTTTACAAGCAGCGAATTATGAATATGTTTGATGATATTTTCGAAAATTGGCTGCTTATGGAGCTTACGTCTGAAAATGTTTTTAACTTATTCGGTACGCTCGTAACCGAAATGCTCATTTTTTTACTGCCTATATTTTCGGTAGCTATTTTAGTAGGCATTATCGGTAACGTTGCGCAATTTGGCTTCTTGCTTACAGGAGAACCGCTTAAGATGAAGATCAGCAAGCTTAATCCGCTCCAAGGATTGAAACAGATCTTCTCCATGCGTTCTATTGTTGAAATGCTTAAAAGCTTGCTGAAGCTGCTGATTATTGGAGTGCTCGTATACCAGACAATTGCAAGCGATTGGAGCCGGCTGCTTTCTCTTTCGGACCTGTCTGTTGAGCAAATTTTCGCCTTTGCAGCTGGCCTGACGGTCAGCATGGGAATCAAAATTGGTGCTGCGCTTGTTGTGCTCGCCTTTGCAGATTATTTGTATCAGAAGTACGAGCAGGAGAAAAGCATGAAGATGTCCAAGCAGGACATTAAGGACGAGCATAAGAAATCAGAGGGTGATCCGCTCGTTAAAGGCCGTATCCGAGAAAAGCAGCGGAGAATGGCCATCCAGCGGATGATGCAGCAAATTCCGAATGCAGATGTCGTCATTACCAACCCGACGCACTTTGCAATCGCCTTGAAATATGATTCCTCTAATATGGAGGCGCCCGTTATTATTGCCAAAGGCATGGATCATGTGGCGCTGCGCATTAGGGAAATCGCCAAAGAGCACGGCGTTATTACGATGGAAAATAAGCCGCTTGCCAGAGCATTATACGAACGCGCCGAAATCGGAGATGCCATACCGGCAGATTTGTTCCAGGCTGTGGCGGAGGTGCTCGCATACGTTTACAAGCTGAAAGGCCGTGTCAAATCATCGTAATTTAAGGGAGGAGGAAGCGTCATGAAACCAAAAGATCTTATCGTGTTAATCGGGATCATAGGCATCGTGCTCATGATGGTTATTCCCATCCCTATTCTTTTGCTGGATATTTTGCTTATTCTGAATATTTCCATCGCTTTAATGATATTGCTTATTGCGATGAATACGAAGGAAGCGCTGGAGTTTTCCATCTTTCCCGCAGTTTTGCTTGTTACGACCTTATTCCGATTAGCACTCAACATTTCAACCACCCGGAACATTTTGCAGCATGCAGAAGCGGGGGAAGTTGTCGCAACATTCGGTAGATGGGTGGGCGGCGGGCAAATCGCAATCGGGTTTATCGTCTTCCTTATTCTCGTCGTCGTTCAGTTCATCGTTATTACGAAGGGTTCTGAGCGGGTCGCCGAGGTAGCAGCAAGGTTTACCCTCGATGCGATGCCCGGCAAGCAAATGAGTATTGATGCCGACTTAAATGCGGGACTCATTAATGAGCAGCAGGCACGGGACCGGCGTTCCAAGATTGAAAGAGAAGCAGATTTCTACGGAGCTATGGATGGTGCCAGCAAGTTTGTAAAAGGGGATGCGATTGCATCCATTATCATTCTCATTATTAACCTGGTTGGCGGATTTATAATCGGGATGGCGGTACATGGTTTTCCATTTGCCGAGGCACTCGAAACGTATTCGATTTTAACCATCGGGGATGGCCTCGTCAGTCAAATTCCAGCATTGCTTATTTCGGTAGCAGCAGGCTTAATCGTTACAAGAGCTGCATCGGACGGCAACCTGGCACAGGATTTGACAGCACAGTTGTTTAAATACCCTAATCTTTTATACATAGTTGCAGGAACAATAGCTTTGCTTGGTCTCGTTTCGCCAATCGGCGTTATGCGCACGCTCCCTTTTGCGGCACTGCTCGCATTTGGCGCATGGAGAATGAAAAAGCTGCAGGAGAAGCAAGTGGAGCAAGAGGAGATGCTTGTGGAAGAGCAGCAAATTGAAGAGGTTCGTAATCCGGAAAGTGTCATTGGCTTGCTGCAGGTGGATCCAATCGAGTTCGAATTTGGCTACGGCCTGATTCCACTGGCAGACACGCAGCAGGGCGGCGATTTGCTGGATCGTATCATTATGATCAGAAGGCAATGCGCGCTTGAGCTGGGGCTTGTCGTTCCCGTTATTCGGATCCGCGATAATATTCAACTGAGACCCAATGAATACGTCGTTAAAATTAAAGGGAATACCGTTGCGAAAGGCGAGCTTCTGCTCAATCATTATTTAGCAATGAGCCCGGGCTTCGATGATGAATCGGTACTTGGTATTGAAACGACAGAGCCGGCATTTGGGCTGCCAGCCATTTGGATTGACGAGCAGATGAAGGAAAGAGCGGAAATGTCGGGGTATACCGTCGTAGATCCGCCTTCGGTTGTCGCTACGCATTTGACAGAAATTATTAAGCGTCATGCGCATGAATTGCTTGGCCGTCAAGAGACGAAGGCGCTTATTGAAAATGTCAAGGAATCGTATCCAGCGCTTATCGACGATCTCATACCTTCGGTGCTATCCATTGGCGATTTGCAAAAAGTGCTTGCCAAGCTGCTTCGTGAAAAAGTTTCGATCCGCGATCTGGTGACCATTTTTGAAACGTTGGCCGATCACGGGCATTACACGAAAGATCCCGATGTGCTGACGGAATATGTCAGACAGGCGCTGTCAAGGCAAATTACCCAACAGTTTGCAGCAACGGGAGACAAGCTTAAAGTGATTACAGTCGGTCCGGCGATGGAGAAGAAAATCGCTGAGTCCGTACAGCAGACCGATCAGGGAAGTTACATTGCGCTTGACCCGATCGTCACTCAACAAATTTATTCCAAGCTGAATGAGCAAGTGACCCGGCAAATTCAGTCCGGACAGCAGCCTGTTGTGCTCACTTCCCCTACAATCCGCATGTATTTGCGCCAGATTGTGGAACGGACGATGCAGGAGGTTCCGGTCATCTCTTATAGTGAGCTTGAACCTAACGTTGAAGTACAGAGCGTAGGGGTGGTGAATTTATGAGAGTGAAACGTTATGTAGTCAATGCCCTTCCCGAAGCGCTGCCGATGATTCGAAGCGATCTTGGCAAAGATGCCGTTATATTGAATACGAAAGAAGTCAAAGTCGGTGGCTTCATGGGCATGTTCCGTAAAAAGAAGATGGAAGTTATTGCCGCTATTGAGTCGAATGCGGCGGCTCCGGAAAATCCGCCGCAGAAGCGCAAGGCGCCCGATGATGTCAGCGCCGTAATGGCAGCTATTACGGAGACGATGCAGAAGCAGCAGCGTGCCGCAGCAGCAACCGCAGCTGCTACAGCTACGGTTGAGCCGCCAGCAAGGCCTGCGCCAGTTGCGGCGGCTTCTCCAGTCAACGATCAGTTGATGGATGAAATTAAAGGGATTAAGCAATCCCTCCTGCAGCTGTCTTCGCAAAAAGCGGGAAACTCATTATCAGAAGCTGCACAAGCCCTTCATGACCGCCTTCAAGAGCAGGAGCTCGAAGTGGAGTGGATCGACCAGCTTATGGCGATCATCTCTGAGCAGGAAGGGCAGCAAAGGGAGCCATTGACACGTACGCAAGTATGGGAGCTTGCCAAACGGCAGCTGCTCGAATGGATGGCCCCATATGCAGCGGGCATGATCGATGAGCAGGCCAGAATCGTTCATTTTGTTGGTCCAACGGGCGTAGGCAAAACGACAACGATTGCTAAGCTTGCGGCTAATCAAACGATTAAGCATAACAAAAAAGTAGGCTTCATTACATCAGATACGTACCGAATTGCTGCCGTTGACCAGCTTAGAACGTACGCTAATATTTTAAACATTCCGCTGGAGGTTGTTTTTTCTCCTATGGATTTGCCGAAGGCATTCAAGCAGCTCGAAGATAGAGAGCTCATCTATATGGATACGGCTGGCCGCAACTTCCGCAATGAGCTAAATGTATCAGAAGTAAACAGCCTGCTTCAATCGCATGACCGCAATGAAACGGTGCTTGTGCTGAGCCTTACCGGCAAAACGAAAGATATGACGTCAGTAGCCGGAAACTTTGTGAAATACGGCATCGAGAAGGTGTTGTTTACGAAGCAGGATGAAACGGCGGTGTATGGCTCTATTTTTAACCTTGTGATGAAGTTCGGTTTAACGCCGACTTATGTGGCAAGAGGGCAGACGGTGCCGGATGACATTGATCGCTTTAACGCTGCTGCTTATATGAATGATTTGCTGGGGGAAGCGGACGATGAATGATCAAGCCGAAGCGCTGCGACATATGGTAAAGGCAAGCAGCAGCGAAGGCGGCAAGCGCGAAACGCGCATTATAGCTGTCACCAGCGGCAAGGGCGGTGTTGGGAAGTCCAACTTTAGTCTCAATTTTGCGCTGATGCTTCAGAAGCTTGGTCAGAAGGTTCTCGTTTTTGATGTTGATATTGGCATGGCGAACATCGATATACTGATGGGCGTACGCTCCTCCTACCATTTATACCATTTGTTCAAGCAGGACAAAACGATCTGGGATGTCGTTCAGGAAGGGCCTGAAGGACTGCATTTTATTGCAGGCGGATCGGGAATTAAAGATTTGCTGGAGCTGTCAGAGAAAGAGCTGACCTTGTTCACAGAGCAGGTTTCAAAGCTTCAAGGGCTGTACGATGTCATCGTGTTTGATACTGGTGCAGGACTTTCCAAGGAAACGGCGAAATTTATCGCCGCAGCACAGGAAACGATCGTTGTAACGACGCCAGAGCCGACCTCTATAACCGATGCATATGCCTTAATAAAAATGGTAAAAGCAATGGGCATCCATCCGAATTTCAGACTTATCGTCAATCGGACAGACAGCAAGCGGGAAGGCCGATTGACAGCAGATAAAATCAATTTGGCTGCCGAGCGCTTCCTAGAAGCCTCCTTGCCATTTCTCGGGCTCGTACCCGATGATGCTCATGTAGGCAAGGCGGTAAAACGCCAGATTCCCTTCACCATCGCTTATCCAAGCAGTGAAGCATCGAAAGCTATGCATGAAATTGCAGTTCGTTTTCTAGAAATAAAGAGGCCGGAATCTGATGCTAAAAACGGTGTAAAGGGATTCTTGCATAAATTATTCAAGCTAACGAGATAGTCCTTTTAATCAGGGGAGGGGAAAAGATGGCTCCTTATCGTGTACTCATTGTAGATGATTCTGCATTTATGAGAAAAATTTTTAGTGACTTAATTTTAAAGGATTCAATGTTTTCAATAATAGCGACTGCAACCAATGGTGCCGAAGCTGTAAAAGCGGTGGAGAAATGGAAGCCCGATGTTGTAACGCTCGATCTGGAAATGCCTGAAATGAATGGACTTGAGGCTTTGCAAAAGATTATGAAACAAAACCCGACGCCTGTCATTATGCTGTCTGGCATTAGTGAGGATAACACGAGGGATACGATCAAAGCATTGCAGTTTGGAGCTTTTGACTTTATACGCAAGCCTTCAGGCATTGCAACGAATGATATTATCCAGGTTGGCGAGCAATTAATAGAGAAGCTAAAAACAGCTGTACTGGCGAGGAAGCCTTCATTCATTGAGGAGAAGATGGACCCGCCGGTAAAAGTGAAGGCGCTAGATATTAAAAAGCCTCTAATAACCGAAGCAACAACAAATGCAGCGTCACGGCTTGCTGCACCTTCTATGGCGAAGAAGAAACCGGAAATTACGCCACCAATAAAGCCGCCTAGCATGAACAAAAAGCCGGAACAACCAGCGGCAGTCAAAGCGGTGGCGCCTTCCTCTACATATAAGCCAACTGCTCCGCCGATTATAGCGAGCAAAAAAACGGAAACTCCCGCTCCGCCGAAAAAAGAGCTGCCGAAGTCTACTTCGTTTCAGCACATTGTTGCAATTGGAGCTTCAACGGGAGGGCCGCGTGCCTTGCATACGGTCATTAGCGCTTTGCCTGGCGATCTAGGCGCACCTGTCCTAGTTGTCCAGCATATGCCGCCGAAATTTACGAAATCGCTCGCTCAGCGCCTCGACAGCTTCAGTGCGCTGCATGTCGTTGAAGCAGCTCAAGGCGACCGGGTTCATCCCGGCGTTGTCTATGTTGCTCCCGGAGGCTATCATCTAGAGCTTGGCAAAGATAGTTCCGGTTATTATATTCATTTAACAGAGCAGCCGCAGCGCAATGGGCATCGTCCATCGGTAGATGTGATGTATGAATCATTAGTTCCTTTCAAGGAGCTGAAGCGTCACGCGGTCATCCTGACCGGAATGGGCAGCGATGGTACGAAAGGTCTTAAACAGCTTGTTGAGAGCGGTGCAGTAACTTCTATAGGCGAGGCGGAGGAAACTTGCATCGTTTACGGCATGCCGCGCAGCGCCTACGAAAGCGGGGCAGTTAAGACCGTGCTCCCGCTGCAACAAATCGCTGCACGTATTGAAAGCTGTGTACTTAAATAACGATTGAAGCAATCACAAGTCTAGCAGGAGGTGCGATACAATGGATATGAATGCCTATCTGTCGATGTTCATCGACGAATCTAACGACCATCTTCAAACCTTGAATGAAAACTTATTGCGACTGGAAGGCGAGCCGGAAGATCTATCAATTGTTCAAAATATATTCCGCTCCGCTCATACTTTGAAAGGCATGTCGGCTACGATGGGATATGAGGATCTGGCTGCCTTGACACATGAAATGGAAAATGTGCTTGATCTTGTTCGCAATAGCAAGCTCAAGATGGACAGCTTTATATTTGATACGCTTTTCAAGGGTCTTGATGCGCTGGAGGCAATGGTGCAGGATATCGTTAACGGTGGTACTGGTAAAGCGGATGTGACATCAATTGTGGCCGCCTTGCAGTCGATTTTTAGCGGAGAGCATAAACTATCGGTGCCGGATCAAAAGGCTGCAGCGGAAGGCGATTCTTCCAATGCGGACAAGCCTATTTTGCTGCTGGACGAGTACCAGACTTCGGTGATTAAGCAATCCATTGATAGCGGACATCAGGCTTATCATATTCATGTAACGATTCGCGAGGACTGTTTGCTGAAAGCAGTTCGTGCCTACATGGTATTCAACCTGCTGGAAGCACACGGAGAGATTGTGAAATCGGAACCTTCTGTACAGGATTTGGAACAGGAAAAATTCGATCGTTCCTTTACTGTATTTACCATTACACAGACGAAGCTGGAAGAACTGCATACGCAAATTATGAATGTATCCGAAGTGGAGACGGCAGTTATAACTTTGCTGGATGAGGAATCGCTACATCTGCTAAGCACGCCAACAGCGAATCAGCAAGCTGAGGCTGAGGTGAAGAAAGCGAAGGAAGAGGTTGCAGCAGCAATTGCAGTCGTCGAGAAAAAAGAAGAGGCAGCCAAGGCTCCCGCAGCGGTTGCGCCTCGTAAAGATTCGCCTGCTCAAGCAGCGCCAGCGGCGGTTAATCGGACGATTCGCGTTGATATCGACCGTTTGGATACGCTGATGAATCTGTTCAGTGAGCTGCTCATTGATCGCGTTCGACTAGAGCAGCTTTCAAGCGAAATTAAACGCAATGACTTGACTGAGACGGTTGAGCATATGACGCGTGTCAGCACAGATTTGCAAAATATCGTACTCAAGCTGCGCATGGTTCCCGTCGATTCGGTATTCAACCGTTTCCCTCGCATGATTCGCGATTTGGCGAAGTCGCTTGATAAAAAAATCGATTTGGTCATTACTGGAGCGGATACAGAGCTTGACCGTACCGTTATTGATGAAATTGGCGATCCGCTCGTTCACTTGCTCCGCAACTCTGTCGATCATGGCATCGAGACGGTGGAAGAACGGATTGCGGCAGGCAAGTCAGAAGTAGGTACCATTTTCCTGCGCGCTTACCACAGCGGCAACCATGTTTTTATTGAAGTGGAAGAGGATGGACGCGGCATTAACCAAGAGCGCGTGCTGAAGACGGCGATCAAAAACGGCGTCGTTACCGAAGATGAGGCGAAAAAGCTGTCGAGCGACGAAATCAATATGCTGATTTTTGCAGCAGGCTTTAGTACAGCTGAGAAAATATCGGATATTTCCGGACGCGGTGTAGGACTGGACGTTGTACGTTCCAAAATTACGTCGCTTGGTGGAAATGTTACCATTGACTCGGTGTTTGGCAGAGGAACGAAATTCTCGGTACAGCTTCCGCTGACGCTGTCGATTATTTCGGCGATGCTGATCAAGCTGGGCTCGGAAAAATATGCGATTCCGCTGTCCTCCATTGTGGAGACCAGCATTATCCGCAGATCGCAAATTTTGAACGTTCATGGCAATTTAATGATTGAATTCCGCAATACCGTTATTCCTCTTGTATCGCTGAGTCGTGTGCTTGAGACACCTGACTTTAATGATAGCGCCGAGGAAGAAACCGAAATTGTAGTGGTGCGCAAGGGAGAAAAATGGGCGGCAGTCACCGTCGATGAGTTTATCGGCCAAAACGAGATCGTGCTCAAAACGCTTGGCAAATATTTGACCAATATCGAGGCGATTTCTGGAGCGACGATTTTAGGTGACGGCCAGGTCGCATTAATTATTGATCCTAACGCATTAATCAAATAGGAGGTTTTCACAATGGGAGAAGAATTGAAGGTCATTGTTTTTGCGCTAGCTGATGAGGAATACGGTATTGAAGTAGATAAAGTTAGAACAATAGAGCGGATGTCGCCGATTACCCGCGTGCCTAAAACAGCCGCTTTTATTAAAGGCGTTATGAATTTGCGCGGTGTTGTCGTGCCGGTTGTCGATCTTCGTGGGCGTTTTGGCCTACCTGAGCAGGAACCTACAGATAATTCGCGAATTATAGTAGTAGCGGTAGATGATCTTGAAGTAGGATTTATTGTCGATTCCGCGAATGATGTCATAGATATCGATACGGACAACATCGATTCTCCACCAGAAATCGTAGGCGGCGTTAAAGCGAAGTACTTGCACGGTATTGCCAAGCTCGGGGACAGCAGACTGCTTATTATGCTAAATCTAGTTGAGGTGCTGAATAAAAACGAGATCGAACAGCTCATGCAACTGGAGGGATAGAAGTGGCACAGTTCAGCAAGTTTGAAGCTTTTGAGCTTGACGTACTAAAGGAAGTCGGCAATATAGGCGCGGGCAATGCAGCTACTGCATTGTCTCGTCTTCTTAACAAGCCAGTCGATATGGGTGTTCCGAAGGTCAGCCTGCTGCCCTTCGAAGAAATTGCCGATCGCGTAGGCGGTATGGAGCAGGTCGTCATCGCGGTGTTTTTAAGAGTGGAAGGCGAAGCGCCGGGCAATATGTTTTTTATCATTCAGGAGGACGCAGCGAAGCGTTTGCTGACTCAGCTGCTGTCATTGCCTCATGATGATGAGAACGGCTATTCCGAAATGGAGCTGTCGGCTTTATGCGAAATCGGAAATATTTTGACCGGCTCGTATCTGTCTTCGTTGGCTGATTTTACCCATTTGGTGATGGCTCCATCGGTTCCATCCGTTGCACTGGACATGGCGGGAGCTATTTTAAGCTATGGCTTGCTGCAATATGGCGAGATGGGCGATTCCGCGCTGTTGATTGAGACGACATTTCTCGAGGACTGCCAAGACCTGGAAGGCCATTTCTTCCTCATACCCGACCCTGAATCATTTACAAAAATTTTCCGCGCTCTGGGAGTAAATGTCGAATGATACAGCAAAATTTGATTAAGGTTGGAATGGCTGATTTAAATATTGCAACTGAGGGTTCCGTCCTCAAAACAACAGGGCTTGGTTCTTGTGTAGGACTTACGCTTTATGATCCGGTTAATAAAGTAGCCGGAATGGCCCATGTTATGCTGCCTTCCTCTGAAATTGCAAGAGAGGCAACGATTAACTTGGCGAAATATGCGGATACGGCCATTCCTGAGCTTGTTGAACGGATGAAGCATGTGGGCGCACAGCAAAATCGCCTTGTAGCGAAAATGGCTGGAGGCGCTCAAATGTTCGCCTTTTCAGGTCAATCGGACTCTATGCGTATTGGTCCGCGAAATGTCGAATCTTGCCTTGAGATCGTCAACAAGTTCAAAATTCCTGTGTTTGCACAGGATACAGGCGGCAATTATGGTCGCACCATTGAGTTCGACAGCGGAAGCGGTCTGTTACTCATTCGCAGCGTACAGCTTGGAATAAAGGAGATTTGAATTATTATGATCGGAAATTGGCGATGGAATGTCGGATTAGGACTAACGGGTGTTATATTAACGATTCTTTTCTCACTCGGTAAAAATGCGGTCACAGTCATACTGCTGCGCAGTGTATATGCATTCATCGCCTTTGTTGTCATTGCGTTTATACTGCGTGCAGTGCTTACGTTTATTTTGAAGCCGCCGGCATTGCTGGATACCGGCGCTGCAGAAGAAGATGGAATAGGAACACAGTTTAATTTGACTACGCCGGATGAAAGCGAAGATTTAAATCAGCTGTTGAAAGACGGTCTGGATATTCGCCCAGCGCAAGATGAGGCAGATAGCAAGCAGCCAATGGAACAAGAGCACGAGCCGTTTCGGCCATTAGCGCCGCCACAGCTCGTGTCTGCACAAAACAAAGAACCGGAAGAACTGGCTAAAGTAGTACGTCACCTGACAGGAGGGTGAAAAATATGATTGCTTCTTTAAACATTCCGATGTGGCAAGCTTGGAAAGAAGAAGGGGATATTGAAGCGAAGAAGCGGCTTATTGAGCAATATTTGCCGCTTGTTGATTATGTGACCAATCGTATGGCTATTGGCCTGCCTAAAAACGTATCCAAGGATGACCTTGCCAGCAATGGCGTTATGGGTTTAATTGATGCAATAGAGAAGTTTGACTATTGCCGGGGGCTGCAGTTTGAGACCTATGCATCCTGGCGCATTCGCGGCGCAATTATTGATGGTCTCCGTCAAGGCGACTGGGTACCGAGGTCCGTGAGAGAGAAAGCGAAAAAAGTGGAAGAGGCTTATCAAAAGCTGGAACAACAGTATTTACGCTCGGTTTCCGATGCTGAAATTAGCAATTACCTGAACATAACGGAAAAGGAGTTTACAACGATGCTTCAAGAGATTGCGGTAACGACTGTATGTTCGCTTGAGGATCCTCTTCGCGAGGAAGAATCGGAAACAAGACTTTCGCTGCTCGTGGATGAACGGGCAAAAAATCCTGACCATAAAGTCCATGAAGTATATTTGAAAGATTCATTGGTTAATGGAATAGAGAAGCTGACGGAGAAGGAACGTATCGTCGTTTCCCTTTTTTATTATGAAGAGCTGTCTTTAAGTGAGATTGCAGACGTCATGTCGCTCTCGCCGTCACGAATTTCGCAGCTCCATTCCAAAGCTATTTTACGTCTTAGAGGAGCTTTATCCAAGCATAAAGATCAACTAATGCAGTACTAGAGTGGAGGCGTGTAATGGAAGGTCAATCATTAGATACCATTATGAGCGTTCAAATATCCGCCGATAAAATGTCAGCCTTTTTGACATTCAAACGTTTGACGGATGATTTTGAATGCTCGGTTGAACAATTAGAGCAGTTTGTGCAAAGTAGCGGAGTGAGCGTTGGAATTGTGCCCGGCGTCCTTCAAAACATTTGTAACAATCCGCTCGCTTTTTATAAAGAGCAAACTTTAATTGCTGAAGGAAAGCCTGCTGAGGTTGGCAAGGACGGCTTTGTTCAATTTATTTACGATATGAAAAGCAAAGAGCGGCGCCCAGTTGAAAATGAAGACGGCACCGTAGATTTTAAGGAAATGACGCAGTTGAAAAATGTGACGCGCGGCCAGCTGATTGCTGAACTGGTCGAACCTGCTACTGGTGAGCCGGGCAAGACGGTAACCGGGGATGAGGTTGCTTCGAAAGAAGGCAAGGCAGCGCGTTTTAAAATAGGAAAAAATGTCGTGCTGAACAATGAGCAAACTGCAATGTATGCGGCACTGGACGGTCTCATTACGATGACGGATAAGGATAAAATCAATGTATTTCCTATTTACGAAGTGAATGGCGACGTAGATTATAAAATAGGAAATATTGATTTTGTCGGTACCGTAGTCATCCGAGGGAATGTGCTTAGCGGCTTCCGCGTCAAATCTGCCGGGGATATTCGCATCATTGGCGGAGTTGAGGGCGCCGATTTGGACGCTGAAGGCTCTATTGAAATATCAGGCGGCATTATGGCCGGCAACAAAGGTTTTGTCAAAGCGGGAAAAAATGTGAAATGCTCCTTTATCCAGGACGGCAACGTTATTGCCGGCGATGATGTGCTCGTATCGCAAAGCATTATGCATTCGAATGTTCGCGCTGGTAAAAACGTCATTTGTTCAGGAGCCAAGGGGCTGATCGTTGGCGGGACTATTCAAGCGGGCGAGCGGGTTAAAGCTCGTACAATCGGTAATACCATGTCTACGGCAACAGTAGTTGAAGTAGGTGTAAAGCCGGAGCATCGCTCAGAACTGCTGGAATTGCGCACAAAACTCAAGCAGCACAACGAGAGCATGGATAAGGCGGATAAAGCGCTTGTGATTTTGGATCAATTGGCTGCATTTGGGCAGCTAACAGATGACAAAATGGCCATGCGCATTAAGCTAAGCGCGACCAAACGGCAGTCGCTAACAGAGGTTGAGCAGTTCCGTGAACGGATTTTAGACATTGAGCGCACGCTTGAAGATAGCGAGCAAGCTGGGGTTGACGTCAATAACATTATTTATGGCGGAATCAAAATTGTAATTGGCCGATATACGAAATATATTAAAGACCCGCTGCAGCGTGTTTCCTTTCAGTATTTAGATGGAGATATTTCGCAGGTGAGTTACCGTTCGTAAAAACTTGAGCAAGCTGACCCAATAGGGAGGTATTCAAGATGGCTTTCAAACCTATTGATTTGCAAATATCGGTTCCTCGCACACCGGAGTCCAGCGGACTTCAAAGCCATATGAATCATAAGCCGATGTCGGACCAGACGAAGCTTGCTGAGCAGCAGGCTGCACAGACCGAGCTTGTTCGCCACAAAAATACGGAAGTTGAGCATTCCGTCGGCCTAAACGTTCGTCAGGATCAAGAAACAAGCAAGCAATCTGATGAACGCAAGGGCAAACACAAAAAACAGGATGGGCAGGACAAGCATGAAGAAAGCCATCCCCCTGTGCATCCCTATAAGGGACATCATGTAGATATTTCGCTTTAAAGGCAGGTGGGAGCAAGCATGTCTAACTGGCAATACATAGTTTTGCTTGGCGCAGTAGTTGTTGTTTTTGGGTTGCTTTTGCCTAGAAGGAAACAGCCCGCAGCCGCGCAAGCCGTCAATAATATGGAAGTTTCACTGGAACAGTTTATGGAAAACATGGAGCAGGACAATCGGGAGCTTACTGCACTTATCGTGCAATCACAAGAGGAAGCACGTGCTAAGGCACAGCGCAGCGAGGAGCGTTTAGCCGAACTGGAGCGTAAATATAGCGCTATGGAGCAGCTTTTTGAGCAGCAGAAGGCTTCCGCAGTGTCGGTGCAAGCTGCCCAGGTGATGCCGGTCAAGGTTGACGTTCCCATTACACCCGCTCCAGCTGCGCTACAGGAAGAGCCTGAAGAGCTGGAAGAGCCAGCTCCGCCAGTGAAGCAATCGATTCAAGAGCGTTATGCCGATTTGTTTGCGCTTCATCAGCAAGGCAAGTCTATTGAGGCAATTGCAAAAAAAATGAACATGAACAAGGGCGAGGTTCAGCTTATCCTTCAGCTTGCGAAACAGGAGGAGAGTGCCCGTGTTTAAAAACCGTGTTTTTTTAACCGGGCTTGGCCTTGGCATTATTATCGGCGCATTATTGCTCCAAATGATGATGATTGGCGAATCCAGCCAGCAAAAGCTCAGTAACCGCGACAATGCAGATGCTGGGCAAGAGGAAAAGATATATTCGCAAAGTGAAGTCGATGCGATTGTTGAAGCGCAGAGGGCAACGAGCAGCATAAAGGAAGAAAGCGAAGCAGCGGCAGTGCCTTCACCAACCGCTTCGCCTAAACAAATGCCTTCTGAAAGCGCTGCTCCGCAAGCCTCCGCCCCAGCTTCCCCAAAGGCATCAGCAGTGCCAACGGATAATTCTTCAGCTGCTGCGGACACGGATGAAAATACCATTCGCAAAATGGTTCGCATTCAGGCAGGAACGAATTTGACTGCGGCGTCTGAGCTGCTGGCCAAGGAGAAGCTGATTAGTGATAAAGCGGCATTTATCCGCAAAATGAAGCAAGAAAAGAAACTGGTTCGCGCCGGTTATTTTTTGTTTACCGGGAATCCTTCGCTTGAGGAAGTTATTACAACCATTACGACACAGCCGATGACACCAGAGGAAGTAAAAGCTTTTAATTCATAATAAAATGGCGGAATGCGGTAATTTTCGCTCGGAGATTGTTGCGTACGGCATGCAGTTATGGTATATTAATTGACGGTGTTAAAAACACACGCTGATTAATTTCGTTAACGGTGCTTCTGCTTAGGTGGAAGTTTTAACGAAAGATGACGTCGGCGGAGGGCACTACAAAAAAACCATTATCAGGAGGTGTTGGAGAAATGGCGGTTATTTCCATGAAACAGCTACTTGAAGCTGGGGTACACTTCGGTCATCAGACTCGTCGTTGGAACCCGAAGATGGATCGTTATATCTTCACTGAAAGAAACGGAATTTACATTATCGATTTGCAAAAAACAGTTAAAAAAGTTGACGAGGCTTATAACTTCGTTCGCTCGATCGCTGCAGAGGGCGGCACTATGCTGTTCGTGGGCACGAAGAAGCAAGCTCAAGATTCCGTTAAGGAAGAAGCTGAGCGTTGCGGCAACTTCTACATCAACCAACGTTGGCTCGGCGGTACGCTGACTAACTTCCAAACGATTCAAAAACGTATCGACCGTTTGAAAACTTTGGAGAAATGGGAAGAGGACGGCACTTTCGAAGTTCTTCCTAAGAAAGAAGTTATTATTCTTCGCAAAGAAAAAGACCGTTTGGAAAAATTCCTTGGCGGCATCAAAGGCATGAAATCGTTGCCTAGCGCTTTGTTCATCATCGATCCTCGTAAAGAGCGTATCGCTGTTGCTGAAGCACGCAAACTTGGAATTCCTATCGTAGGTATCGTTGATACAAACTGCGATCCAGACGAAATTGACTATGTCATTCCTGGTAATGATGATGCAATTCGTGCGGTTAAATTGCTTACGTCCAAGATGGCTGATGCAATTGTTGAAGCTAACCAAGGTGAGCAAACAACTGCTTAATTCAATAAACGTAAGCTATTAGGCGAAGGGCGGTCAGAAGGTGAAAGCCTCTCACCGCCCTTTTTTCACGAATACCTAATTAAATAAATCGAAACCTTCAGGAGGGCTCAAAATGGCAGTTAGTGCGAGCGCAGTAAAAGAACTTCGCGAAAGAACAGGAGCAGGAATGCTCGATTGTAAAAAAGCTTTGGATCATACAGACAACGATATCACGAAAGCGATTGAATTCCTTCGTGAGAAAGGCCTTGCTGCTGCAGCTAACAAAGCTGGTCGTATCGCAACAGAAGGCGTTGTAGAATCCTACATTCACGCTGGCGGCCGTATTGGCGTTCTAGTTGAAGTTAACTGTGAAACAGACTTCGTTGCTAAAACAGACCAATTCCGTGAGTTTGCAAGAGATATCGCGATGCAAATCGCTGCTGCAAACCCTAAATTCGTTCGCCGCGAAGAAGTTCCTGGCGATGAGCTTGAAAAAGAACGCGAAATTTTGCGTGCACAAGCACTTAACGAAGGCAAGCCTGAAAAAATCGTTGATAAAATGGTTGAAGGCCGTATTTCCAAATACTATGAAGAATATTGCTTGCTTGAGCAAACGTTCATCAAAAACCCAGACCAAACGATTTCCGAGCTTCTTAACGATAAAATCAACAAAATTGGTGAAAACATTTCAATCCGTCGTTTCGTTCGTTATGAGCTGGGCGAAGGTCTTGAGAAAAAAGTTGATAACTTCGTAGAAGAAGTTATGTCGCAAGCTAAACTGTAAACCGATCGCAAAGGCGGGGCGGGGCGTCCGCCTCGCCTGCTTTCGTAAGCGGAGAAACTTTATATTTTGATAACCGGATGCAATCTAAGAGCTTTAGATTCATTCATGGAGGTAAGCAACGTTGGAAAAACCCGTGTTTAAACGTATAGTATTAAAAGTTAGCGGCGAATCGTTGGCAGGAAATAACGGCTACGGTATTGAGGCTTCGACAATTGCTTCTATTGCTGAGCAAGTAAAGGAAGTTGTAGCATTCGGTGTTGAAGTTGCCATTGTTGTAGGCGGCGGTAATATTTGGCGCGGAATTGCAGGAACTGCTAAAGGGATTGATCGCGCAACGGCGGATTACATGGGTATGCTGGCTACAGTTATGAATTCTCTTGCTCTACAGGATGCATTGGAACAAATTGAAGTGCCAACCCGCGTACAATCCTCGATTGCTATGCAGCAAATCGCTGAGCCGTACATTAGACGTCGTGCTATTCGCCACCTGGAGAAAGGCCGCGTCGTTATTTTCGCTGCTGGCACAGGCAATCCGTTCTTCTCAACAGATACGACAGCTGCTTTGCGTGCTGCTGAGATTGAAGCAGAAGTCATTTTGATGGCTAAAAACAAAGTGGATGGCGTATACTCTGCTGATCCATTCAAAGATCCAACTGCAGTTAAGTTCGAAGAGCTTACTTACATGGAAGTATTAAATAAAAATCTTGGTGTTATGGATGCGACAGCATCTTCGCTATGCATGGACAACAATATTCCGCTCGTTGTATTTGCAATTACAGAGCAGGATAATATTAAGCGGGTCGTGCTGGGCGAGAAAATTGGCACCATTGTGAGAGGAAGTGCGAAATAATGCCTCAAGCTATTAAGAAAAATGCCGAAGAACGTATGGAGAAAGCAATCGGTGCACTGCGCCGCGATTTGGCCAGCCTGCGTGCAGGCCGCGCATCAGCAGCTTTGCTTGATCGTGTGCAAGTTGAATATTACGGCGCATTGACACCAGTTGCACAACTGGCCAACATTAACACGCCGGATTCCCGGACGCTGATGATTCAGCCGTGGGATAAAACCTCCCTTGCAGCTATTGAAAAAGCGATTATGAAATCGGATCTTGGTTTGACGCCAGCTAATGACGGCTCAACGATTCGCATTTCGATTCCGCCGCTGACCGAGGAGCGTCGTACTGATCTTGTCAAAATGACGAAAAGATTCGGTGAAGAAGCGAAGGTAGCTGTCCGCAACATCCGTCGCGATGCGAATGATGATGTGAAGAAGCTGGAGAAAACGGACATTTCAGAAGATGAGTCCCGTCGTCATCAAGATGACATTCAAAAGCTGACAGACCGTTTTATCGTAGAAGTGGATAAAGTATTAGTAGCTAAAGAAAAAGAAATTATGGAAGTATAATTTCACTAAAGCCCCTCCGTTAGGTGGGGTTTGGTTTAAATATAAGGCTTTTATTTTTTTTGAAATGCCTTATATATCATCGCGAAACGCAAGCTGCCTTCTATTGGGTACGGTGGCAGCCGTTTACGCTTGTTAAATCCGGGTTGGAGGAACGAAGATGATCAGTCGACTTTGGGCTAAATTTAGCAAATCGTCCCCACGTCCGGCAGCGCCGCCACGATTAGACAACGTGCCTGAACATGTTGCTGTTATTATGGATGGAAACGGGCGTTGGGCCAAAGACCGTGGATTACCGCGAATAGCGGGTCATCATTCCGGGATGAAAGCGGTCAGACGCATTACGATGGCAGCAGACCGGCTCGGCGTTAAATATTTAACGCTTTATGCTTTTTCGACGGAAAACTGGAAAAGGCCTAAAGACGAAGTTGATTTTTTAATGAAGCTCCCTCAGCAATTTCTAGAAATTGAAATAGACGATTTGATGCAAAAAAATGTTCAGGTTCGCGTCATGGGGCACAGGGAGGATCTCCCGTCCTTTACGATTAAAGCGTTGGACGAAGCAATGAGCAAGACGGCAAATAATACGGGACTCGTACTTACTTTTGCGCTAAACTATGGCAGCCGCAAGGAAATGCTTGAAGCGATCAAGGAGATCGCAGCGGATGTGCAAGAAGGACGGCTCACCTGTGACCAAATAGATGATCATGTGATGAGTTCGCATTTATTGACCCGCGACCTTCCGGATCCTGATCTGCTGATTCGCACGAGCGGAGAATTGCGTTTAAGCAATTTTATGCTTTGGCAGCTTGCCTATAGCGAAATGTGGTTTACGGACGTCTATTGGCCTGAATTTTCAGAGGCCCATTTCGAAGAAGCGATTGAGGAGTATGGGCGGCGCGCACGGCGATATGGCGGACTATAAGCTTCGATAACGGAGTGTGACCTATACATTGAAACAGCGAATAGTGACGGGAGTAGTAGCAGGCGCATTTTTTATTGCGCTTGCAGTAGCGGGAAGCTGGCTATATGCTGGTCTGCTCGTATTGCTCGCGATGGTAGGCTTTACTGAATATGTCAAGATGAACGGCCAAGCTTGGGCTCATCCGGCTTCATTGCTCGGATACGCGGGTGTGCTGTTTTTTGTGCTACCATGGAACTTAATTGGGGTAGAAACGCCATCCTTCATGTTTGTAACGTGGGTGCTGGCCTTTTTGCTGCTTGCTCTAACGGTCTTGACCAAAAACAAAACAACGATCGATCATGCGGCATTTATGCTGCTTGGTGCGCTGTACGTTGGGATGGGCTTTGGAGCGATGAATGCGGTAAGACAGATGGATGATCATGGCTTGTTTTGGACATTTTTGCTTCTTGGCTGCATATGGTCCTCAGACATTGGCGCCTATTTTGCCGGGAAGGCTTTTGGCAAAAACAAGCTCTGGCCATCCATTAGTCCGAATAAAACGATTGAGGGGGCGCTCGGAGGCGTTGTGCTGTCGCTTGTTGTGGCAGCTATCGGAGCTTTTTTCTTCCCCGACGTCATCGTATTTGGCAAAGCGCTTCTTATTGGGCTGCTGGCCGCTGTAGCCGGACAGTTTGGCGATTTAATTCAATCCGCTTACAAACGAGTACGTGATATCAAAGATACAGGCCGCATATTGCCTGGACATGGCGGCGTTCTGGACCGTTGCGACAGCTGGATTATCGTATTTCCGTTGATCGTGCTCTCCGGTCTGCTCCCCATGTAATTTGTAAGAGATGCAAAAGCACATGTCTAATCCGAGTGTCAGAGGAGATTGAGATGAAAAAAATAACGATTCTTGGCTCAACAGGCTCCATTGGCACGCAAACGCTGGATGTTATTGCAAACGACCCGGAGCGTTTTCAGGTTGTCGGCTTATCGGCGGGCAGCAATACGGACCTGCTGATTCAGCAGGCGATCCGCTTCAAGCCATCCATCGTTTGCTTGTCAACGAAGGAAGCGGCTGAAGCGGTTGCCTCTTCGCTGCCTGCGGGAACACGGGTCATTTTTGGCGAGCAGGGCTTAATTGAGCTTGCTGGGGAGACCGAAGCCGATATTGTCGTTACAGCGATTATGGGCAGCAGAGGGCTCCCTGCAACGCTTGCTGCCATTGAAGCGGGCAAAATGATTGGCCTTGCAAATAAAGAGACGCTCGTAACGGCGGGTCATATCGTAATGGAACGTGCAAGGCAGAAGGGTGTTTCGATTATACCGATTGACAGCGAGCATTCGGCTATTTTTCAGTGCCTGAATGGAGAAGATCGCAGATCGCTTAGCCAGCTTACGCTGACTGCCTCAGGCGGCTCATTCCGCGATCGCACGCGCGAGCAATTGAAAGGTGTTACAGTGGCGGAAGCGCTGAATCATCCTAATTGGTCCATGGGTGCTAAAATCACAATCGATTCTGCCACAATGGCTAATAAAGGGCTGGAAGTTATTGAAGCCCACTGGCTGTTTGATGTTACATACGATCAAATCCATGTTCTTGTTCATCCAGAGAGTATCATTCATTCTTATGTGGAGTTTACTGACCATAGCGTAATTGCACAGCTGGGACTGCCTGATATGCGCGTACCGATTCAATATGCGCTAACGTATCCGCATCGCTATCCAACGCCTACCGGCCGGCTTGATTTGGCTGCGATTGGCAAGCTTCATTTTCGAGAGATGGACTTTGAACGGTATCCGTGCCTGCGTCTCGCTTTCGAATGCGGCAAAGCGGGACAATCGGCGCCAACGGTATATAATGCGGCGAATGAAGTAGCGGTGGCCCGGTTTCTTGCTGGCGAAATTGAATTTCTGGATATTGAGCGCACGATTGAGGAAGTGCTCACTCGCCATCTTGTAACGGTGGTTGATACTCTTGAAGCTATCGCTGAAGTCGACAGCTGGGCACGTCGAATGGCTGCTACTGTGTAACTCGTGCGCTGCCTCGCGGTTCTCTTGTAACGGGTAGGAGAATAATGATAATCTATGTACAGGCCGTTACGAACAGGAGGCTCTATATGGAGACGATTCAGATTGTTTTATTAACCGTGCTCGTGTTTTTTGTAATCGTGACTATCCACGAATGGGGCCACTATTATTTTGCCAAACGAGCAGGGATATTGGTTAGGGAATTTGCCATTGGTTTTGGACCTAAGCTCATTTCCATTAAGCGCGGCGAGACGCGATTTACCATTCGCCTCGTTCCGGCAGGTGGCTTCGTCCGTATGGCAGGCGAGGACCCGGAAATTGTGGACGTTGCCTCTGGGCAGACAATTGCCATCAAGCTTAAAGAGGATAAGGTAACGAGATTGTACCTGGACCGTCTAGATGAGCGCAGCGGCGTCATTCGTGGCGAAGTGACTCAGATCGACCTGGAAAGGGATTTGTTCGTTACGCTCGACATTGAAGGCGAGAAGGAACGTTTTGCGCTGCATCCACAAGCATTGATGATTAGCAAAGGCAAAGAAACGCAAATTGCCCCGCTGGACAGGCAGTTTGGCAGCAAATCGGTAGCTGCGCGGGCACGGGCTATTTTTGCCGGTCCGTTTATGAATTTTGTGCTGGCGTTTGTATTGTGTGGCGCTTATATTCAACTCGCGGGTACACCGGAAAATTTGCTCGTGGATTCGATTAGCAAGGGGATGCCGGCAGAAAAGGCCCAATTGCAAAGCGGCGACATGATTCAAGCGATTAATGGTACGCCAATTGGTACGGATTATGATAAAATGATTGAGATTATTGGCGGTTCGCCTGGCGTGCCGATTCAAATGGACATTGTGCGCGGCGGCGTAGCGCAGAAGATCGAGCTGACGCCAGCTCCGGATGACCAAGGAGTCGGTAAAGTCGGGATCACGGCTGCTTACAAGACGCGCTCTGCAACGATTACAGAAACGGTAACGGGTGCAGGCAAGCTGATGAAGCAGATGACCGTTATCATTTTTGAAGGCTTTAAGAAGCTCGTCACCGGTGATTTTAAGCTGGATGATTTGGGTGGGCCTGTGCGTACAGCAGAGGTAACCAGTCAAATTGCCAAGCAGGGCATCGCCGAATTGACGCGATGGACCGCTATGCTGAGCTTGTATTTGGGGATTTTCAACTTGCTGCCCATTCCAGCACTGGATGGAAGCAGACTTATTTTTCTCGGGCTGGAAGCGCTGCGCGGCAGACCGATTGACCCGAACCGGGAAAGCATGGTTCATTTCGTCGGCTTTGCGCTCATTATGCTGCTGATGCTGGTAGTAACCTATAACGATATTTTGCGATTGGTGCGAGGGGAGTCTTAACCTTTTATGTCTAAAGATAAAAAATTTGTTTCGGAAATTACGCCGCAAAGCGAGGATTTCTCGAAATGGTATATTGATGTCATTAAAAAAGCCGAGCTTATGGATTATTCGCCGGTGCGCGGATGTATTATTTTTCGCCCGGAAGGTTATGAGCTATGGGAAAATATTCAACGTGATCTGGACCGCCGCTTTAAAGAAACCGGACATCGCAATGCGTATTTCCCGCTCTTTATTCCAGAAAGCTTTTTCCAGAAGGAAAAGGAGCATGTCGAGGGCTTTAATCCTGAGCTTCCTTGGGTAACAGAAGCAGCAGGCGAGAAGCTTGAGGAGCGCCTTGCTATTCGTCCAACTTCGGAGACGATGTTCGGGCATATGTATGCCAAATGGATTCAATCGTACCGCGACCTACCGCTGCTCATTAACCAATGGGCGAATGTAGTCCGCTGGGAGAAACGCACGCTGCCTTTCCTGCGCACAAGTGAGTTTCTATGGCAGGAAGGCCATACAGCGCATGAGAATGAAGAGGAAGCTCGTCAAGAAACGATGCAAATGCTCGGCATTTACCGTGACTTTGTCGAGGAATTTCTGGCGATTCCGGTCGTTGTTGGACAAAAGACGCCTTCGGAGCGTTTTGCGGGCGCAGTAGATACGTATTCGATTGAAGCGATGATGAAGGATGGCCGTGCCGTACAGGCGGGAACTTCTCATTACTTGGGAACGAAATTTGCCGTAGCATTTGATATTAAATATTTGGACCGTGAAAATCAGCTGCAATTTGCCCATACGACCTCATGGGGTGTGAGTACCCGTCTCATTGGCGCTATGATTATGGTGCATGGTGACGATCGTGGCCTTGCGTTGCCGCCTAAAGTCGCTCCAACACAAGTGATTATGATTCCTATCGGTCCAGCGAAAACGCGCGACCAAGTTGTCGGCCGGGTAGATGAGCTATATGCCGAGCTTAAAAAAGCGGGTGTTCGCGTCAAGGTGGATGACCGTTCGGACGTAAGCCCTGGCTGGAAGTTCAATGAATATGAAATGCGCGGCATTCCGCTTCGTCTGGAACTGGGGCCACGTGATATGGAAAATGGACAAGTAGTACTCGTATCACGCATTAGCGGCGAGAAGAAGGTAGTCGAGCAGGCTAATCTCGTCGCTGAAGTAGAAGCGATGCTTGTGCAAATCCATAATGAAATGTTTGAGAAAGCGAAGCAGTTCCGCGAGGATCATTTCTATTCGGTAGATACGCTGGATGAAATGAAGGCATCGCAAGAGGAGCAGCGCGGCTTTGTGCTTGCGGGCTGGTGTGGCTCGGAAGCATGCGAGAAGCAGGTCAAGGAAGAGACGGGAGCAACAAGCCGCAACATTCCATTCGAGCCTACCGAGAAAAAGAGCACATGCCTCGTTTGCGGCGACGCCGCCGAGCATACAGTTGTTTTTGCTCGCGCTTACTAGAACGGGCTCACCTGTAGCAACAGAGCGTCTTCGTTCGAATGCTTGAAGTGCATTGTACGCAACAGAATCTTTCGCTTTTTCTTTAATTTTAATTTGTATTTTTTTGTTCTGCATTGAGTTTTGATGTGTTATGCTGATTACAAAGCAATTTCAAGGCAGGGAAATGGAATCAGCCATTTCCCTGCTTCTATGAGAAGTGCTGGTTTAGCGAGCGCTTATACAACGGTTTTTGCGGTGGGGAGAGCGAGGTTAAGGGGGCAAGCGGAGTGAAAGGTTTGAGCTGGAGAAGCGAAGCGTTCGCTTAAAGCTTTCCGTAGGAAAGCAGCTTCGTAAGCATAAGCTTTTGCTTTCGGATTTCAACCGCTGATGCGGCTTGATGTTGAAGAAATCCGAAAGCAATGGCGATCGTAAGCCAAACCTTTCACGCAGCGCCGATCCCCCTTAACCGAGCCGACCATCCCCATTGCAACAGCGAAAATAAGCCAGCGAGCGTTAGGAGTGGATAAAATCATGAGCCAAACCGACAACAAAAGGCAGCGCTTTGAGCTGCTGCTGCAGCAGTCGGAATTACCGCAGGAAATGATACAATCCTTTTTTCAGGATGGTTATATAGATCAGGTTGTAGTCGCCAAGAACAACCGCAAGTGGACGTTTTGCATACGCAAAACGTCTTTGGTTCCTTATAAGGCCTATAGTGGATTAAGCCAGGCGGTCAAGCAAAAGTTTGCCCATATTGCTGATACCTCCTTCCAATTTATATACGATGAGCAGCTTTCTTCAGAAGAGCTTGCGAGCGAATATTGGCCGCTTTTCAAAGAGTGGGCGCAGCAGGAAATCGCTTCGGTTAACGGTTGGCTTCTCAAAGCAACGATTACGACGGAAGGCGATGTTATTACGCTGCTGATGCTGGATGAAATGGGGCTGGAGCTGGCGCGTAAAAAGCGGATAGATGAAGAAATTACCCGCTTTTATGAGCGGCAGTTTAGCCGAAGCTATAAAGTAAAGCTTGCCGTTGGCGAAGCTAAAGCAGAGGTATACGAAGAGTTCGAGCAGCGGCGGGTAGCGGAGGAGCGCGAGGTCATTCAGCAAATTATGGCTAGCGCCGCAGCTGAGGAATTGGGCGATGATGGCGAGCCGCCGGCAAGACTGGCGGTCGGATATGACATTCGCGAAGAGCCGGTTCCATTGATGAACATTCGCGAGGAAGAGAAGAAAATAACGGTGCAAGGCGCCGTATTCGGTCTGGATAAGAAGGAGCTGCGCAACGGAAGCACGCTCTTTACCTTCAACTTGACCGATTTCTCCGATTCCTTGTCCCTAAAAATGTTCGCCAAAACAAAAGATGATGTCAAAGTGCTGGATCTATTGTCCAACGGCAAATGGGTGAAGGCGCGTGGCAGAGTCGAATATGACCGGTTTATGCAGGAGCCGGAGCTTGTCATGATGCCGAATGATTTGCATGAGGTTCATGCACCAGCAGACCGCAAAGACAATGCGGAGGAGAAACGGGTAGAGTTTCATCTGCATACGACAATGAGCGCGATGGATGCGGTGGCTCCCATTGATGCTTATGTAAAGATGGCAGCCAAATGGGGACATAAAGCAATGGCGGTCACTGACCACAGCAACGTGCAATGTTACCCGGAAGCAGCGAAAGCAGCGAAAAAGAACGGCATTCAGCTATTATTTGGCCTAGAGGCTAACGTGGTAAATGATGCGGTTCCGATAGTGCTTAATCCGCGGGAGCAGCCGCTCGCTGGCTCCGAATACATCGTTTTCGATATCGAGACGACGGGACTTTCGGTCATTAATAACAAAATTATCGAGCTTGCCGGCGTGAAAATGAAAGATGGCAAAGAAGTGGCGACATTCGCCACCTTCATTAATCCACATGAGAAAATTCCTTATCATATTCAGCAATTGACGAATATTAATGATGAAATGGTACAGGATGCGCCGGAGCTTGAGCCAAAGCTGCGCGAATTCATTGAATTTATTGGCGATACCGTACTTGTTGCCCACAATGCCCGCTTTGATATCGGGTTTTTGCAAGCAAACTGTAAATCGCTTGGCCTGCCGGAAATTAAAAACCCGGTCCTTGATACACTGGAGCTGGCAAGGTTTTTGCATCCAAGCTTGAAAAATCATCGTCTCAATACGCTGTCAGCTAAATACAAAATCAGCCTGGAAAACCATCACCGTGCGATTGATGACTCCATCGCCTTGGGCGGGGTATTGTTCGGCTTGATTAGCGATGCGGCTGAACGCAATGTTACAGGCCTGCATCAATTAAATGATTATGTCGGTATCGATTTATCGAACAGCCGCCCGTTTCACTGCTGTATTTATGCACTGAACGCAGTCGGCAAGAAAAATTTATACAAGCTCGTATCGCTCTCCCATACGCAGCATTTTAAACGGGTAGCAAGCATCCCGCGGACGAAGCTAGTGGAGCTGCGCGAAGGGCTGCTCGTCATATCCGGATGTGAAAAAGGCGAGTTTTACGAAACGGTGCTGAATAAATCGTATGAGGAAGCTGTAGAAGTCGCGCGGTTCTATGATGTACTGGAAATTCAGCCGATTGATTTTTACATGCATTTAGTGGACAAAGGTCTCGTTGGCAGCCGTGCTGAAATCGAGCAAGCACACCGCCGTGTGTGCCAAATTGCTGATGAGCTGGGCAAGCCAGTTATTGCGACAGGCAATGTCCATTATTTGAATCCTCGGGATAAGCTGTTCCGCGACATTGCGATCCATGGCATTACGGGTTTTAGTCCGCTGAAAGACATGCGCAAGCCGGATGCCCACTTCCGTACGACCGATGAAATGCTTAAGGAATTTGCGTTCCTTGGAGAAGCACGGGCGTATGAGGTCGTTGTGACCAATACGGTGCAGCTTGCCGAACGCTTTGAGCCGTTTGACCTGTTTCCTCCGGAGTTGTTCACGCCGATTATGGAGGGAGCAGAAGAGGAGATCCGCACCACCTGCTACAATACAGCTAAAGGATTTTATGGCGAGGATCTGCCGCAAGTCGTCATTGACCGGTTGGAGAAAGAACTCGTGCCGATTATTAAATTCGGATTTTCCGCGAACTATTTAATTTCTGAGCGTCTTGTGAAAAAATCGAATGAGGACGGCTATTTGGTCGGCTCCAGGGGCTCTGTTGGTTCCTCTGTTGTAGCTACGTTTCTCGGCATATCCGAGGTTAATCCGCTGCCAGCGCATTATATGTGCAAAAATCCAGCATGCAAGCATAGCGAATGGTTTCTCGATGGCAGCATTCCGAGCGGCTTTGACCTTCCCGACAAATCTTGTCCAAAATGCGGAGAGCCGCTAAAGGGCGAAGGGCAGGATATCCCGTTCGAAACATTCCTTGGCTTCAAAGGTGATAAAGTTCCCGATATCGATCTTAACTTCTCTGGTGAATACCAGCCGATAGCGCATAACTACACAAAGGTGCTGTTTGGGGAAAAAGCTGTATTTCGGGCCGGGACAATAGGTACGGTAGCGGAGAAAACGGGCTTCGGCTTTGCCAAGAAATATGAAGAAGCAAATGGCAAAAAATGGCGCGGTGCCGAGCTGTCCAGACTGGCTGCCGGTGTAACGGGCGTTAAGCGTAGTACTGGTCAGCATCCGGGCGGTATCGTCGTTGTGCCGGATTACATCGAAGTAGAGGATGTAACACCAGTTCAATATCCGGCTGATGACGTAAATGCAGAATGGAAGACGACCCATTTTGACTATCATGCCTTTGAGACGAATTTGCTCAAGCTCGATATACTCGGACACGATGATCCGACGATGATGCGGATGCTTCAGGATTTGACTGATGTTGACCCAACAACGATCCCGATGAACGATCCTAAAGTGATGAGCATGTTCAATTCGACCAAAGCGCTTGATGTTTCTCCAGAGAAAATTCGTACGCCAGTAGCCACATATGGCGTTCCCGAGATGGGTACGAAGTTCGTTCGGCAAATGCTTCAGGAGACGCAGCCGTCTTCCTTTGCCGATTTGCTGCAAATTTCCGGGTTGTCCCACGGAACCGGCGTTTGGCTCGGCAATGCGCAGGAGCTCATTAAGAAGGGAACCTGCAATATCAAAACCGTTATCGGCTGCCGGGATGATATTATGCTTTATTTAATTTACAAGGCGGGCATGGATGCAGGTCTGGCCTTCAAAATTACCGAGAGCGTGCGTAAGGGCAAGGGACTTTCTGACGAATGGATCGAAGAGATGAAGCGCTGCAAAGTACCGCAGTGGTACATTGACTCCTGCTTGCGCATTGAGTATATGTTTCCGAAGGCGCATGCCGCGGCCTATGTTATTTCGGCGGTGCGGACAGCCTACTTCAAGCTGTATTATCCAATTGCTTATTATGCGACTTACTTTACCGTTCGCGCGGAAGATTTTGACCTTGAAATATTGTGCCAAGGCTACGATGCAATCAAACGCAAGCTGATAGAAATTGAAGAAAAAGGCTTTGCGGCGCTGCCTAAGGAGAAAGCGAGCATCTCGCTGCTCGAGATGGCGCTTGAGATGACAGCACGCGGCTTCTCTTTTAAACCGATTGATCTTTACCGTTCGGATGCGACAAAATTCCAAGTCGATGGCGATTCGCTCGTGCCTCCGTTTGCAGCGATTCCGGGTATTGGTGAAAATGCCGCACGCAATATTGCCGCTTCCCGTAATGATGGCGAGTACCTGTCGATTGAGGATTTCCAGCAAAGATCGAAGGCGAGTAAAACGATTGTCGAGGTGCTGAACGGGATGGGCTGTTTCCGAGGATTGCCGGAATCGAACCAGCTCTCGTTGTTTTAGAACGTGGTATATCGGCATTTGTACAGCATTTCAACTTGAAAAGTTTTCTTGTCACTACTTATGCGGTTATGTTATAATTTTCGTGGCAATGATGTTGATAAGCGTTTGATGCAGAAGAGTGGGGAAACCCACTCTTTACGTTTTGTTTTCGGGTCTTTAAGGGTCTGAAAGGCCAAATCAATCGTTTGGACCGAACGGGAGGTAGCAGCAATTTGAGCATTTCCAAAATCAAAACCGTCGTGGAAGAAATGGTAACACCATTTCTAAGCGAAAATGGATTTGAACTTGTTGATATTGAGTACGTCAAGGAAGGAAGCAACTTCTTCCTCCGGGTTTCAGTAGACAAGGAAGGCGGCATTGATATTGACGAATGCGGCCGTATTAGCGAATTTTTAAGTGAACAACTGGACAAGAACGATCCGGTAACGGATGCTTATTTTCTTGAAGTGTCGTCGCCTGGCGCCGAAAGGCCGCTTAAGAAAGCCGAAGATGTGCGCAAAGCCGTCGGCAAGCACGTATACATCACGACCTATGAGCCGATTAACGCATCCAAGGAATTTGAAGGTGACCTCATTTCGTTCGATGGAGAAGAGCTTGTAGTCAAAGTCGGCAAGAAAGAGCATGCCATTCCTTATGCTAAAGTGGCGGGAGCACGCCTCGCCATCGTTTTTTAAAATATAGGAAAGTATATCATTTCGTTATCCTTTCTCTATATTTCTCGGAATGAAACGCGCCGCACCGCCAAGGGACGGCGACAGCCGTTTCATCTTGAACAACGTTTGTTATAATTGAAGGGGGGACCAGAGTTCCAATGAGCATGGATTTTATTGAAGCATTATCGGAAATAGAGAGGGATAAAGGGATAGCCAAAGAAGTGCTGATTGATGCGATCGAAGCAGCGCTGATTTCAAGCTATAAGCGGAACTTTAACGCTGCGCAAAATGTGCGTGTCGATATTAACCGCTATACGGGTGTTATTAAAGTATATGCCCGCAAGACGGTGACGGACGAAGTGCTTGATCCCCGTTTGGAAATTACAGTAGAAGCGGCTCGTGAAGTGAATCCGCATTACCAGCTTGACGATGTGGCGGACATTGAAGTGACGCCTCGTGATTTTGGCCGTATTGCAGCGCAAACCGCGAAGCAGGTCGTAACGCAGCGCATTCGCGAGGCTGAACGCGGCTTGATCTACAATGCTTTTATCGACAAAGAAGAGGATATTGTGAATGGTATCGTGCAGCGCCAGGACGTTCGCAACCTTTTTATCGATTTGGGTAAAGTAGAAGCAGTAATGCCGCTGACAGAGCTTATGCCAACTGATAAGTTCAAGCACGGAGACCGTGTGAAATCGTATATTACGAAAGTGGAAAATACGACTAAGGGTCCGCAAATTATTTTGTCCCGTACGCATCCAGGTCTGCTTAAGCGTTTATTTGAGCTAGAAGTTCCGGAAATTTACGATGGAGTCGTTGAAATTCGCTCGGTTGCGCGCGAGGCAGGCTTCCGTTCGAAAATTGCCGTTTTTTCGCGCAATGACGAAGTTGACGCTGTAGGCTCATGCGTAGGTCCGAAAGGAATGCGTGTGCAGACTATTGTTGGCGAGCTGAAAGGCGAGAAGATTGATATCGTGTGCTGGTCTGAAAATGTCGAAGAATACGTTGCGAATGCGCTGAGCCCATCTAAAGTGCTTGAAGTTATCGTTTTTGAGCAGGAAAAAATGGCCCGTGTTATTGTACCGGATTATCAGCTTTCGCTTGCAATCGGGATTAAAGGGCAAAACGCTCGTCTAGCGGCGAAGCTGACTGGCTGGAAAATCGACATTAAGAGTGAATCGCAAGCTGAGCAGGAGTACGGTCGTCCGAAAACGATGACGGCAGTTATGCCGCAAGATTCGGTTTCCATTGATCTGGCTTAACTAATATATCGGCTGCGTTCATCAACGGGTAAAGGGGGGATGTGCGATGAGACCGAGAAAAGTGCCGCTGCGCAAATGCGTAGCCTGCCAGGAAATGAAACCGAAGAAAGAGCTTATTCGGGTCGTTAGAACGCCTGATGAGGAAATTCTAATTGATCTTACTGGCAAAAAAGCCGGTCGGGGCGCCTATTTGTGCGGGAAAGTCAGCTGCTTTAAGCTGGCCAAAAAGACAAAAGCACTGGATCGAGCTTTGAAGCAACCTGTTGGCGTAGCTATTTACGACCAGCTTGAACAGGATTTCATTGCGGTAGAGGAAGAGTTTCTGGCAGAAAAGGAGCGGGTAAGCGATGAAGATGAATAAAGGCTTGTCCTCGCTCGGCATGGCCATGCGGGCTGGAAAATTGGTTACTGGCGATGAAATCGTGCTCAAGGCGGTACGTAAGGGAGAGGTGCATCTCGTCATTATTGCGGGTGACGCATCTCCAAATACGAAAAAAAAGTTTCAAGATAAATGCAGCACCTATGGGGTAGAGCTCGCCGAAGCGTTCGACCGCGATCAACTTGGAAAAGCTATAGGAAAGCTGGACCGAGTCGTACTGGCGGTAACTGACGCAAAGTTCGGAAAAATGATTGCGGGTCATCTGAATCAAAATTCGGAGGTGGATCATATTGAACAAACCACAGGACAGCAAGGACAATAAAGATAAGCTGCGTGTATACGAATATGCGAAATCCCTCAGCATGAGCAGTAAAGAAATTATAACGATTCTTAAACGGCTGGATATGCCCGTTAACAACCATATGAGTGTGATGGAAAACGAAATGGTTAATAAAGTGGAAGGCTTTTTCCGCGATATTAAAGCTAACGCAGCAGCAAAGCGGGCGAAAGAGTCAAGCGGAGCAACCGTATCTTCCACTTCGCAAGCGCCATCTAAGCCTGTTCAGCCGAAGCAACAACCAGTATCACAGCAAGAAGCCATTAAACCGGAGCTCGAAGCTTCCGGATTAAACAATAAAAAAATTACGCAAGATAGACAGGAGCCTATGAATTCTATTAAAACGACAACGCAAAACAACCAACAGCAACGTCCGTCCCAATCGTCCCCAAGCAGCAACAACAGGTCCGCAGCACCTAGCGGCAGCCGTCCAGCGCAAGGTTCTGGCCAATCGCAAAGCAGCAGCCGTCCTAGCCAAGGCGGCCAAACGCAAAATAGCCGTCCAAGTCAAGGTGGCCAATCGCAAAACAGCCGTCCTAGCCAAGGATCAGGCCAAGGCAACCGTCCAAGCAGTGGCGGACCATCGCGTCCACCAGCTTCACAAGGAGCTAATCGCCCATCTGGAACAGGTCCGTCCCGTCCGTCAGGCGATGCTTCGAGAAGCACAAACGGCAATGCGAATAATAAGCCAGGTGCAAGAAAACCAGGCGCAAACCAAGGGCAAAAACGGTTTGAAGATGGAAGACCAGGCGGTTTTGGCCGCAACAATAACAATAATCGCGGTGGCAGAGGACGCAACCAGCGTAATCAGCCGCAAGTATTCCGTGAGAAAATCGACAATACGCCTAAGAAAATCATCGTACGTGGTACGTTGACCGTTGGCGAATTGGCAAAATTGCTTCATAAAGATGCTTCCGAAGTTATTAAGAAGCTGATCGTTCTTGGCGTAATGGCTACCATTAACCAAGAGATCGATATGGATGCAATCCTTCTGCTTGCCGGTGAATATGGCGTAGAAGTAGAAGTGAAAATTCCGGTTGAAGAAGATACGTTCGAAACGGTTGAAGAAACGGATGAGGAAGCTGATCTATTGCCTCGCCCTCCTGTTGTAACGATCATGGGTCACGTTGACCATGGTAAAACAACTTTGCTGGATGCAATTCGCAAAACGAACGTAACAGGCGGAGAAGCTGGCGGTATTACCCAGCATATCGGTGCTTACCAAATCGAAGCTAACCATAAAAAGATTACGTTCCTCGATACACCTGGTCACGAAGCGTTTACGCTGATGCGTGCCCGTGGTGCGCAAGTAACGGATATTACAATTATCGTTGTTGCAGCCGATGACGGCGTTATGCCGCAAACGGTAGAGGCAGTCAACCATGCGAAGGCAGCGGGCGTTCCAATTATCGTTGCGGTTAACAAAATTGATAAGCCAGATGCTGATGCAGATAAAATCAAGCAAGCTTTGACAGAGTATGAGCTGGTTCCGGAAGAGTGGGGCGGAGATACCATCTTCGTTAACGTTTCAGCGAAACAGCGTATTGGTCTGGAAGAACTGCTCGATATGATTTTGCTTGTAGCGGAAGTAAATGATTTCAAAGCTAACCCCGACAAGCGTGCACGCGGTACGGTCATTGAGGCTGAACTGGATAAAGGTAAAGGTCCGGTTGCTCGTGTACTCGTACAGCATGGTACGCTCAAAATCGGAGATGCCTTCGTTGCAGGTAACTGCTTCGGTCGTATTCGGGCAATGGTTAATGACAAGGGCCGCCGCTTAAAAGAAGCTGGACCTTCCACACCAGTCGAAATTACTGGTTTGACAGAGGTTCCACTTGCTGGCGATCCGTTCATGGTGTTTGAAGACGAGCGTAAAGCGAGAGCAATCGCTGATCGCCGTGCGATTAAGCACCGTCAATCCGAGCTTGGCGCGAACTCCCGCGTAACGCTTGACGATTTGTATAAGCATATTAAAGATGGAGAGATCAAGGATCTCAACGTTATTATTAAATCCGACGTTCAAGGTTCGGCAGAGGCGCTTAAAGGCTCGCTCGCGAAAATTGACATCGAAGGCGTACGTGTCAAAATCATTCATAGCGGTGTAGGCGCGATTACCGAATCGGATATCAACCTGGCTTCTGCTTCGAATGCAATCGTTGTCGGCTTTAACGTTCGTCCTGAGCCGCAGGCTGATCTGGCTGCACAGCAGGAGAAAGTTGATGTTCGTATGCACCGCGTTATTTATAACGTAATTGAAGAGATTGAACAAGCGATGAAAGGGATGCTTGATCCAATCTTCAAAGAAGTAATTATTGGTCATGCTGAAGTCCGTAACGTATTTAAAGTAAGCAAAGTTGGAGCTATCGCTGGTTCCATGATTACTTCCGGCAAGATCACTCGTTCTTCTGAAGCGCGGATCGTTCGCGGCGGCATCGTTGTTTTCGAAGGAAAAATCGATACGCTCAAACGCTTCAAGGATGATGTCAAGGAAGTTGCTCAAGGCTACGAGTGCGGAATTACGCTTGAGCGGTTTAGCGACTTCAAAGAAGGGGATATTATTGAAGCCTTCGTAATGGAGTCAGTAGAGAGGTGAATAAAGCATGGCTAAAATTCGTGTAGGTCGGGTAGGCGAGCAGATTAAAAAAGAGCTTAGCCAAATTATCCAGACAGAAATCAAAGATCCACGCGTCGGTTTTATTACAGTGACCGGCGTTGAAACGAGTAATGATTTGTCCCAAGCCAAAGTATATTTGAGCGTGCTGGGCAGCGAAGAGCAAAAGGAAGAAACGCTCAAAGCAATCGGCCGCGCAACAGGCTTTATCCGTTCTGAGCTAGGCAAGCGGATGCGTTTGCGTCATACGCCAGTGCTGATCTTTAAATTCGACAGCAGCATTGAGTATGGAAGCCGTATTGAAGGAATCCTCGAGGAAATTAATGGGGAGAACAAAGGATCATGACGGCTGCTGCGACCTATTTGCAGCAGTTGGATGATGCACTTGCTTTTATGCGTGATGGGGACGACTTTTTGGTCGTCTCCCACGTTCAACCAGATGGCGATGCCATTAGCTCGACGGTCGTCGTCGGCTGGCTGCTGGAGAAGCTTGGGAAAAAATCCAAGCTGATTAACGAAAGTGAGCTGCCTTCAAGACTTGCTCATTTGCGCTCATTCGATACGATTATTAATTATGGTGAAGTACAGCCATCAGAATCGTTTGCTCGCGTTATTGCAGTCGATTGTGCGGATTATCGCCGGATGGGCAAAGTGGAAAGTTTGTTTGCTGCAGGCGTGGAACTGCTTAACATCGATCATCATCCGACTAATGACGGCTTTGGTACGGTTCAATTGATTCGTCCGAATGCAGCAGCTACGGTTGAAATTTTATATGATTTAATTGAACGTGCGGGCATTTCGATTGATTTGGAATGCGCGACGGCTATATATACAGGCTTGATCACAGATACTGGCGGTTTCCGCTACTCAAATACGACACCTCATGTGATGAATATTGCTTCCCGCATGCTGTCGATTGGTGTACCGGGTCACAAATTAGCCGATCTGCTGCTCGAAAAGATGACGATGTCAAAGCTGAAGCTTCTGCAGCGTTGTCTTAGCAGGCTTACTTTTAGCGATAATCAGCAAATTGGCTGGCTTTATGTCAATAAGGATGATTTTGCTGAGACAGGTGCTGTTTCGGAAGATATGGAAGGCATCGTCAATTATGCTCTGAACATTGACGGCGTGGAAGTCGGCATTATGTTTAAAGAGACAGAAGATGGCGGAGTGAAAGCCAGCTTAAGATCAGCAGGAACGGCTGATGTTGCCGCGATTGCCCAATCCTTTGGCGGCGGTGGACATGTACGCGCTGCTGGCTGCCGAATTGATGCGCCGCTTCAAGAAGCAATCGCCCAATTGGTCGATGCGGTCAGAAAGGCGTTGAGCTAACAGATGGACGGTATTATCGCAGTATGGAAGCCCGCTGGCTGGACCTCGCATGACGTCGTAGCCAAGGTGCGGAGACTGCTGAAGATGAAGCGTATCGGCCACACGGGGACGCTGGACCCGATGGTGACAGGTGTTCTGCCGCTATGTCTCGGCAGAGCTACTCGTGTAGTTGAATACGTGCAGGAGCGTCCCAAGGCATATGAAGCTGTTATCCAGCTTGGCATTGCAACGGATACAGAGGATTTGACAGGCTCGGTTACGCAGGAGCAAACAGGTGTGCAGGTAACGCGTGAAGATATTATTCGCGTGCTGCGCAGCTTCGTGGGCGTTATCGAACAAGTTCCGCCGATGTTCTCTGCTGTAAAGGTAGATGGAAAACGATTGTATGAACTGGCACGTGAAGGCAAGACGGTAGAGCGCAAATCACGGAAAGTAACGATTCATCAAATTGAACTGATCAATCTTGAGCTTGATTTGGAGTTTCCGCGTTTTTCGTTTTCGGTTGTCTGTTCGAAAGGAACGTATATCCGCACTTTATGTGTAGATATCGGCCAGGCGCTAGGTGTTCCAGCGGCGATGGCGGAGCTCACCCGGACGATGTCCGGTGGTTTTACGAAGGAGCAATGCGTAAGCCTAGAGCAGATTGAAGCTCTTGGCACGGAGGGAATCGGGCCGTTTATTTTGCCTGCTGAGCTGGGTATCCAGCATTTGCCTCGCGTTACGGTCGATGCTCATTCGGCCTCGCTTGCCCTGAAAGGACAAAAGCTTCCGCTTCGCTTGCTTGCTGAAAAGCTTGAAACGGAGCAGCCGGTACGTCTTTTTGATGAAAATGGTTTGTTTATTGGTATTTTCGAGGCCGATCATGCTTTATCAGTGTTGAAGCCTATCAAGGTGTTCTCGTAACTGAGCCCATACTCGGTTATCGGAAAGTCATATAGGAATTGCAGGTGCATCAGCGTTGGAAATGATTTCATTGGAATATCCGGCAATTGAGCTGCCGGAACAGCTGCGAAACAAATCGCTTTCTATTGCAATTGGACATTTTGACGGTGTACATCGCGGACACCGCAATGTCATTGAGCAAGTCGTTGCCGCTGCCAAGAGAACCGGAGGATTGTCTGCGGTTATGACGTTTAACCCGCATCCAAAGGAAGTTCTGGGCCGTGGCGATCAATATTACAATTGTTTGACGCCACTTGCCGTCAAGCAATCGCTATTTGCTGAATTAGGTGTCGATTTGGTGCTAGTCGTCAAATTTGACCATGATTTTGCAGCGATTATGCCGGAGCAGTTTGTTGATGAAGTGCTTCGCCCTTTAGGTGCAGCCCAAATTGTAGTTGGTTTTGATTTCAATTTTGGCTACAAGGGCCAAGGAAATGCTGCCACAATGAAGGCGTTATGCGAGCCGGACATTCAGGTCGAAATCGTTGAACCGTTATACGATAATGGCTTGAAGGTGAGCAGTACTTACATTAGGCAGGCGCTTAGCGACGGTGATATTGAGCTTGCTACGAAGCTGCTTGGCCGGCCCTATGAGCTAGCAGGGACAGTAGTGCATGGCGATGGCAGAGGCAGCAGCATTGGCTTCCCGACAGCTAATGTGGATGTTTCCTTGCCATATGTTATGCCGCGCCTCGGCGTTTTCGGCATTTCAGCAGTCGTACTCAGCAAGTCGTATTATGGCGTATTAAATCACGGAATGAAACCTACTTTTAATAAAGAAGATATTCGTCCTGTGCTGGAAGCCCATTTATTTGACTTTCATCAAGTTATTTACGACGAGCCAATTAAACTGCAATTTCATTCTTTTATTCGTCCTGAGCAGCGTTTTAGCGGTGTAGATGAGCTTATTCGGCAAATCCATGCGGATGCCGAGCAGGCGAAGCGGCAGTTTGGCGTCGAATAAATGCCGGTCGGCATTTACTTTTGCTATAGGCTTGTGATATACTGAAACACGTTGCGATTCTACTTTTTGTCAGAATACGCAGCTGCAATTGGAACCTTAGCTTGGATGTCCGCTCTCACCGACGGCGCCTGGGCTAATGGCGATTATTGAATATAAGTTCAAGGAGGTGACTTTAGGATGGCAATTACACAAGAGCGTAAACAAGAATTGATTGATACGCACAAAACGCATGCGAGCGATACGGGTTCACCGGAGGTTCAAGTAGCTATCCTAACGGAAAACATCGTTAACTTGACGCAACATTTCCGGGAGCACAAGAAAGACCACCACTCCCGTCGTGGTTTGCTCAAGATGGTAGGTCAACGTCGTAAGCTGTTGAGATACCTTAAAAACAAAGATGTTAGCCGTTATAGCGCATTGATCGAAAAACTCGGCCTTCGCCGCTAAAACATGTTTCAAGAGAAGCAACCTGGTTGTTTTGCTGTCCGGCATTACGGACTTGGCAAAATCGGGTTGCTTTTTGTAATATGCGAGGGTTAAGCAGGATATAGAGGTCCTGCTGGCGAAGGTTATGTTTGTCAATCGTTTAAATTAATTTTTGAAATACAGGAGGGATACGTTTGCAACAAGTTGAAATGATTTTGGGTGGACGGAAGCTTGTATTGGAAACAGGCAGACTTGCGAAGCAAGCGAATGCTGCTGTAACTGTTCGTTATGGCGACACCGTTGTACTCTGTACAGTGACCGCTTCCAAAGGTCCGAAGGATTTAGATTTTTTCCCGCTTACGGTGAACTATGAAGAACGTCTTTATGCAGTTGGTAAAATCCCTGGTGGATTTATTAAACGTGAAGGACGTCCAAGTGAGAAAGCGATTTTGTCCAGCCGTCTGACGGACCGTCCGATTCGTCCGTTGTTCCCTGAAGGGTTCCGTAATGATATTCAAATCGCGAATATCGTCATGAGCGTGGACCAAGATTGCTCGCCTGAAATGGCTGCAATGATTGGTACTTCCGCAGCGCTGGCCATTTCTGATGTGCCATTCAACGGGCCAATCGGCGGCGTGAGCGTAGGTCGTGTTGATGGTCAATTCGTGATCATTCCAACCGTTGAGCAAGAGCAGAAAAGCGATATTTTCGTTGTAGTTGCTGGTACGAAAGATGCCATTATGATGGTGGAAGCAGAAGCTAATGAAGTTCCTGAGGACGTTATGCTGGAAGCGATTATGTTCGGGCATGATGAAATCAAGAAAATCGTTGCTACAATCGAGCAACTGCAGGCCATTGCCGGCAAAGAAAAAATGGAAGTAACGCTTCATGCCGTCAACGAAGAAGTAAATGCAGCTGTTCGCGCATTTGCATCTGCTCGTTTGGTAGAAGCGATTCGCATTCCCGAGAAGCATGAGCGTCAAGATGCCATTGATGCCGTTAATGCGGACACGGTTGCGCATTTTGAAGAAGTATATGCAGAGACGCCTGAACTGCTTGGCGATGTCAAAGAAGTGCTTTATGATATCGTTAAAGAAGAAGTTCGCCGCCTGATCACACATGAAAAAATCCGTCCTGATGGCCGTGCGCCTGAAGAAATTCGTCCAATCGAATGTGATGTGGCGATATTGCCGCGTACACACGGATCTGGACTATTCACACGTGGACAAACACAAGCACTCAGCATTTGTACGCTTGGACCGCTTGGCGATGTGCAAATTCTTGACGGCATCAGCCCGGAAGAAACGAAACGTTTTATGCATCACTATAATTTCCCGCCATTCAGCGTAGGCGAAGCAAGACCACTTCGTCCTCCAGGCCGTCGTGAAATTGGACATGGTGCACTCGGCGAGCGCGCTTTGTCGAAAGTTATTCCATCTGAGGCTGACTTCCCGTATACGATTCGTCTTGTATCCGAGGTGCTCGAATCCAATGGTTCGACTTCGCAGGCTAGTATTTGTGCAAGCACACTTGCAATGCTGGATGCAGGCGTTCCGATTAAAGCTCCGGTTGCAGGTATTGCAATGGGTCTGATTAAAGATGGCGACCATTTCTCCATTTTGTCTGACATTCAAGGGATGGAAGATCATCTCGGCGATATGGACTTTAAAGTAGCGGGTACAGCAGAAGGTGTAACTGCCATTCAAATGGATATCAAAATTGACGGTATCGATCGTTCGATTTTGGAGCAGGCGCTTGAGCAAGCACGTGAAGGACGCATGCATATTCTAGGTAAAATGACAGCGATTATTTCGGAAGCTCGTCCTAACCTTTCTGAGTATGCGCCTAAAATTCTCACGCTTCGCATTAATCCGGACAAAATCCGTGATGTTATCGGCTCTGGCGGTAAAATCATCAACAAGATTATTGAGGAAACTGGCGTGAAAATCGATATCGAGCAGGATGGCATGGTTTACATTGCTTCTTCGAACGAAGAGATGAACCAAAAAGCCAAAGCGATTATCGAAGGTATCGTGAAGGAAGTTGTAATTGGTGAAATTTATTTAGGTACAGTAAAACGGATCGAGAAGTTCGGCGCATTCGTTGAAATTTTACCGAACAAAGATGGTCTTGTGCATATTTCCCAGCTGGCGAACGAACGTGTCGCTAAAGTGGAAGATGTCATTGCAATCGGCGACCAAATTACAGTTAAAGTAACGGAAATTGATCAGCAGGGCCGTATTAACTTGTCCCGTAAAGCTGTATTGACGCCAACTGTACCAGCACAATAACGGCTGCAGCGTTACATGGTAGGGGCACCGCAAGGTGCTTTCTTGAAATATAAGAATGCAGAGATTTTCTCTTATATTTACGCGTCTATTTCTACGCCAAACGGACTGTTGCCGCAAAAAAACGGCAACGCCGTTTACACTTGTTTTTTATACTCGAAGCAAAGAGCCAGATTCCATCTGTCTCTTTTTATTTTGCCGTCAAAAATCCCCTGCTTATATAAGGCAACCATTATCTCCCTAACATAATCTCGTCCCAATATTCATACATATGGAGCAATGAGGGACGGGGTGAATGAAGGTGCTGAGAAAAATAGGGGCAGCCATAGGCTGTATGCTGATTATGGTGGTGTTCATTCGGGCGAATGGAGGAGGTACGGCGGACTATATCAGCGCAATTAAACAGGAAAAAGGCATGATGACGCAGCTGCAAGAGTCGGTTTTGGATGAAAATAAAGCAAAGCTGCGCGCTGCTGTCGTAGCCGAAGCCGAGAGCCGCTCCATTAAGCCTATCGATGCCCGGATTGACCGCGTATGGAAGGCTATTCCCGGCTACAATGGGCTGGAGGTGGATGTCGACGCCACGGTGGAGAAGACGATTGCATCGGGCTCCCTTTCGCCGATTTTATATGTATACAAGGAGACGCCTCCTCGTATTAAGCTTGCGGATTTAGGGCCGCTTCCGGTATACAAAGGCAATCCAAACAAAAAAATGGTATCGCTAATGATTAATGTTGCGTGGGGCAATGAATACATAACGCCGATCCTTGAAACCTTGAACAAGGAAGAGGTAAAGGCAACTTTTTTTCTAGATGGCTCGTGGCTGAAGAAATATCCGGAAATCGCCAAGCAAATTCAAGCGGAAGGGCATGAAATGTCCAATCATGCGTATACGCATCCGAAGATGAGCGAGCTCAGCCGAAATGATGCTTATTTGCAAATTTCCCGTACGGAGGAATTGCTCAAATCGACGCTTGGCGTGACGAATAAGTGGTTTGCCCCGCCTTCGGGCGATTTTAACCAAATGACGGTACAGGTGGCGGCGGAGCAGAGGCTTCGCACGGTGTTATGGACAATCGATACGGTCGATTGGACCAAGCCGGGAGCAGACTGGATCATTCGGCGCATTTCGTCGCGGCTGGAGCCAGGCGCACTTATTCTGATGCATCCGACAGCGTCCTCGCGCGATGCTTTAACCGGAATGATTCGTGAAATTAAACGCCAGGGCTATGCGCTTGGCCCCGTTAGCGAGACGCTTTCGGAGGCGCGGATACCTGCTGCTGTTGAGCCGCAACCATAATTTTGATATAGTGTTAACATTCATGCTTACAGGAGGACCCTACGTGAAAAAATATACGCTTAGCAACGGTTTAAGAGTCGTAGTTGAATATATCCCAACCTGCCGTTCGGTTTCATTTGGCATTTGGGTCAAAACAGGCTCCCGCAATGAGACGCCTGAAAATAACGGGATCTCCCATTTTATCGAACATATGCTTTTCAAGGGGACAGATCAGCGGACGGCTAAAGATATTGCCGATCTGTTCGATGGTATTGGGGGCAATGTAAATGCATTTACCTCCAAAGAGTATACCTGCTATTACGCCAAGGTGCTGGATGAGCATTTGCCGCTCGCTGTTGATGCGCTTTCGGACATGTTTTTCAATTCCAAGCTGGATTTGGCGGATTTGGCGAAAGAGCGGAATGTTATTTTAGAAGAAATTTCGATGTATGAGGATACGCCAGATGACAAGGTGCATGATGAAGCTTCGCGTGCCGCTTATGGCGATCACCCTCTCGCTTATTCGATTCTGGGCCTAGAGGAGCGTCTTGCCGAAATGACGCCTGATACACTGCGCGCGTATATGAACGATTATTACACGATTGACAACACCGTCGTCAGTGTCGCCGGCAATGTGGAAGAGGGCAAGCTGCTGGAGCTGCTGGAGAAGTACTTTGGCAAGTTTGACCGTAAAGGTACATCGCAGCTGGTGGAGGCGCCGGATTTCCGCGGCGATTATATTTTCTATAAAAAGAAAACCGAGCAAAATCATCTTTGCCTGTCCTTTCAGGGCTGTTCGATTTCCGATGAGAAGCTTTATGCGATGGTGCTGCTCAATAATGCGCTTGGCGGCGGCATGAGCTCGCGCCTGTTCCAAGAAATTCGCGAAAAACGCGGCCTTGCTTATTCGGTTTATTCCTATCACTCCTCTTATGCGGACAGCGGCCTGTTCACCTTGTATGCGGGTACGGCGCCTAAGCAAACGAAGGAAGTGCTTGATTTGACGATGGAGCAGTTAGAGGAGCTTGCTTCCAAGGGGCTTGAGGATGCTGAGCTTCATCGCGGCAAAGAGCAGTTGAAGGGCAGCCTGATTCTCAGTCTGGAGAGCACGAGCAGCCGAATGACCCGTCTTGGGAAAAATGAGCTGATGCTGGGCCGGCATTACACGCTCGATGAGCTGCTTGAGCGCATTGATTCCGTGAAGATGGAAGATGTGAGGAGCGTAACAGAGCGTTTGCTTGCAGCACCTTTTGCGGTGGCGATGGTAGGTTCGAGTGAAAGGGCTGCATCTAAACTTGGGAGGGATCGTTTTGTATCGCGTACTGTTTAAAAGAGTAGAGGGCAACGAAGACATCAAGCTTCCTTGCAAAATGTCCGAATGGGCTGCAGGCTTCGACCTGCAGGCCGCTGTATCAGAGCCTGTTGAGCTGGCACCGGGAGAGCGCAAGCTCATTCCTACAGGCTTTGCCATGGCTATGCCAGCCGAGCTGGAGGCGCAAATCCGCCCGCGCAGCGGCCTGGCTTACAAGCATGGCATTACATGCTTGAACTCCCCAGGAACGATCGACGCCGATTACCGCGGCGAAGTGAAGGTGCTGCTCGTCAATTTGGGGCAGGAGCCGTTCACGATTGCACGCGGCGAGCGCATCGCCCAAATGGTGTTCCAGCAAGTTCCGGTTGTCACCATTGAAGAGACATCCGAATTGCCGGATACCGTGCGTGGCAGCGGCGGGTTCGGACATACTGGCGTTTAAGGATTAGAAGACCGGAGCAGATGCTCCGGTCTTTTTTTTCACCCATTCTAGGCCCAGGCATAAGATAGTCTATATCTACATGCGCAAGAGAGGAGTGAAGCCGATGCTAACAGGCGTTCAAGTGCTGCTTATCGGCGGCGACGCCAGGCAGCTTGAGGTGATCCGCAAACTGGCGGAGCTGGATGCGACCGTAGTCATAACGGGCTTTGACGGTCTGCAGTCGACGCCAGAGGGAGCGGTTCAGGCTGAATATAATGAACGGCTGTTTGACGGGGTTGACGCACTAGTGCTGCCTGCCGTCGGAACCGATGACCAGGGCGTCATCAGCGCTGTATTCAGCGATAGCAAGATCAGGCTGGAAGAGCGCCATATGGCACGCTTGCCTAAGCACTGCAAAGTATACGCTGGTATGGCAAAACCATATTTAAGCGACCTTTGCAAGCAGCATCAGCTGGAATTGGTAGAGTTATTTGAGCGCGACGATGTCGCAATTTACAACTCCATTCCGACAGCTGAAGGTGCGGTAATGATGGCGATTCAACATACCGATATTACGATTCATGGCTCCACCTGCATGGTGCTCGGGTTCGGAAGAACGGGGTTCACATTGGCGCGGACGTTAAAGGGCTTAGGGGCGAATGTGCTTGTCGGAGTACGCAAGGGAGAGCATTTTGCAAGAGCGCTCGAAATGGGCTTCGAGCCTTTCTACACCAGCAATTTGCGGCAATATACGGGCAATATTGACTTGCTTTTTAACACAATTCCGACTATGATAGTCACAGCGCAAATTATAGCAAATCTTCCTTCGCGAAGCGTCATTATTGATCTGGCTTCGAAGCCTGGCGGAACTGATTTCCGCTTTGCTGAGAAACGGGCTATTAAGGCGATGCTCGCGCCCGGACTCCCCGGTATCGTCGCACCCAGAACTGCTGGACGAATCATAGCCGATTGTTTAACACAATTGATTATGGACGACTTGATAAATCGGGGGAATGGGGAATGAATTGGTCCGGACTTACGGTAGGGTATGCATTGTCAGGGTCTCACTGCACGTTTGCCGAGGTTATGCCGCAAATCCAGCGGTTTGTAGACGCAGGCGCGAACGTAGTACCTATAGTATCGCAGACGATTATGACGACGGATACGAGATTCGGAACGTCGGAGCAGTGGCAGACACAGCTCAAAGCGATAACTGGCAATGAAATTATTTCGACGATCGTGCAAGCGGAGCCGCTTGGCCCATCCAAGCTTATTGATGTGCTGCTCATTGCTCCATGCACGGGCAATACAACAAGCAGGCTGGCTAATGCGCAGACTGACAGTGCGGTGCTCATGGCTTCCAAATCGCAAATGCGAAATGGAAGGCCAATCGTCATTGCAATTTCTACGAATGATGGCCTTGGCCTTAATTTGGCGAATATTGCGAAGCTGATCGTAACGAAAAATATTTATTTTGTGCCGTTCGGCCAAGATAATCCGGTACAGAAGCCCAATTCGCTCGTAGCGAGAATGGATTTGGTACTGGAAACATGCGAGGCGGCGCTGCAAGGCAAACAGTTACAACCGCTCATTATTGAGCGTTTTAATTATTAAGTTTTTTATTCTGAGTTTTTATAAGACCGAGGGGAGCATTACGGCAAATGTCAAATCAAAAATTGTTTAACGTTGCAGTAGTTGGCGCAACAGGCGCAGTAGGGGAACAAATACTAAACTTGCTCGATAAGAGAAACTTCCCTATTAAGGAACTGAAGCTTCTGTCTTCAGCGAGGTCTGCTGGTACGAAAATCACATTCAAAGGCCAGGAAGTGACGGTGGAGGAAGCGAAGCCGGAAAGCTTTAAGGGCATTGATATAGCATTATTCAGCGCTGGTGGAGACGTTACGAAGGCGCTCGCGCCGCATGCAGTTGAATATGGAACGGTATGTATTGACAATACGAACGCTTACCGTATGGACCCAAATACGCCGCTTGTTGTGCCTGAAGTGAATATTGACAAGGTAAGCGAGCATAAAGGTATTATTGCGAATCCGAACTGTTCGACAATTCAGATGGTAGCTGCGCTTAAGCCGCTTCAAGACAAATACGGCATTAACCGCATTATCGTATCGACTTATCAAGCAGTATCTGGAGCAGGTGCGAAAGCCATTGAGGAAATGCTGCGCCAGACGCGTGCATCCCTTGACGGCGAAGCGGTCAATCCGGCTATTTTGCCAGTAGGCTCGCTGCCTGTGAAGCATCAAATCGCCTTTAATGCGATTCCGCAAATCGACAAGTTCCAAGAAAACGGCTACACGCTTGAAGAGATGAAGATGGTCAATGAAACGAAGAAAATTTTGGATGACCAGACCATTGAGGTTACTGCTACTTGCGTACGTATTCCAGTCGTTTACGGCCATTCGGAATCGGTTTTTGTTGAGCTGAAAAATAACTACGATTTGGAAGATGTCAAGCAGCTGTTGTCTGACGCCCCGGGTGTCGTGCTGGTTGATGATCCGGCGAATCAGCTTTACCCGCTCGCAACGGAAGCAGCCGGCAAGCCGGAAGTATTTGTCGGACGTTTGAGACGCGATCTTGGCCATGAAAATGGGCTTAACCTATGGATCGTATCGGATAACCTGCTTAAAGGGGCCGCATGGAATGCGGTTCAAATCGCCGAGCACATCGCACAGGCTTAACGAATAAACGGTGTAAGGACTTGATAGCTGGCGGCATCTTGCCTTTCGGTGATGGGGGAAGAGGCTTATGCGAACTCTCGTTATGAAGTTTGGAGGAACCTCGGTATCATCCGATTTTGCCAGAAATCATTGTTTGGAGCATATTAAGCGTGAACGCGAAAATGGTTTTCAGCTCGTCGTTGTCGTTTCGGCTATGGGTCGCCTAGGCGACCCTTATGCTACGGATACGCTGCTTGATTTAGTACGAAGCAATGGTGACTCGCTTCCGCTGCGTGAGCGGGATATGCTGCTGGGCTGTGGTGAGATGATTTCTGCCGCGGTCTTATGCAGCTTGCTTTGTTCAAAGGGCATTCCCACTACTATTTTAAGCGGCTATCAGGCAGGCATTATAACGGACGGGCATTTCGGCCAAGCGAGAATTGCCGACTTGCGTCCGGAACAGCTTCTAACGAATCTTGGTGAAAATAAAGTCGTTATCGTTACCGGTTTTCAAGGCGGTACCGAAAGTGGGGAGCTGACTACGCTCGGCCGCGGCGGGAGCGATACGTCGGCGACTGCACTTGGCGCTTCGCTGCGTGCAGAGCGAGTAGATATTTATACCGATGTTAACGGAATTTTGACAGCTGATCCGCGAATTGTGAATGATGCAAAACCGCTTCTTGTCGTCAGCTATGCAGAAATTTGCAATATGGCTCGTCAAGGGGCTAAGGTCATTCACCCGCGTGCTGTTGAAATTGCCCAGCAAGCCAGAATACCGATTCGTGTGCGCTCGACCTTTTCGCTCGATGAAGGAACGTTAGTAACGGATAGCCCGCTCCATGCTACCGGAATGGTAAGTGACCGTCATGTAACAGGCATTGCGCATGTAGCGGGCATTACTCAAATTTCGGTGCAGACGGTAGAAGGCAAGGCGGACGTCCAGCTGCAAGTTTTTCAAACGATGGCCCGTCATCATATTAGCGTAGATTTTATAAATGTGACGCCAAGCGGAGTCGTCTACACCGTATTTGACTACGATGCAGCTAAGGCTGTAGCCGTACTGACGGACTGCGGTTATGCACCGACCGCGATTAGCGGCTGTGCAAAGGTATCTGTCATTGGCGGCGGCATGAACGGTGTTCCAGGCATTATGGCCCGTATTGTAGAAGCCCTTACACTGCAGGGAATTGCTATAATGCAGGCGGCGGACTCCAATACGACCATTTGGGTACTGGTTAAAGATGCGGATATGGCATCTGCGCTGCGTGCGCTTCATGCCAAGTTCGAGCTTCATTTGTAGCAGGAAACACAGGCAATAGACCTGTTTTGCGAAGCAAAGCTTTGGGCCTGAGCTTGCGAAGAAGCTTTTGCTTTGCGAAACTTGAATGTAGATAGCTTACGAAGTAAGTTTTGCTCCGCAAAACTTTAAGATTATGCTTACGAAGTAAGTTTTGCTCCGCAAAACTTTAAGGAGGAGTCAAAATGGAATATGGAAGGTTAGTTACGGCGATGGTCACCCCATTCGATGCCGCTGGCGAAATTGATTGGGATGCGACTGGGCGATTAATCGATTACTTAATTGAAGAGCAGCTTAGCGAGAGTCTTGTTGTATCCGGTACGACGGGGGAATCTCCTACACTTACGGATGCGGAGAAAGAAGCGCTATTTCGTTTTTCGGTAGAGCGCGCTGCTGGACGGGCTAAAATTATCGCAGGCACAGGCAGCAATGATACGGCACATTCCATCCATTTGACAAAGGTGGCAGAGGCATGTGGAGTTGACGGCGTGCTGCTTGTTGCTCCTTATTACAACAAGCCGAGCCAGGAAGGCCTTTATCAGCATTTTAAAGCGATTGCAGATTCGACGAAGCTTCCGGTTGTATTGTACAACGTTCCGGGCCGTACAGTCGTGAATATTTCGGTTGAAACGACGTTGCGCCTAGCGGCGATTAGCAACATTGTAGCTACAAAAGATTGTGCGTCATCGGAACAGATTATTCAGCTTGTAGCAGGCGCTCCAGAGGGCTTTAAGGTTTACAGTGGCGACGATGCGGCAACGCTCCCGACTTTAGCAGTAGGCGGTTATGGCATTATCAGTGTAGCTAGCCATGTTATCGGCAAAAAAATGAAGCAGCTTATCGATGCTTATGTGAGTGGAGACGTTGCTTTGGCGGCCAAGCTAAACGCTGAATGCTTCCCGGTATTCAAGGGCTTGTTCGAATGTCCGAATCCGGTACCGAACCCGGTTGCTCTGAAGCATGTAATGGGACTGAGCGGCTTCCCGGTTGGCGGAGTTAGACTTCCATTGGTAGGCGTTACCGAATCGGAAGCTGAATTTTTGCAAAACCTCGTCGATTCATCAACCGCATTTTAATTCAAGCTCTTCATAAATCATTAAGCTGGTGCCTAGGCACCAGCTTTTTTTATTCACTTTATTTTTCCAACATGAACTTTCATGTTATTCCTATTACATTTGTACTCCCTATTTTTCATATACAGCCGGTGATGCGGGCAATAAGCGGTTTTAAAAGCAATGGGTGAAGAGGAAGAAGCGCGAGCGTTCGCTTTTTCCTTGTGATTTCTACCGCTAAAGCTTTTACAGATTGGAGAAATCACAGGGGAATGGCGATCGACCCCCAAACCTTTCCCGCAGCGCCCCAACCTCACCCCATTCTTTTCCCGCACCCAGCCCCTCAGCCTTGTATTCGATCTTTTTCATCATGTATAATAAGTTCAAGTGATCGGGTGCGGAAATGATTTGCAAATTAAGCTAAGAATGGAGCAGCTTCCTTCTTGTTTAACAGGAAAAAAACATGACCTCATCAGGTTGGAAAAAGGAGGGATAGTCATTGTCCAAAAAAAATGTGCAGGATAAACTGTTGATTTTTGCATTAGGCGGTATTGGTGAAATTGGTAAAAACATGTACGTCATTCAATATGACAATGATATTGTAATTGTAGATGCGGGGCTTAAGTTTCCGGAAGAGGATATGCTCGGCATAGATATAGTTATTCCGGACATTTCGTATTTGAAGGAAAATCGCGAGAAGGTGCGCGGTATTGTCATAACGCATGGACATGAGGATCATATCGGCGGGCTTTCCTATATGCTTCGCAGTCTTAACGTTCCGGTATATGCCACGAAGCTTACGCTGGGACTGATTGAAGGCAAGCTGAAGGAAGCAGGGCTGCTGGGCGAAACGAAGCGAATACTGATTAATGCGGATTCGGAGATAGAGCTGGGCAGCATCCATGTATCCTTTTTTAAAACGAACCACAGCATTCCTGACTCCGTAGGCGTGTGCTTGGAGACGCCAGAAGGTGTCGTCGTGCACACAGGCGACTTCAAGTTTGACCATACACCAGTCAATGAGCAATATGCTGACATTAAGCGGATGGCGGAAATCGGGCAAAAGGGCGTGCTTGCTCTGCTGTCTGACAGCACGAATGCGGAGCGTCCAGGCTATACGCCTTCAGAGAAAAATGTAGGGGAAGAGCTCAAAGATATATTCCGCAAATCGCCGCAGCGTGTCGTAGTTGCAACGTTTGCTTCCAACGTTCACCGTATCCAGCAGGTCATCAACGCAGCTATTGCTACGGATCGTTATATTGCTGTAGTAGGACGCAGCATGGTCAATGTGGTCGGAATCGCTGGAGAGTTAGGTTATTTGAACATTCCAGACGGCATGATTGTTGAACCGGAAGCCGTGAATGAGCTGGCCGCGGATCGCGTCGTTATTTTATGTACCGGCAGTCAAGGAGAGCCCATGTCAGCTTTGACACGCATGGCGCGCTCGACGCATCGTAAAGTCGATATTTTGCCGGGAGATACGGTCATTATTGCAGCGACGCCCATTCCAGGTAATGAGCGGTATGTAGGGCGGACAGTGGACGAGTTGTTCCGTCTTGGAGCGAACGTCATCTATGGTCCAGGCTCGGTATCTGGAGTCCACGTTTCTGGTCACGGCAGCCAGGAAGAGCTGAAGCTGATGCTTAATCTGATTAAGCCCAAATATTTTATTCCCATTCATGGTGAATATCGGATGCTGCGGCAGCATGCTTTGCTGGCCGAGGCGGTTGGCATTGAGAAATCCAATATTTTCGTTATGGAAAATGGCGACACAGTAGAGGTGCAGGGGGGCAAGGCGCGCAGAGGCTCGAAGGTTCCAGCAGGCAATGTGCTGATTGATGGTCTTGGCGTTGGCGATGTCGGCAATATTGTGCTGCGGGATCGCAAGCTGTTGTCTCAGGATGGCATTCTCGTCGTTGTAGTGACGCTGCGGAAGCAGGAGGGCACCATTGTGTCTGGACCTGATATTATTTCGCGCGGCTTCGTTTATGTACGTGAATCGGAAGGTCTGCTCGATGAAGCGAACAAAATTGTGTCTGCTACGCTGCTGAAGCTGATGAACGATAAAGTGAACGAATGGGCTTCGCTAAAAACGAATGTCAAGGATGCACTGGGACGTTTCCTCTATGAGAAAACGCGTCGTCGGCCAATGATTTTGCCGATTATTATGGAAGTGTAGTTTAAAAATAAAAAGGAGTGAGGGACGCCCGGATAGCCGGAACGTTCGCCACTCCTTTTTATCGTTGAAACAGAGCAGCAGATTAGGATTTTGCTGCTATAGTAGCGCTGCTGTCGATTTTAGCCTTGCCGCCGCTGCCAATCCAGGTACGCTTCCATTCCTTTTGAATGAACGCGAGCATGAGCATGCTGAGCAGGGCGATACTGCTGAGAATGAGGAAGCCTGGCGTGTAGGAGCCCGTCGATTGATAAAGGCTGCCGAGAATAAGGGGGAGGAAATAACCGCCAACACCGCCTGCTGCGCCAACGATGCCGGTCATTATGCCAATCTCTTTACCAAAGCGCTGCGGTACGAGCTGGAATACAGCGCCATTGCCTGCGCCGAGACACATCATGCCAAGGAACAACAAGGTACTTACTACATAGAGTGGAGGCAGCAGGGAGATGGAAGCTAGCATAACACCAGCTCCAACATACAGCGACATCAGGACGCGAATACCCCCCAGCTTATCAGAGAGCCAGCCGCCTACTGGTCGAAAGAAGCTTCCGGCAATGACACAAATCGTTGTAAAATCTGCCGCCTGTATGGCGGAAAGTCCATACTGCGTATTGAAGAAAATCGTCAAATAGTTCGACATGCCAACGAAGCCGCCAAACGTTACACTGTATAAAAGACAGAATAGCCAAGCGTCCTTTTGCTTAAGAACCTGCGCATATTCGGAAAGTTTTTTAGGAGCAGGCTGATTCGGACTTTCTTTTGCAAAAATCGTGAATATTACAAATACGACTGCAATAGGGATGAGGGCAAGTCCAAATACGGCTTCCCAGCCGCCAAAATGCTGTGCCAGCCTGTTCGCAAAAAGCGTTGTCAAAACCGTACCGCTGTTTCCGGCTCCAGCAATACCCATCGCAAGTCCTTGATATTGTGGCGGATACCATCTGCTGGCGAGCGGAAGCGCTGCTGCAAAAGATGCTCCAGCTACACCGAGCAATAAAGCGACAAAGTGGAGCTCAGTTAACGAGTCAACGAATTTCCAGCCCCAAATAAGCGGAATCATAGTGACGAGCATGCCGATTTGGCCTGTTCTTTTTGGACCGATATGGTCTGTCATGAAACCAAGCACGAGCCGGAGCACCGAGCCGCCCAAAATCGGGAGCGCTACAAGCTTCGCTTTTTGTGCAGCATCCATCGGATAATCGCTGGCGATGACGACAATGAGCGGCCCCATCAAAATCCAAATCATAAAGCTGATATCGAAATACAAGAAAGAACTGAACAAGGATGGTTTATGTCCACTTTTCCAAAACGCTTTTTTATCTAACATGTCTCTATCTCCTCTATGATTGATTTTCACGTGCTCAGTCAGCATGGGTGATGGCGGTTTTCGCATTCCCGGGGTGCATGGCGCACCGCAATTCCAGCTGTCATATGAAGAAAAGGCCGCAGTCTGCCCCAAGCTAAAGCTCGGACGGATTGCGGCCTCATTGCCGAACGCCAGCACGACTCTGTGCGGACGATAGTTGCTCACCTCATTGTGAACTCAAGCTGAATTATAGAATATCGACTAATTCATGTCAATAAATATTACACAAAACTTAATTTTTCTCTATACGCTTAATTTGCGTCATATATATTGACATGAATGTCGAATTCTTTTATGCTCATCATAATCCACATAAAAGGCCGCACAATGGTGTGCCGCCGCCCACCGGCAATGAAGCCCGCTCCCTGCAGACAGGGAACGGGCTTTTATGCTTATTTTCAGCTATAAGAAGGAGGAGTCGAGCATGGCAGTTGCCCGTGTAGATCGTGTTGATATAAAAAAAGGTTTTAGCGTTGACGAAGCGGTTCGCTGTTTACTCGAACATACGCTGCCGGGAAAGGTGGAGCAAGTGCTTTTACAGAAAGCTGCTCAGCGAGTGCTTGCCGAGGATTTTTACTCCCCTTTTCCAATGCCGCCTTTTCGTCGAGCAGCGATGGATGGATATGCGCTCCATGCTGCTTTTACGCAGACGGCTTCACCTGGCAACCCGATTCGGCTTATTGTAACTGGCGAGGTGCAGGCGGGGGCGGGAGAAATAGCTTGGCATACGGGCTTTGGCAGCCGTCCTCTCATTAATGAACAGCTGACGGCAGTACGTATCTTTACTGGAGCCCCTGTACCCGGTGGTTTTGATGCTGTGATTAGGCAGGAGGAGATTCAGTCGCAACCGAGCCTGCATGGACAGCAATCGGATGCCTTAGCGCTGGGCATGTCGCAAATTCAAATCAATCAGCCCGTGCAGCTGGGAAAAAATATTGCCGAAGCAGGCGAAGATATAGCTGAAAACAGCCTCGTCATTAAAAAAGGCACCATACTTGGTTCGAAGGAAATCGCCATTCTCGCCTCTTTTGGACAGGAACACGCTTCTGTAGTCGCTCGGCCGATAGTTGCAATCCTTCCTATTGGAGATGAGCTGCTGCTTCCAGGCCAGCCCTTGCAGCCTAATCGGATCTATGATGCCAATGGCTTCGCCGTGGAAGCCTTTCTACAGGAGCAGGGAGCATCGGTTATTCGTTCCTTGCCCATTAAGGATGATGCCGAATTAATTGCTAAGGCGATTAAGCTAGCTGCGGAGCAGGCGGATTTGGTTATTACAACTGGAGGCATTTCGGTAGGTGATTACGATTGCGTTGCTCATGCGGCAGACTGCCTTGGTTTTGAGCCTTTGTTCACGAAAGTGATGATGCGTCCTGGGCCGCATTCATCAGCATTTATAAATCAAGGCAAGCTGCTGATCAGCTTGTCTGGCAATCCTGGAGCATGTTACACAGGGCTTGTGCTGTTGGTGAAGCCAATCGTAAAACATGGGATGGGGCTTGATGGAAGTGAGGCGGGGTGGAAGCAAGCCATATTAATGGACGATGTGGATAAGCCTTCGCCGTATCCCCGTTATATTCGCGCATTTGTGTGGATGGAGGAGGGGGAATGGCGGGTTAGGCCGCTGCCGAACGATAAATCGGGAAATATTGCTGCTTTTGCCGGGGCAAATGCATTGGCAGCGATTCCTAGTGAAGGCCTTCAGGCAGGAAGGCAGGCCGCATTTCTTAGTTTGACTTAACGAGCGTTTGCCATGTTGGCGATTTTACAATAATTCGGCCGTAAAGTGACGTTTTGCAGGAGCAGGGGCATAAATAAACGCGACATTCCCATACTATGACGAGCCGTAGGTTCAGCCAAAACGGTATTAGCCTTGTTCAAGAGGGGGAATTCGCCGATGTGGCCGTATTCAATGAGTTTAACAGGAGAACAACCTGAGCCGTATGACGAAGAGAAGAAAAAGGCGGCTGGGGCGCTTGACGCTTTGCAGCAGTTGGGCCAGGTAAACATTCCGCAGGCCGAATCCAATATTTTTTGCATGACGATTATTGGACAGATTGAAGGGCATATGGTGCTGCCGCCGCAAAATAAAACGACAAAATATGAGCATTTGATTCCACAGCTGGTCGCAGCCGAGCAAAATCAAAAAATCGAAGGTGTGCTGATCGTTCTCAACACAGTTGGCGGTGATGTGGAAGCGGGGCTCGCTATTGCTGAAATGATTTCTTCTTTGTCAAAGCCGACAGTTACGCTCGTACTTGGTGGCGGACATTCGATCGGCGTTCCGATAGCAGTAGCGGGCAACCTATCCTTCATTGCTGCGACAGCAACGATGACCATACATCCGATTCGCTTGAATGGCACCGTGATTGGCGTTCCCCAAACGTTCGAGTATTTGGATAAAATGCAGGAGCGCGTCGTTCGCTTCGTTACGATGCACTCCAAAGTGTCGGAAGCGACTTTCAAGGAATTGATGTTTAAAACAGGAGAGCTGACACGCGATATCGGAACAACAGTCATTGGCGGAGACGCGGTTCGCCATGGCTTGATTGATGCGGTAGGCGGTCTTGGCGATGCGCTTCGGGAGCTTAAGCGGCTAGTAGAGGAACGCAGGCAGACGGGAATGCCGGGGGTGTTTAACTAATGTCTGTTCTATATACGATTGTTCCGCTGGAAGAAGTGCTGGCGGGCTGGCAAGCGGAGGAGAAAATTAATCAGGGCCGCGAAGTTTGGGTGGATGGCGTATATATGCAGGTAGAGCCAATTGCGCCAGGGATGGGCAAAGTCATTCGACTCATTCATTGCGGGCTGGATGATTATTTAAATCCGCAGCTTTCGCCAGGAGCTGTTGTCAAATATTGATAAAGGATTTTGCCGTTTAAGGGACTATCGAACGAATAGGAACATTTGTCCACCTATGGTATAATGTTTTACCGGGGGTGACGAACGTTGGCTAAGAAAAGAAGGGGCAAGAAATCGCTCGCAGCAAATTTGAAATATGAGGTTTACGGTATTTTACTCATTACGGTATCGATTATTGCTTTATCGGGAGAGGCGACGGTAGGACGTTCATTGTCCAAACTGTTTGGCCTCTTTCTGGGTAAATTTTACTTTGTGATTGCACTGATTGGCATATATGTGGGGCTGGTCGTGATGGTCAAACGGATGTGGCCGAAAGGCTGGTCCAATCGGAAAACAGGCATGCTTGTGCTGGTGCTTGCCTTTACGCTGTGGAGCTCCATTGCGGAAATCGACCGCAAGCTTGGGGATACGACACTGCTGTCTGGCAAAGTGATTTTGAATCAGTTGGACAGCGACTTAAGGGGAGAGCTGCTTACTTCCAATCCGCAGGATTTGCGCCCGCTTAAGGACAAGGCTATTAGCGGTGGTTATGTTGGAGCGCTGCAATATTCCGTACTTTTCACCTTATTTGGGAAAATTGGAGCTCAGTTGCTCATGCTTGTCATGATCGCAATTTCCATTATGCTCATAACGGGGAAGTCGTATGTGGAGTTGTTCAAGACGCTGCGTACCCGCTTTGTCCGTATGCTCAAGCTGCTCGCAGCCAAATGGTCGGATTATTCCGCCGAGCGGGCTGCAGCACAATCAACTAGAAATGCAAGCGTGGTAACGTCAGCAAGCACCGTGCTTACTTCGGACAATACGATTGACGATGATGAAGAGGATTTTGCACCACGTCCAGTCAAAAATAAAAAGTCATTGTTTTTCTCCTGGCGACAATCCGATAAGTCGAAGGCTGCCGCCAGCCATGACGAATGGGAGCTGGAGGATGATCCGCTTCACGGTGAGTCTGGTCGTGGCGAAGAGGGCGCGGCAGTACCGCATTGGGCGGAAGATTGGGATCAGGACTGGGACAATGAGCAGGATGAATTTGCTGCCCAAACAGCGCCCAGCACAGTTGCTTCATCAACAGCTGCTGCAGTTCCGCTGCCAGAGACAAGCGCTAGCTTATGGCCTAGTGAGCAGGAGAATTTGGCTGCTAAAGATGCCCAGCCGTACGCTCACCCCGGCATAACCGATGAACAGGAATGGTCAGAGCCATGGAGACCGCAAGAAACGCAGGAGCAGCAAGAGCTGGTACATATAGAAGGAAATGAAGCAGAAGATTCGGAGTATGACGCAGATGAGCAAGCGAATGGTGCATTTGGGGAGCAAGCTGTTCAACAAGGTGACGATGAATATGATGAGCCTTTAATGGATAGCGAGAGAGTGGCAGAAGATCATTTGGAAGCTGCTGCTGTTCCTGGCTCAAACGCTGGCAGCCATGAAGCGAACCAACAAGCAGCCGAAAGCAAGCCGGCGCTAGCCGCATCAAACGTACCGCTAGTCAAGCCATACGTTTTACCGCCGTTTACTTTGCTGTCCAAGCCTAGCCATATGGTTAGAGGCGGCATTGGCTCCAGTTCCATGGAGGCGAAGCTTAAGCTGGAGCGCACACTTGAAAGCTTTGGCGTGAAGGCGAAGGTGCTTGATCCCGTTATCGGTCCAGCCGTTACCCGTTTTGAGGTTGAGCCGGCATCGGGCGTGAAGGTTAGCAAAATTGTCAGCTTGACTGATGATATTGCACTTGCGCTTGCAGCTAAGGATATTCGGATGGAAGCGCCTATTCCAGGCAGATCGGCCATCGGCATTGAAGTGCCGAATATGGAAATATCGATTGTTACGATGCGCGAAGTAATGGAAACAAAGGAATTTTATGATTCTCCTTCCAAGCTGTCGATTGCCTTCGGCCGTGATATTGCGGGCAAGCCAATCGTGGGCAATTTGGCGAAAATGCCCCATTTGCTTGTAGCGGGAGCGACGGGCTCCGGTAAATCAGTCTGTATAAACGGAATTATTACTAGTATTTTGTACAAAGCAACGCCGGATGAAGTGAAGTTTCTCATGGTCGATCCAAAAATGGTGGAGCTAAACGTATACAACGGTATCCCGCATTTGCTGGCTCCTGTTGTAACCGATCCGCGTCGTGCATCGCTTGCGCTTAAGAAAATCGTAGTCGAGATGGAAAAACGCTATGAGCTGTTTTCCAAATCGGGAACGCGAAATATTGAAGGCTATAACACTTTAATGGCAGACAATCCGAAAGCGGTTCTGCCTTACATCGTCGTCATCGTCGATGAGCTTGCCGATTTGATGATCGTAGCGGCTAATGATGTCGAGGATGCCATTGCCAGACTCGCGCAAATGGCCCGTGCGGCAGGCATTCATCTTATTATTGCAACGCAGCGTCCGTCTGTTGACGTCATTACCGGTGTCATTAAAGCGAATATTCCATCGCGGATTGCTTTTGGCGTTTCCTCACAGGTCGATTCGCGAACGATACTCGACATGGTCGGAGCGGAAAAGCTGCTCGGCCGCGGCGATATGCTTTACTTGCCGATGGGTACCTCCAAGCCGACGCGGGTACAGGGCGCATTCCTTTCCGATCAGGAAGTAGAGGCGCTTGTCGGTTATGCCAGAGGACAGGCAGAAGCGGAGTACAAAGAAGATCTTGTACCGGAAATTGAGGAGGAGACGGCTAGCTCTGACGAGGTCATGGACGAGCTGTATGATCAGGCCGTTCAGATCGTCGTCGAAGCAAAGCAGGCGTCGGTATCCTTGCTTCAACGCCGCATGCGTATTGGCTACACAAGGGCTGCAAGGCTTATTGACGAGATGGAAGCCCGTCATATCGTGGGGCCATACGAAGGCAGCAAGCCGCGTGAGGTGCTGCTTACAATAGATCAGCTCGAAGCGGGACGAATCAGTTCTTAAAATGCCAGCAGCGAAAAATTTTGCATAGAAGCTGCACTGATTTCTCATACTAGACTTAGGCAACGCTGCTAATTAGCGTACTATCTTGTAAGAGAAAGGCAGATCCTTCTATGAAAAAGCGACTAATGGTCATAACAGCAGTACTCGTTTTCGTCTTGTTTGGCTCCTACTCTCTCCGGCATATGCATCAAGTCAAGACTTCGGAGACGTTCAGTAATGCTACGCTCAAGGTTGGTTCCTCGGGCAATGATGTGTACGAGCTGCAAGGCAGGCTGAAGCATCTTGGATATTTCAGCGGCAAAGTGGATGGACAGTTTGGAGCAAGCACGAAAAATGCCGTTACCTGGTTCCAATGGAAATTTGGAATGAAGGCCGATGGTGTAGTTGGGGCATCGACAAAGCTGAAGCTTTGGGAAGCGACTAAAGCCTGGAAGCCGACAGCAGCAGATTCTTCATCTGGACAAGCTGGCTCGGGTAATACAGCTGCCCCTAGCAATGGCGGCGGAGGTGGAAGCTCGCTTTCCAAGGGCAATAAGCTGGGCCTCAGCGCCAATGATTTGAAGCTGATGGCCAACGCCGTTTACGGCGAATCCCGAGGCGAGCCCTACGAAGGGCAAATAGCCGTTGCAGCCGTCATTTTAAATCGACTGCAATCGACGAGCTTTCCGAATTCGATTTCGGGCGTTATTTTTCAGCCGGGTGCCTTTACCGCGGTAGCGGATGGCCAAATTTGGCTGACGCCAAATGAAACAGCCAGCCGTGCGGTGATGGATGCCATCAATGGCCAGGATCCATCAAATGGCTGCTTGTATTATTTTAATCCGGAAACGGCAACCTCGAAGTGGATATGGACCAGGCCTCAAGTGAAAACGATAGGCAAGCATATTTTTTGCATGTAGAGCCTGTAAAGAAGCAACCGTTCTGCCTTAACGCAGCTCTGGTTGCTTCTTCCTTTTCGCATCGGTTAGAATGGTATAGGAAGCTCGAAATTGGAATACATTTACTTGAAGCATAGAACGTTATGCTTTTTGTAGGCATAAGAATTTAGTTTGGAAGGAGCTAGCGAAGGTGACACTTTTCGAAAGAGGACAATTTGGTCGAATACGGCTGCATGTGCTGCCAACTAAGCGTTTCAAGACGTTCGCGATTTCCTTGTTTGCCGGGCGCGTGCTTGCAGAAGATACGGTTACAGAGACAGCTCTTATTCCTTTTGTGCTGCGCAGAGGGACGGCGGCGACGCCTGAGACGAAAGCATTTCGCGAGCGACTCGATGATTTGTACGGTGCCGGCTTCGGCTTTGATGTATATAAGCGTGGCGATTCTCAAATCGTTCAATTCCGCATGGATGTGATTAATGATCAATTCGTATCTTCGGGCACGCCGCTGCTTGCTGCGTCATTAGGGCTGCTTGGCGAGGTGCTGACTGAGCCGCTGCTGGAAAATGGCGCATTCAGCCGCAAATACGTCGATGCGGAGAAAGTGACGCTCACGAAGCGGCTGGAGTCCATCGTCAATGATAAAATTCGCTATGCCGCTGAGCGCTGCGTTGAAGAAATGTGCGCAAATGAGCCTTATAGGCTGCATCCGCTTGGCAAGCTGGCTGTAATTGACGAGATAACCCCGGAATCTCTCTACAAGCAATATAAGAAGTGGCTTGATGAAGCGGCGCTCGATTTGTACGTAGTAGGCGATACTACGCTTGAGGAAGTGACAGCTTATGTACGTGATGCATTCAAGCTGACAGACGGAGCAGCGGCAAATTATCCAAAGGCAGACGTTACTCACCAGGTGCGCGAGGTTCATACGGTTGTTGAACGGATGGATGTGACCCAAGGGAAGCTTAATTTGGGCCTGCGTACGGGCGTCGCTTATGGCGATGATGATTATGCAGCAGCACTTATGTATAATGGTGTGCTGGGCGGATATCCGCACTCCAAGCTATTTTTAAATGTGCGTGAGAAGGAAAGCTTGGCTTATTATGCCGCTTCCCGTCTTGATGGACATAAAGGCATATGCACGGTGCAGTCAGGCATCGAAATCGAGAACTATGAGAAAGCGGTCAAAATTATTCGCGAGCAGCTTGAGAGCATGCGTCAAGGCGAGCTGTCCGAGCTTGAAATGAGCCAGACGAAAGCGATGATAGCGAATCATTTGCGCGAGCTGCAGGATTCCGCTTATGAAATGATTGCTTACGATTTTAATGCGGTGCTGTCCGGCAAGGAAAGAAGTGCCGAGAAGCTGCTTGAGCAGGTGCAGGCCGTTACTGCTGCTGATATTGTCAGAGTCGCACAAAATGTGCAGCTCGATACGATTTATTATTTGCGTGATCGGAAGGAGGCGTAACCATCGTGCAACCATTGGAGTATAAGGGCGTACAGGAGACGCTTTATCGTGAAGTGCTGGATAATGGGCTTGAAGTCATAGTGCTGCCTAAAGAGGGCTTTCATAAAACCTACGCAACATTTTCGACGAAATATGGCTCCGTAGATAATTGGTTTGCAGTCGGCGATGGGGAAGCGGTCAAAGTTCCCGACGGTATTGCCCATTTTTTGGAGCATAAAATGTTCGAGGAGCCAACTGGCGATATTTTCGCTACGTTTGCTTCCCAAGGCGCTTCAGCGAACGCTTTTACGAGCTTCGACCGTACTGTCTATTTGTTTTCAGCGACGGAGCAAATTCCTGCCAACTTAGAGACGCTCATTAATTTCGTGCAAAATCCTTATTTCACCGATACGAATGTGGACAAGGAAAAAGGCATTATCGAACAGGAAATCAATATGTACAAGGATAATGCCGATTGGCGCGTTTATTTTGGGCTTATTGATGCGCTGTACCACACCCATCCGGTTCATATTGATATTGCCGGCACTGTAGAGTCGATTTATCAAATTGACAAGGAAACGCTGTATCAGTGCTATGAAACCTTTTACCACCCATCCAATATGCTGCTGTTCGTCGTTGGCGGCGTAGATGCGAAGGAAGTATTTGAGCTTGTAAGGCGCAATCAAGCGGCTAAAAACTTCAAGCCGCAGGGTGAAATACGTCGTTTATTTGAGGATGAGCCGACTTCGGTCAAAACGCCGCATAAAGTAACGAAGCTTCCGGTATCGCTGCCAAAATGCATGTTTGGCTTTAAGGAGAAAAACACAGGGCTATCCAGCGAAGAGCTGCTGCGTCAGGAAGTTACTTCCAAGCTAATGCTGGACGTATTGTTCGGGCCAAGCTCCGCTTTGTATGAAGAGCTATATGAAAGCCAGCTTATTTCCGATTCCTTTGGAACCGAATATAATGCAAATCCGGGTTATGCGTTTTCGGTGCTTGGCGGAGATACGCCAAATCCAGAGCAGCTGCTAGCTCGTGTTAAGTCTGCTATTGAGCAAGCGCTTGAGAGTGGACTCGATGAAATCGCCTTTGAACGCTCAAAACGAAAAAAAATCGGCGGTTACTTGCGGATGCTGAACTCCCCTGAATCCATCGCAGGCGAATTTACACGCTACCGCTTCCGCGACAGCGATATGTTTGATGTACTGCCGTTGTATGAAAGCTGTACGCTTGAGCAGGCAAATGAGCGCCTGCGCGAGCATTTCGATTTTAATCAGCTGGCGGTATCAATAGTGGAGAAGCCTGAGGCGTGAAGACGCTGGGGGAGATGACTGTGCTTATAACAGGGGGAAGCCGTGGCATCGGCGCCGCAATTGCGCGGCGCTTCGCGGCGGAAGGCATGAATGTCGTCATCCATTATTTAAACGCCCATGAGGCGGCAAATGAAACAGCAAGGGAATGCTTGCAGCTTGGCGGAGATGCAATGACCATTACCGCTGATTTGCGCTCCAAGGAGCAGCTGCTGCGCATGCGAGACAAGCTTGAGGCACATAACCGAATGCCTGATATACTCGTTAACAATGGCGGTGTTGCGCATTATGGCATGCTCATGGACGTATCGGAGGAAGAATGGGACGACCTGATGGCTGTCAATTTGAAGGGAATGTTTTTGTGCAGCCAGATTTTTATGCCGCCCATGATTGAAAATCGTTTCGGCCGAATTATTAATGTTTCCTCCGTTTGGGGAATATCAGGCGCCTCCTGTGAAGTGCTGTATTCCACTTCCAAGGGAGGGATGAACGCTTTCACGAAAGCTTTGGCTAAGGAATTGGCGCCGTCGGGCGTTACAGTCAATGCGGTTGCTCCTGGAGCGGTAAACACCGAAATGATGGATGGATTCAATGAGGATGAGAAAACAGCATTAGAGCAGGAAATTCCGCTGGGCCGCCTCGGCCAGCCGGATGAAGTCGCTTCGCTCGTTTATTTTCTCTCCCTGCCGGAATCTTCCTACATTACAGGTCAAGTCATAAGTCCGAATGGCGGCTGGCATACGTAAGGAAAAATGCTGTTTTTTGATGGCAAATGATCCGCATAATCTGCCTCGTATCGAAGCAAAATAATGACTGTTGATGATTCTTCACAAAACAAGGAGGCGAAGAAAAATGTCAACCGTTCTTACAAACTTCGATACGTGGAAGCAGTTTTTGGCTGACAAGGTGCAGCATGCGAAGCAAATCGGAATGAATGATGAGGCCATCACCAGCCTGGCCTTCGAAATCGGTTCTTTTCTCGATGAAAAGGTCGATCCGAAAAATGAGGAGCAGCGCGTATTGAAGGAACTGTGGGATGCAGGCGACGATTCCGAGCGTAAAGTTCTAGCCTGCCTCATGATAAAGCTGGTACAAAAGGCGTAATCCGCTACATGTTATTCGCAGAAAAGCCTCCCGCACGGGGGCTTTTCTGCGAATATGAATCATAACCGCAAGCACCGGCCGCTATCTTTTCAATAGTTTTGATGTGAGGTTGCAGGATTGTGGCGAAAATTGTAGAATAAGATTTTGACGGACAACAGGAAATGTACGGTCAACAATGTGCTGGGATGGTGATTAGGCTGGAATCAAAACAATGGTATATGGAATATAAGATACATAAGAACAGGCCAGGCTTGCTCGGCGACATAGCTTCTTTGCTTGGTATGTTGGAAGTTAATATAATGACGATTAACGGTGTAGAAGACCGGACGCGCGGCATGCTGCTGCAAACCGATGATGAAGAAAAAATCGTGCTGCTCGGCAAAATGCTGAAAAAAGTTGATAATATTACAGTGAACAAGCTGCGGACGCCAACTATTGTAGATATTTTAGCTGTGCGCCATGGAAGATATATCGAACGGGATTCTGACGATCGCAAAACATTCCGTTTTACCCGCGATGAACTGGGTATTCTCGTTGACTTTCTTGGCGAAGTGTTTAAACGTGAAGGCAATCAGGTAATAGGTTTACGTGGCATGCCGCGCGTAGGGAAAACAGAATCCATCATCGCTGGCAGCGTATGCTCAAATAAACGGTGGGCGTTCGTTTCTTCAACGCTTCTCCGCCAAACGGTAAGAAGCCAGCTGTCGGAAGAAGAAATGAACGAAAATAATATTTTTATTATTGACGGCATTGTGAGCACGATTCGTTCCAATGAGCGCCATCATGCCTTGCTGCAGGAAATTATGGCTATGCCTTCGACGAAGGTCATTGAGCATCCCGATATTTTTATTAAAGAGTCCCAATACGATCACAGCCATTTTGATATTATTATAGAGCTGCGCAATACGCCGGATGAGGAAATTACGTACGAATCGTTTACTGCAAATTACTCGGATGATTTTTAAGTTGAAAGGAGGAAGCAGGCATGTCTAATCTTGGAGCGCTGCTCCGCAAGGCGCGTGAAGAACGCGGGCTGACGCTTGACGATATTCAGGAAACGACGAAAATTCGCAAACGCTACCTCGAAGCTATCGAGAGCGGCGATCACAGCGTGCTGCCGGGAAGCTTCTACTTGCGGGCCTTTGTGAAAAATTATTGCGAAGCTGTAGGGCTTGATACCGAAGAGGTGCTGCGCCTGCACGAGAAGGAAGTACCGAATACGATTACAGAAACATTAACGGAGCCTGTTACCACAAGGCCGCCCAGACGCGTACAGTCTGTCGGCTCTGACCGTATTGGCAAGCTCGGCTTTAATGTGATGATGTGGTCATTTTTGATTTTGATTGTGGCGGTCGTATGGATTTTTGTCATTAATCAAAAAGACAAACCTTCTGATATGGTTGATCAAGGTACGAAAATTACCGATGAATCTGCACCACCTACGCCAACGCCGGAAGCTGGAGCGTCAACGGGTGCTGTTGCGCCTACGGTTACACCATCTCCTACACCGACGATTCAGGAGGATGTGACGGTTACTTTTTCATCGAAAATCGGCAAGGTCGACCATTATGATGTAGGTCCAGGAACAGCCGTGCACAAGCTGGAAATCAAGGTTGCAGGCGGAAAAAGCTGGATGGAAGTTCGTGAAGGCGGCTCAAAAGGCAGCGCGCTGCTATCGGAAAATGCAAATGACGGCTCGACATTGAACTTTGAATTGACTCAGCCGTTATATATCAATGTGGGCCGTGCCGATCTGGTCACGATTTCAGTTGATGGCGTGCTTGTTCCCGATGGGGACCGTGCAGGCTCAAAAAAAATCCAGTTGAATCCGGCGGCATCGGCGAATGCAGGCAGCCCGGAAGCGACCGGTTCGGCTACGCCATAACACGGATAATAGCTATTTTATAGGGGAGTGGAGTTACATGTCTTCAGAAAGTTCATTTGATATTGTGTCCAAGGTGGACATGCAGGAGCTAAACAATGCGATTCAGCAGGCGGAGCGTGAAATCGAGACGCGCTTTGATTTTAAAGGCAGCAAAAGCAGCATTAAGCTGGAAAATGAAGAGCTGGTTCTCGTCTCTGATGATGAGTACAGATTGAACAGTGTAATTGATATTTTGCAATCGAAAATGATTAAACGCGGCGTGCCGATCAAAAATATGGATTACGGCAAAATTCAGTCGGCTTCGGCGAATACTGTTCGTCAGCATGTAAAGCTTAAGCAGGGCATTGATCAGGAGCATTCCAAAAAAATTAATATTTTGATTCGCGATTCGAAGCTTAAGGTGAAAAGCCTGATTCAAGGCGATCAAATTCGCGTAAGCGGCAAAAGCCGTGACGACTTGCAAGCTGTTATGAATTTGCTGCGCGGTGCTAACTTGCCGATTGAGCTGCAATTTACAAATTATCGTTAACCGCATGTGGCGGTATTGAAGTCCTCTTTTTTCGCTTTTGGCGGGAGAAGGGGGCTTTGTTAAACCTGTTTTTCTTCATTTTGACACCAGATTAAACAATGTATTATACTTGATAAGATAGTTTCGCGGAAGGGATCTGGGGAGACGCAGATGACAGAACAGGTGATTGCAATGATAGGCAATGGCAGGACGGATTTTGTTTTATTCGGGGAGGATGAGGTATGAATCTCGCCAATAAAATCACGCTGGTTAGAATTATTTTAGTGCCGATTATTATGGTTTTCCTACTCGTTAATATGAATGTGGGCTCAGTTGTATTTGATGACTATTCCATTACATATAACCAGATTATTGCGGCGATTATTTTTATTGTGGCAGCGAGTACGGATGGTTTGGACGGGTATATCGCCCGTAAGAACAAAATCGTAACCAACTTAGGCAAGCTTCTCGATCCTCTCGCTGACAAGCTGCTTGTGGCTGCGGTTCTGATTTCCCTTGTGGAGATGGATAAGCTGGCTGGCTGGATTGCCATCCTGATTATTAGCCGTGAATTCGCCGTTACGGGACTTCGTCAAATTGCGCTGCTTGAGGGCAGTGTTATGGCGGCCAGCAACTGGGGCAAATGGAAAACAGCTATACAAATTACGATGATTATCTCGCTTTTGCTTAACAATTTCCCATTTGCTTTCATCTCATTTCCATTTGATTTGATTGCAAGCTGGGTCGCAGTTGCGATTACGCTTTATTCCGGAATTGATTATTTTGTGAAAAATAAACATCTAATACCGGTTGAATAACGATGAAACGCGCTTTGCCGTTTTTTGAAAAGCATCTTTCCTGTTTCGGGAAGGATGCTTTTGCTTAAAATATAAGAAATTTATAAGTTACACCCCTATAATGGGCTTATATTTCATCGCGAAATGGCGCTGCCATTACCTAAAGGAGGATGAATAGCATGAAAGCAGAAATTATTGCAGTAGGTACAGAATTGCTGCTCGGACAGATTGTAAATACAAATGCACAGTATTTGTCCCAAGAGCTGGCCGCGCTAGGCATTGATGTTTATTTTCAAACCGTAGTCGGGGATAACCCCGAGCGTATTCGCAAAGCAATTGTGACAGCGAGAGAACGCGCTGACCTGCTCGTGTTTACAGGCGGTTTGGGGCCCACGCTTGATGATTTGACGAAGGATGTGCTGGCTGCTTATTTGAGCCGTGGTTTGTCCTTGCACAAGCCTTCCATGGATAAAATCGAAGAGCTGTTCAGCTCAAGAGGCGTACATATGGTTGAAAGCAATCGCAGACAGGCATTGTCTATCGATGGAAGCGTACCGCTGCACAATGCGGCGGGCCTTGCGGTAGGCAACGCTCTAACGGAGGATGGCACGCATTATATGCTGCTGCCGGGACCTCCACGGGAAATGAAGCCGATGATCGACGGGCCGGGCAAGGAATGGCTGCGGACGCTGCTCGGGCATGAGCAGCCGCTTTATTCGCGGTTGCTGAAGTTTGCAGGCATTGGGGAATCCAATTTGGAGGCTAAACTGCTCGATCTAATCGAGGCTCAGGTTGACCCGACAATTGCTCCTTATGCGAAGGAAGGCGAGGTAGCTATTCGCGTTTCGACGAAGGCGGCCACACAGGCAGAGGCTGATGGCAAGATTGATGCGACAGTGGAGCAGATTATTGAACGCATTGGAGAGCATCTATACGCCCAAGAGGACATTCCGCTGGAGGAGGCGGTCATAAGACTGCTTCGCGCTAGCAGACGCAAGCTAGCTAGTGCTGAGAGCTGCAGCGGCGGTCTGCTAGCAGAGTTGATTACGAGCGTACCTGGAAGCAGTGGGGAATACACGGGCGGTGTTGTAACGTATACGAATGAAATGAAGCATGCGCTGCTAGGCATACCTCTTGCGCAGCTAGAGGGCGAAGGGGCTCCTGGCGCCATAAGCGAATCGACAGCTGCGCTAATGGCTGAGCGGGTGCAGCAGCTCGCAGACAGCGATTTCGGCGTGTCTATAACAGGTGTTGCTGGCCCTGCGGAGAGTGAAGGCAAGCCGGTAGGGCTTGTTTATATAGCTATTGCCGAGCGTGGCAAGGAGACGATGGTTTATCCATTGCAATTAAGCGGCAGCCGGACGATTATTCGCGTTCGCGCTGTAAAAACATTGCTGTACCGTTTGTGGCTTGCAATTCAAAACTAACTATATAAGAGTTCTTCGACCAAAATTTGGCGAAAGGTGTTGCTTTTTGCCGGAAACGGGCGTATACTGAACTCAACTTACGGAAGAACCGTGGCGAAGATAACTTTGCTGCGGTTTTTTTTGTTTAGTTACAGATATTTAAAAGTTGCATGCCTTCCGTCGGCTTCACAAAAAAAACGAATGTATGTTCGAAAAAGTGCTTGGCAAAGGGTCGGAAAAAGGTTATCATTATATTATAAATAACGAAGGATGTGAGTTGATTGGCTGATCGTCGTGCTGCGTTAGATATGGCTATGCGTCAAATTGAGAAACAATTCGGCAAGGGCTCTATCATGAAACTAGGGGAATCAACACATATGCAAGTGGAGGTCGTGCCGAGCGGCTCGCTTGCTTTAGATATCGCACTTGGAATCGGGGGTTTCCCGAGAGGACGTATTATTGAAGTATATGGACCGGAATCATCTGGTAAAACGACCGTTGCGCTTCATGCGATTGCAGAAGTTCAACGTGCAGGCGGACAAGCTGCCTTTATCGATGCGGAGCATGCACTTGATCCGTTATATGCAAGCAAGCTGGGCGTTAATATCGATGAATTGCTGCTTTCCCAGCCAGATACAGGGGAGCAAGGGCTGGAAATTGCAGAAGCGCTCGTTCGTAGTGGCGCGGTTGACATTGTTGTTATCGACTCTGTTGCAGCACTGGTACCTAAGGCTGAGATCGAAGGCGACATGGGTGACTCGCACGTTGGTTTGCAGGCACGCCTAATGTCACAGGCACTTCGCAAGCTATCCGGAGCCATCAGCAAATCGAAGACGATTACGATCTTTATTAACCAACTGCGTGAGAAAGTCGGCGTTATGTTCGGTAACCCTGAGACGACACCAGGTGGACGCGCTTTGAAATTTTATTCCAGCGTACGTCTTGATGTCCGCCGGATTGAGACACTGAAGCAAGGCAATGATATGATTGGTAACCGTACACGTATTAAAGTTGTCAAAAACAAAGTGGCTCCGCCGTTCAAGCAAGCCGAGGTTGACATTATGTACGGTGAGGGCATTTCCAAAGAGGGTACGCTCGTTGATTTGGGCGTTGAACTCGATATTGTACAAAAAAGCGGTGCATGGTTCTCTTACAATGGCGAGCGCCTCGGTCAAGGCCGGGAAAATGCTAAGCAGTTTTTGAAAGACCATGAAGATATTGCAGACGTCATTGATAAGCAAATTCGTGATGCCAGCAACTTGGTAGCGACTGCTACTCAAGCGACAGGTCTTGGTCAAGAAGAAGAGGATGAAGACGATTTTGATGAGTCTGAATTGGACTAATACGCTCAATTAGTAGCGAAATGGATAAAGAATGATGATGACGCCGTTCCTTTCTAGGGACGGCGAACTTGTTTTATTTAGCATTTATAACTAGTTGCAAAACGTAACATGGAGGGCCTATGATTGAAATCAGAGCGGTTGAGAAAGACAGCAAGCATCGAAGCCGCTATCTTATATTCGCGGAAGGCGAAGAGCCGATTTTATCGGTTCATGAGGATCTGTTGATCCGCCATACACTGTTTAAAGGACAACTTCTTACAGAGGCGCAAATAGAGGAAATTGGCAGCGAGGACGAGCGTTATCGCGCTTATGCGATGGCGGTTTATTATTTGGGTTTTAAGCCGCGGACAAGCAAGCAAATAGAGCAGTATCTGAAACGGAAAATAATTGCTGAGGATCATATTAATTACACCATTGAGCGTTTAGAAAAGGAACATATTGTGGATGATGAACAGTATGCGATGCAATTTGCTGCTCAGCGAATGAAAAGCAGCCAGAAGGGCAGGCGTTACATTCAGCAGGAATTGCTGCAGCGGGGTGTGTCGAAAACAGCTGCGCTTGCCGCTACTTCGGCAATTGACAGTGAAATGGAGCTTGAAACAGCTATTGCTACAGCTTCCAAAAAATGGCGAACTATAAAAGGCGAGCCGTTTGAGCGCAGACGCAAGCTGGCAGCTTTTTTAATACGAAGGGGCTTTCCTGTAGACATTATTAAAGCCGCAGTAAAATCAGCGGAAGAGAATGCATAATCAATAAAGCAAAAAGATCACGTTGGGCTTTTGCTTGACAATTGATTTTACCAAAAGATAAAATGAATTTGTATTCCTTCCACATCAAATCTATTTTCCTTCCAAAAATTGATTTGAGAAGATTATTTTCGGCAAGTTGTTAGAAGATGAAAACGGTATGGAAACCGACTAAAATCAAATATCATTCCAAGCGTTTGCTTTTGTGAATGCAACGAGGAGGTGAACAAGAGGATGAATCCTATTTGGACGATCTTGATCAGTCTCGTTGTTGGCGTTATTTTCTTTGGAGTTGGTTATTTTATTCGAAAGTCGATTGCCGAAGCCAAAATTTCCAGTGCTGAGCAGGCTGCTATCCAAATCGTAGAAAATGCGAAAAAAGAAGCAGAAGCGCAGAAAAAGGAAACGGTGCTGGAAGCGAAAGATGAAGTCCACAAACTTCGTACCGAAGCTGAAAAAGACATTCGTGAACGTCGTAATGAGGTTCAGCGACAGGACAGACGTTTACTCCAGAAAGAGGAGTCGTTGGATAAAAAATTAGAAGCGCTGGAACGCAAAGAAGAATTAGTTGCCAACAAAGAGAAACGGATCGATGAAACCCAAGAACAGATTGATACCATCTATAAGCAGCAGCTTAGCGAGCTGGAGCGAATTTCCGGCTTGACGATGGAAGGTGCGAAATCGATTATTTTGTCTAATGTTGAACAGGAAGTACGACATGAGACAGCGCAGATGATCAAGGAAATCGAGCAGCAGGCTAAAGAAGAAGCAGATAAAAAAGCACGTGATATTATATCGCTCGCTATCCAACGTTGTGCGGCTGATCACGTAGCAGAAACGACTGTATCAGTCGTCTCCTTACCGAATGAGGAAATGAAAGGCCGCATTATCGGACGCGAAGGTCGTAATATCCGCGCTCTGGAAACATTGACCGGTATCGATCTCATTATCGACGATACACCGGAAGCGGTCATCCTGTCCGGCTTCGATCCTATCCGGCGTGAAATTGCCCGAACTTCACTTGAGAAGCTTGTCGCTGACGGACGTATCCATCCTGCTCGTATTGAAGAGATGGTTGAGAAATCACGCAAGGAAGTGGACGAGCGTATCCGTGAATACGGGGAGCAAGCTACTTTTGAGGTGGGTGTGCATGGCTTGCATCCTGACTTGATTAAGATTTTGGGAAGACTCAAGTATCGGACAAGCTACGGTCAAAACGTGCTCAAGCACTCCATGGAGGTTGCTTACTTGACTGGACTTATGGCTGCCGAGCTGGGCGAGGATATTACTCTCGCGAAGCGTGCAGGCTTGCTGCATGACATCGGTAAAGCACTTGACCATGAGGTTGAAGGCTCGCACGTTGAGATTGGCGTTGAATTAGCCAAGAAGTACAAAGAACATCCTGTTGTTATTAACAGTATCGCTTCCCACCATGGTGATTGTGAAGCCACTTCGGTTATCGCAATGCTGGTTGGTGCAGCTGACGCCTTGTCGGCAGCACGTCCAGGCGCACGCCGTGAGACGCTCGAAACGTACATCAAGCGTCTGGAGAAGCTGGAGAATATTTCGGAGTCATTCGATGGTGTTGAGAAATCGTATGCCATCCAGGCCGGCCGTGAAGTACGCGTTATGGTACAGCCTGAGAAGATTGACGATACAGAAGCATTCCGACTCGCTCGCGACATTACGAAGAAGATTGAAAGTGAGCTTGATTATCCAGGCCACATCAAAGTCACCGTTATTCGTGAGACACGGGCTGTGGAATACGCGAAGTAAACAGCATAGCAACGCGGAAAAGTGGCTGCCCTGCAGCCACTTTTCCTGTCTGAATAGGTAAAGGAAGTGAGCAGCAATGAACGTATTATTTATTGGGGATATTGTTGGAAGTGTAGGGCGTGCAGCCGTTAAGCAAGTGCTTCCAGCGCTTAAATCGAAATACAACCCGCATATTATTATCGTAAATGGCGAAAATGCAGCGGCAGGCCGGGGCATTACAAAGAACATTGTCAATGAGCTGTTTGAATGCGGTGTTCATGGGATTACGATGGGCAATCATACTTGGGATAACAAAGATATTTTTGACTGGATAGATGATGAGCCTCGTATCGTAAGACCTGCGAACTTCGCGGAAGGAACGCCAGGACAAGGCATGGCGATTATTAAAGCGAACGGCAAGCAGCTCGCCATTATAAATTTGCAGGGAAGAACGTTTTTGCCGCCGATTGATTGTCCGTTCCGCAAAGCGGATGAGCTAATCGAGGTGGCGCATGGAACAACGAAAAATATTTTGGTCGATTTTCACGCGGAAGCGACTTCGGAAAAAATTGCAATGGGCTGGCATTTGGCTGGACATGCTTCTGTCGTTGTAGGGACACATACACATGTTCAGACGAATGACGACACGATTTTGCCAGGCGGCACAGCCTACTTGACGGATGTTGGCATGACGGGGCCGAAGGACGGTGTGCTGGGGATGGAGCGCAATGCGGTGCTGCATCGGTTTATGACCCAAATGCCTACACGTTTTGTCGTGGATGAAGGCAAATGGCATTTGCATGGCGTGTCGATCCAAATCGACGATGCGACAGGCGAAACGACCAAATTCCAAAAAATTAGACTTGTAGAAGAAGATTGGCTGCTCATGTAGCAGCTTTTTTTTATTGAAAGTTTAGACAATTCAGAACAGTTCGTTAATTTCGGCAATAAAAGCAGGAATTTTTCTACCTCTCTCGAATACTATTGCTAGTAGTGGAATCCATCCATCATTCCCGAGGAGGTACATTTTTATGGATGTATTAAAAGTTTCAGCAAAGTCCAATCCAAATTCCGTTGCAGGTGCGCTGGCCGGAGTTTTACGTGAACGCGGCGCCGCTGAATTACAAGCTATCGGGGCGGGTGCACTAAATCAAGCAATTAAGGCAGTTGCGATTGCGCGAGGATTTGTTGCTCCCAGCGGGGTGGATTTAATTTGTATACCGGCTTTTACAGACATCGTAATTGATGGCGAGGATCGGACAGCGATTAAGCTCATTGTTGAGCCTAGATAAGCGCTTAAACGAAGCCTTAAGTCGTTAGAGAAATGTAGAAAAAAGTTCATATGTAACGCCTGCCTACAATCGCGTAAGCAGGTTTTTTGCTTTATAGTGACATATGTTGTTGTGGGATAAAACAAATAAATGTTATGATTGCCTAGCATGTTGCAGATTAGGCACATGATCCTTGTTGCAAGGAAAGCAGATCAATAAGCGAAGGGAAGTAAATGCAATGACACAAAAACTAGTACCTGTAGGGGTATCGGCACGCCATATTCATTTATCTCAAGAGCATGTCGCGATTTTATTTGGAGAAGGCTACGAGCTGACGGAGGCGAAAGCTCTCTCACAGCCAGGACAATATGCAGCAAATGAAACGGTTGCCGTAATCGGACCGAAATCTTCTTTTCCTAAAGTAAGAATTCTTGGGCCTGTCCGCAAGGCGACTCAGCTTGAAGTTTCCCGCACGGATGCTTTCTCGATTGGCGTAAACCCGCCGGTCCGAGAATCCGGTGATATTAGCGGCTCGGCTGGCATTACGCTGAAAGGGCCGGCTGGCGAAGTGACGATTGAGGAGGGCGTTATCGTTGCAGCCCGCCATATTCATTTCCACACGAGCGATGCTGAAAAATGGGGCATTGCCGACAAGCAAAAGCTGAAAGTGCGTTTTGGCGGAGATCGTGGCGTCGTATTTGAGGAAGTGATCGCCCGTGTATCCCCAGATTTCGCATTGGACATGCATATTGATACGGATGAAGCGAATGCCGCAGGCATTAAAAACGGGGATACAGCTGAAATTGTAGGCTAATCATCCTTTTTCCAAGATACAGCTTGTGAAGAAGCTGTAATAGGTTTTTCTCATTTTTGAAACGGATAGCAGCGAAGAAGCTGCTATCCGTTTTTTGATTTTAACAAGCAAATAAGAAGGCGTTTTCAAGATTTGTTGGAAAAAATAGAGCATTAGCAGCAACAGTAATGGATTCGATGGACTTATATGTGTTATAATTTCTTATTGATGTTTAAACACGGGTGAGCACAAGGATATAAGGATGTGACTAAAGCATGACAAAGGGGAATTCAGCGGATTTGAAAGCCGCTAATAAAGATAGGGATTACTCGAAATATTTTGATTTCTCTGATGCGAAGGTTCTTAGCGAGGAAGACGGCAAAATCACCTATCGAATCAAAGGACGCAATATTCAAATCAATGCTGCTCCGAACCACAAGGAAGAGAAAAAACGGGGCAAAGAGGATATAGAGGTTCATTATGATTTTTCCATACCGGAGGAATTCCGGACGCTGGGCAAAGGCAAGTTTTATTTGATTCAAACGTACGGCTGCCAAATGAATGAGCATGACACGGAAGTTATGAAGGGCATGTTCGAGGAAATGGGCTATACGGCGACGGAAGATCGGACTGAGGCGGATGTGGTGCTGCTGAATACATGTGCGATCCGGGAAAATGCCGAGGATAAAGTGTTCGGGGAGCTTGGGCATCTTAAGGTGCTGAAGCAGCAGAAGCCGGGCTTGCTGCTCGGCGTATGCGGCTGCATGTCGCAGGAGGAATCGGTTGTCGGACGTATTTTGCAAAAACATTCCTTCGTCGATATGATTTTTGGTACGCATAACATTCACCGCTTGCCGTTCCTGCTGCAAAATGCCTATTTCAGCAAAGAGATGGTTGTCGAGGTGTGGTCCAAAGAAGGCGACATTATCGAAAACATGCCGAAGAAACGTGAAGGCATGCGGGCTTGGGTTAACATTATGTATGGGTGCGATAAATTTTGCACTTACTGCATTGTGCCTTATACAAGAGGCAAGGAACGCAGCCGTCGTCCGGAGGACGTCATCGCCGAAGTAAGGGAGCTGGCAAGACAAGGCTTCAAGGAAGTGACGCTGCTTGGGCAAAACGTGAACGCTTACGGCAAAGATTTTGAAGATATAGCGTATCGCTTTGGCGACCTCATGAACGACATGTCTAAAATCGACATTCCGCGTGTTCGGTTTACAACGAGCCATCCTAGAGATTTTGATGATCATCTCATTGAGGTGCTGGCGCAGCGGGGCAATCTGGTCGAGCATATTCATCTGCCTGTTCAATCGGGCAGCACGGAAGTGCTTAAACGGATGAGCCGTAAATATTCGCGTGAAATGTATTTAGAGCTTGTGGGTAAAATTAAGGCGGCTATCCCGGATGCTATGCTGACCTCTGATATTATCGTCGGGTTCCCTGGCGAAACGGATGAGCAGTTCGAGGATACGCTCTCGCTCGTTCGCGAGGTGGGCTTTGACTCAGCCTATACCTTCATCTATTCGCCGCGTGAGGGCACGCCAGCTGCCGGTATGGAGGATAATGTTCCACTTGATGTCAAGAAACGTCGGCTGCAGCGTCTGAATGATTTGCTGAAGCAGATGAGCCTGGAGAGTCATGAACGGATGATCGGCACGACAATCGAGGTGCTGATTGAAGGTGAGAGCAAAAATAACGCAAATGTGCTAGCTGGACGTACACGTACGAACAAGCTCGTTCATTTGGAAGGTCCGCAGGAATGGATTGGCCAGCTCATTCAAGCGAAAGTAACAGAAGCGAAAACCTGGTATATTAAAGCAGAGCCTACAGGAACGGAGCTGCGCGAAGCGGTTGTACTCTAAACGAAACGGAAGCTTTGCTGCCAAAGGACGGCTTCAGCCGTTTACACTTGAAACTAAATAACAGGAGAGATGATATATGTCTGAGCAACAAACGGTCCAAGGCAATACGGAGCATGGCCATCACCATCATGAGCATGGTGAAGGATGCGGCATTCCAAAGTTTGATACGCGTGATTTGCTAATTCGCGAAGACATTATGAAGAAGGCGAAGGAGCTTGCTGACCTGATTTATACTTCTGAGGAAGTACAGCATTACCGCCGTGCGGAAAGCCAAATTCAAGGCAATACGAAAATTCAGGAATTAATTGCGACTGTAAAGAAAAAGCAGAAGGAACTAGTCGCATTTGAGACAACTTTCAAAAACGAAACGATGGTCAAAAAAATCGAGCAGGAAATGGAAGTGCTGCAGGATGAGCTGGACGGCATTCCGATTGTAACGGAATTCCAGCAAAGCCAGTCCGACATCAACTATTTGCTGCAGCTCGTTATTTCCATTGTACGGGATACGGTTTCTGAGAAAATCAATGTGGAGGCAGGAGCTGAGGAAGCGCCTGCTGAGTGCGACTAACAACTTGCTTGAGGTTGAACCAGTGGAATTCGGGCAAGTGCAATGAAACAGGAAAGGGGCTGTGCAATGGTGGAATACCATTGCTTGCAGCCCCTTTTTTTGTAACTATTGAAGGTAAAGAGTGTAATGAATTTGAAGGAATTTATGGTGTTGTTGTGAATGGAACAGCAGGAGCGGCGTTTTTATTGCTAGTTGAAGCTTGTATCCGCAAAATATAAGGCTTTAACGCCAGCGTTATAATGACGGCCAGTACGGACTTGGCAGCATCGCCGGGGAGGAATGGGTAGCAGCCATTAATCATTGCTTTTTGAAACGAGAGGCCTGTTGCTTGCATGAGCCAAGGGATGCCGATGACATAAGCGAAAAAAGAACTAAACAGCTCGAAAATGACAAATAGCAAAATAGCAGTTGCGACCCGATTTTTTGCTGCAAAAGAGCTATGAAGCAGCTTGGATGTGAAGAAGCCTACAAGCAGAGCGCAAAAGGGGAAGGCAACGAGAAAACCGCCGGTAGGTCCAGCTATCATGCCGAAGCCGCCATTTCCGTTAATAAGCGGAAGTCCGATCGTAGCTAGTACAACGACAATCAAAATAGAGAAAAATCCATTGCGTGCACCGAGGAATATCCCTGCGAGTGCAACGGCGAGTGTTTGAAGGGTTATCGGTACGGGTGAAGCGGCAAACTTGAATTGAAGGCTGCTCATGACAATAAATAAGGCAGCGAACAAGGCTATGTACACCATGCTGCGAATATTCGTACTGCTTTTGATCAATGAAATCGTCTCCTTTAAAATGATGATTGCTTTTATAATGTTAACCAATTATCATTTGTTTATGGTTAACAAAATGGATTGTAGCACAGAGCGGCGCTTTGGGGAAGAGGGCAGGTGAAATTTTTTTGAACGATTATTTAATACGGGTTGAGGGGCTTACGGTTAAGCCACGCGTTTTTGATGCGGCGAGTGAGCAGCTTCCAATAATAAGAGGTGTCAGTCTTGCCCTGAAGGAAGGGGATTGGTTGACGCTGCTAGGGAGCAATGGGAGTGGCAAAAGTACGCTCGCTAAGGTCATAGCCGGATTTCCTGTAGGCGAGAAAAGCGGGACTTATTTAATGGGGGGAAAGCTTGCTGCCTACAATAAGCCGATTCCAATTGTGATGCAGCAGCCCGAGGCTTCCATGCTTGGCGCAACACCTTGGGAGGATGTTGTGCTGATGCTGGAGCAGCATGGAATTGCTAGCGATGAAATAGCTGCATTGGCAGAACAGTCGCTTAGCTTAACCGGCTTGCTGGAACGGAAGGACCAAGCTGTCGGCACCTTGTCGGGCGGGCAGAAGCAGCTGACAGCTATTGCTGGCTGTTTGGCTGTCAACTCGCCTGTGCTGGTGCTCGATGAAGCCACGGCAATGCTTGATCCTGAAGCAAGCCTGGCTATTGGGGAGCAAGTGCGGGAGCTTCATGCCGCAGGAGGAACGATCATATGGATTACGCAAAAGCTGGCTGAGCTTCGACATGGTGATCGAGTCGTTGTGATGGAACAGGGCCAAATCGTTTTTGACGGGACTACGGAGTCGTTTTATGAGCGTAGTGCTATTGTAAAAGATGCGGCGAGTACGGGGAGTGAAGAAGGAGGGCGGAGCTGGTGCGAGCGGCTCGGTTTTGAAGCCCCCTATGCGGTACAGACCGCTTGGGAGCTGGAGAAGCTGGGTATCGTTTTAAAGCCTTTGCCTTTGACCGTAGACAGGCTTGCGGAGGCGCTGCAAAGATGACCGACCTTAGCTGGAGACTGGAAGAGATACGCGTCTGTGCTGCGGGAGAACGAGACAAGACGCTTCTGACTATTAAAGAAAAGCTCGTTTTTAAAGAAGGCACGATTACACTGCTCATTGGCAGCAATGGTGCGGGCAAATCCACGCTGCTGGAAACAATGGCAGGGCTTCGCAGGCTGAACGAAGGCGAAATTGCGCTTGGCGCTGATAACCTTTGGATGAAAAAGGGCAGACGCAGACGTCTCAGTCGCAGCGTTGTGCAGAATACGGGCATCGCGCTCCAGCATTCGGAGTCGCAATGGTTTGCGGCGACCGTGAAGGAGGAGCTCCTTTATTCACTGAAGCCGTATAAGCTGGAGCCGCCGGAGAAGGAGCGGCGGCTGCATGATGCGCTGCAAGCAGCAGGCTTGCCTGCCGAGCTGCTTGCCCGCGATCCTTGGTCGCTCAGCGGCGGACAGCAGCGGCGGCTCGCACTCGCTTGCCTGCTGGCCTGCAAGCCGCAATGGCTGCTGCTGGATGAGCCGACGGCGGGGCTGGACGCCGAGGGCATAAGCCGCTTGTGCGCCGTATTAGCGGCGCACAAGGCGTCTGGGCGCGGAGCGGTCGTGGCAACGCACGACCCGGGAGCGCTGCTGCCGCTTGCGGACGAAGTCGTCGTGGTCGAGGGCGGCTCAGTCCGCGAAGCGGTCGCTGCATCGGCGTGGGCGAACGCACACGCTGCAGATGCAGCTGCGCCGCAGGCGCTGCGCGCGCTGGCGAAGCTGCGCGGCTTCGCGGCGCAGCCGCCGGGCGGTGGCGCCGCCGTATGGCCGGCGCCAAAGGCGCTTGCGGCGGCGATCCATGCCGCCGCCGCGCAGCCGCAAAGCGGCCGGGCGGATGCCCCGGCCGCAGCGGCGCTGCCTGGCGCGGCGGCTTTGCCGCTCGCCGCGCCGCAGGCGCCTCCGGCGATGGAGCTTCGCCCATCGCCAGGCGCAAAGCCCACAGCGGCGAACGCTTCGCCGCCGCTGCCTAAACCCAAGCGCCGGCAACTCCCGCCGGCGCAGCCCGAAGCGCAGCGCCTGGCGACGCGCTTCGATCCAAGAGCGCTTATCGCCGCCTACATGCTGCTGGCGGCGACCATCATCATGCAGCATAGCTGGAGCGGCTTGCTGCTGGCAGGAGCGCTTGCAGCCGCCATATGGCTGCCGCTGCGCGCTCAAATGCGGCCTTGGCTCGGCTTTATTCGAGCCTACGCCTTAATCATTCTGCTCTTCGGTGTAGTAGCCGGAGCGCAGATCCAGCCCTTATCGTTTGATTGGGAGCAATCAGCACGAACGATGCTCCGCTTGGCGACGCTTTTTTGCGCCATGCTGCTGGGCTTGCCGATGCTGCTGCTTATGACGCCGCTGCGAATTCAGCGGGCGCTGGAGCAAACATTCGGCTGGCTGAGCCGGTTTAAAGTACCGATCTCAGCGATTACGTTGACCGTGACCTTAATATTTCGATTTATTCCGCTGCTGCTTAAGGAATGGGAGCGGTTTGCGAAAATCGCGCATACGCGAGGGAAGGCAATTACGCCAGTCGGCTCATTGCCGCCCTCGATGCTGGCATCGGCGATTATCCCTTACATTCGTTCGATTTTGCGAATGGCGGAGCAAATGGCAGAGGCGCTGGAGGCGAGAGGGTTTGGCAACAGTGAGATTCGTTCGACACAAGGCTTTCGCTTGCGATTTGGCCGTCAGGATGTGCTGCTGCTTGCCGGGGCGGTTTTCGGAGCGGCTCTGCTGTATATGGTAGCATTATTTTAAACGTTCAGGATGACGAAGGTTTAGCGTTCTTTTCGTATTTTTCGAGGAAGCAAGCTGGCTTCACTGACATTCGAACCCTGTACTTAATCCCTCTACTACCGGGAATGCTGCCGTCTAATGAATGTGAGTGAAAGGTAGCGCCATGCTCTTAATTTCAAGTGTTTACATTATTCCCTGCACAAAGGTGTCTTTGGAGGACACAGCAGCCGCTATTTCAATCGAAGCATGGGTTTTGGGACAGGCTGCGGACTCAGAAGCCGCTAATATGCTGCCCATCGCCATTTTGGCAGGATGAGGAGGGCAATAGCGGATCTCCTGTCCGCGTGCGGCCTGAAATCGGAGAAAAAGTAAGAATAGCGGAACCTCAGTCCGCCAAAAAAGGAGTGAGGGTCCAGAGTTTCGTGTTCCAAGCCACAGTAATCTCAGCAATTGTGTTCTCAGCAATAGTGATCCGAGCAACAATCGCAGGCTGTAAGGCTGTAGTTTCCAAGCCTTGAAGCGTCAGAGGCGTTTTTCCTGGAATAAGCGCTAAGCAAGGAGCAGTATGCCTGTCTCAGGAGCTAAAATTTATGTCCGAACAGCGGCAACCACGGGCAAACCGGCATCCTATGAACAAGTGCTGGTGGTAGTAAGCGAGAATATCAAAATTGTCACAATTGCAGGCTCTTCAATTGCTGGAATAAACGTGCCAGTAGTTGGCGAAAGGCCAGTAGCGGTTCTAGCGGATACGACCGAGTACACAGCTACTATTGGCTGGTTGCCTGCGCATAGCACATTTGCTGCCAATACAGCATATACAGCAACCATTACCATTACACCGAAAAACGGATATACATAAACAGGAGGAATGGAAGATTCCTTGGATGTCTTCGAAGCAACAGCATCAAATGAAACGGATTCAGGAGTTGTAACAGCGATATTCCCAGCAACAGCAGCGGTAATTGCTGAAACAGCGATACCGGGAATAACGGTGCCTGGGTGCCTGTCTTTGGGGGAATTACAGTAACGACAGTAGATACGCAGGCAGCAAAATAAGCGGCAATAAAATCACAGTGGATGTCAATCCCTTTACGAAGTTTGCGGTATTAGTTGTGGATATTCATCCAATTAATGTTAATTTTTGTGACATCTCCGGGCATTGGGCGGAGGCAAATGTTGATCAAGCAGTCAGCAGCGGCATTGTGAACGGGTATGCAGACGGCACCTTTAAACCGGGTAAAATGGTTTCTCAAGCGGAATTTGTTGTGATGCTGATGAATACGCTATACGCTGAAGCCGCAAGATGATGGAAAGGCTCTAACCTTCACAGATACAACGAATACTAGCAGCTGGGCTCATAAAGCAGTCGGTCAAGCCTTGCAAGCTGGCATTATTAACGGTTACGAGGATGGAAGCTTCCGTCCGAACGCACAAATTACACGTGCTGAGATGGCAGCAATGATCGCGATTGCATTAGGCCATACAAGCGCAGCGAGTGCTGCAACTGGGTTTGCAGATGAAGCGGTAATTCCGGCATGGGCAAAAGGCAGCATTGCTTATTATGAAGAAATCCGGTAAAAGGAAAAGGAAAAGGAGATAATGATTTCGCCCCTCAAGACCTTGCGACAAGAGCTGAGGCAGTTACGGTGCTGCTTAACATGCTGGCACAGAAGAATAAATAAATTGGATGGATTAGCGGATCCTGGATGCGTAAAGCAAATAATGAAATGTGAATGAATACATTGGGCGGATATATAAAGGGCAGAAATGAACGACAACCTTTGAGACCCTCTGCTGAAATTACAAAAATAGCGCCGCAGGCACTTACACCTGTGGCGCTATTTTTCGTTTTTGGGAAACGGCTATCTTCATCACGAACGAACCGTTGTTTCAGCACGCTTACAACTCAATGCCCTTTTTCTCTGAGCTCCTTCATATACCACCACGCACTAAGCAGCGCTGCGGCAGCGCCGAGCATGCCGCCGAACCAGAAGCCGCTATTCATGCCCCAGCTGTCGTTGAGCCAACCGGCTAGAAAAGGGCCGGAGAACATTCCAATCGAATACACGGCCTGATAAAGGCCCATTGCAGTAGCTCTCCCAGCAGGCTGGACGTCACGAATCGAGAGCCCGAGCAGCAGCGGCAAATGCAAGCCTTGAGCGAAGCCGTTTATCGCTTGCGTCAGTACCAGCATAGCGAACGAATCCGTATAGGCAATGGCCACCGTACATATTGCGCTTAACACGAAGCCAATTCCAATCGTGACCCAGTTGCCAAAACGCGGTGCGAACCATTTGGCGGTGAACATCGAAGCGAGCGCATGCGGCAGCATAAAGGCAAAAACAATGAAAGTCAGCCCATACCCGGTAATGCCCAGCGTCTCTGCCTTGAGTGGCGTGAAGCCAAACATCGTTATGAACAGCACGCCATGTGCGAGAATGGAGAGCAGCGATACTTGAAGCAAGAGCTTCGTGCCGATAATGCTGCGCGCCATCGCGAGTGTCATGCCGATGCGCTCATGCAGCTGTTTTTGCGGTTCTTTTAAAATTAGGGCTAGCAACAGCCCTACCCCAGCGATAACAGCCCCAGTAATGAATGGTGCTGCTTCTCCCCACATATCGGTCACTGTTCCGCTCATCAGCATGCCGAGCATTTGGCCGCTAACGATCATCACGCTGATGCTTCCCATCGCCTTCGCAGCATCTTCTGCGGCAAAATAATTGGCATACATGACTGTAAAAGCAACCCACGTTGAGGCGCATATGCCTGCCATTGCCCGGCCTCCGAGCGGCCATAGCCAGTGTCCTGGCACCAGAAACATCAGGCAGCTTAACAGAGCAGTCACCATGCCCAGTATAATAAAAGGCTTGCGTTTGCCGAAGCGGTCAGAAGCGACACCAACTGGGAAACGGACGAGCATTTGAACAAAGCCATAGCTGCCAAGCACAATGCCAATCAGCTGCATCGACAAGCCGCGGCCGCTCAAAAAAGGCGATAACGTCGGTACGTAAACGTACATTGAAGTCCAGTATAATAGCGTAACAATCGTAAACAACAAGCGCTGTGAAGCAGTAGAATGAGCTGGTTCAGAAGCTGACAAAGCAGTAGACATCTTTATAAAACCCCTTTCATCACTACTTTAGCCTACGATCCGGCTCTTTGTCACCCACAAATATGGTTGGTTTCTTCAAATAAATGGGAATGACGAGTTTTATATTTTTGGCATAAGATAAATGCTGCTAGTACCGTGAAGCCGCAGTGTGGTCCCGAAGGGGCGAACTTCTGCCGATTATGGATTTATCCAGCAAGTGTAAATAAATGAGATTGTGCTTAAGCCTTGGGTCGCTTTATGCGAACAAGGCTTTTCTTTTTCCTGCATTGGATGAATTATGTAAAATTATGAAACATTTTCGTCGTATTTTGCGTTAGAAACTTGGATGAGTACATAAAAAAATAGGGAGGGGTCTGTCTGTGAGTCGATTAGGGTTTAAATTAAAGCTTTTTGTCATGATGATTATGATCGCCAGTTTATGTGCGGACCTTGGAGCAACAGGCTCGAAAGCGTTTGCCGAAACGGCAGGCATTGAGCTGAAAGCAGAAGCAGGCTATCAGGGCAGTGTGAAAGTGGATAAAAGAATGCCTGCCCATCTAACATTGACGAATCGGACGAATGCCGACTTAAAGGGCGAGGTTGTCATTTCGATTATTTCGCCTTATGGCGGGATGACGACCGATTATGTCGTGCCGGTCGAATTGCCGAAAGAAACGCCCGTCGAGCTGACGGTTTCATTGCCAGGCACGCAGCTGAGCAAAGACAATAACAAAATACGCTTTTTTGAAGGCGCATCAGCCAAAGGGAAGGAAGTAGCTTTCATTGGCAAAGCCTTTTTGGATAGCAATGGCACTTCCGATTACACTTTCGGGGTTCTTGCAAGCGATCCCGATACGTTAAATTTCATGCCTTCGCTGAATGTGCGAGGCTATCAAATTTCCGTAATGCCGCTGACGCGGGAGCAACTGCCGAACGAAGCTTCGCTGCTCGATTACTTTGATGTCCTTGCCATTAATGATGTTGCGACTTCGGATTGGAGCGAGCAGCAGGTGGCGGCTATTACTGGCTGGATCAGCAAGGGAGGCACGCTTCTGCTCTCTGGAGGCGCAGGCTACAGCAAAACAGCGAAAGCTTTTGCAGCTATTGCGCCGGTTGAGCCGGATGGCGGGACGGTGTCACAGCCGATTTCGCCTGAAATGGTGAACGCCGGCGAAGCAAAAAGCGCAAGTGCAGGTGATATGACACTGTCGACAGGCAAGCTTGCAACTGGGGCAACAAAGCTGATAGGCGGGGAAACGCCGATTGCGGTTGAGCGCAAGCTGGGACTTGGCAAGGTGCTGTACATTGCTTTTGATCCCGCACTGGAGCCCATTGCTTCTTGGTCGGGAAGTGCCACGTTATATGCGAATTGGCTGCAAAGCTCGTTATTTCCGATGCAGCAGGGCTATATGAGCGGCAACAATGCGTATTGGGGCTTTCAACAAATTGTAGATCAATTTCCTTCGATTACACCGCCTAATTTTGGCCTGCTACTCGTCATGTTTATCATTTATATGATTATTGTAGCTCCAGTGCTGTATTTGGTGCTGCGCAAGGCAGATAAGCGGGAGTGGTCATGGTGGCTCATTCCGCTCATCTCCATTATTTGCGCTGTTGCTATTTTCTTCTTCGGTGCTGAAAATAAACGTTTTATGTCTACCCACACGGTTCAAACCGTGCAATTATCTGGCCAAGGCGACGGGGTTAAAACCGGGGCATTTTCGATCTTCGTTCCGAATGGCGGCGAAGTTGTTGCCCGCTTCGATGAAATGCTTCCCCTCACACCTTATGCATCAGGCAGCAGCACGGGCGACTTGAATTTGCGCAGCGACAGCAGAGTGGTGAGCATAGAAGGACAAACGACAGCTGAATGGAAAAATGTGGAATATTGGTCGACACGCAAAGCCGTGTTTGAAAATGTTCCCATGCAGGAGCAGGTCGGACAATTCAAGGTGTCCTACCAGAACAGCAACGGGCAAATGGAGTATATCATTAAAAATGACACCTTGAACGATTTAAATGATGTGGTTGTGGTGATGAACGGCAGCAGCTATTCAATCGGTGATTTAAAGCAAGGCGAAGAAGGTTCTGCGCTCATCTCCAACAATCCCAACACGAATATGGGATATTTTAATTACGGCAGCATGATATTCCCGTATCAGAGCGGCAATCAGGATACGTTCAGCAGGCAGCGCACGCTGGTCGAAACGTATTTTAATATGAACTACAGTTCTTCGACAATACCGATGATTTATGGTCCGGTCATTATCGGATTCAGTGAAAATGAAGACGCATTGTTTACTGTTAATAACAATAAAGTAAAAGCTGCTAATTTGACGATGTGGGTGCAGAGCTTGGGCGAGATGGAGCCGGATGAAAACGGCCGCCTTGTCGTGCCGGCAGGATTCGTGAATCCTGTTATTATTGAGAAAAGCGTCAATCGAATAGAAAATTATGGAAACTCAACTTTTTCAATTGGGCAAGGTGAGCTGGTGCTGGAATACAGCTTCCCTGAGCGTGAACAGCTGACATACGACCAATTGGACATTCACCTTGATCCTTCCCAATCCGGGCAAAATTTGAAGTGGCTCATTTGGGATGAAGCGCAAGGCAAATGGATTAAAGTAGCAGCGGAAATGGACGATCCTTCGAGCTATCTCATTGACGGCTTCAAATTGCGGATGAAGCTGATCGTAAACACGGATCTCGAGACGAGAATGCCGCAAGTTGCAGTGGAAGGCGAGGTGGCGAAGCATGAATAAGGCGGAGCAGGCGGAAATACAAAGGGAGCAGGAAGCGGGGATTGTGCCTGATCATGAGCAAGCAGCCGTTCCTATGATTGAAATTAAAGGACTAAGTAAGTCTTTCGGCTCGTTTCATGCTTTAAAATCGCTCGATTTAACGATTGCCAAAGGCAAGGTGTTTGGCTTTGTAGGGCCGAATGGAGCAGGAAAATCAACGACGATGTCGATTTTGGCTACGCTTCTGTCTCCCACATCAGGCTATGCCAAAGTAGATGGCTTTGATGTGACGAAGCATCCGGCAGAAGTGAGAAAGCGCATTGGATATATGCCGGATTTCTTCGGTGTGTACGATCAGTTTAAAGCGGTCGAATATTTGCATTTTTATGGTGCGAGCTATGGCATTCCCAAAAAGGAACGGGAAGAGCTCATTCCGCAGCTGCTTGAGCTGGTCAATCTCAGTGACAAGCGGGACGCTTATGTCGATACGCTGTCGCGTGGCATGAAGCAGCGGCTGTGCTTGGCACGCTGCCTTGTGCACGACCCCGATTTGCTCATACTCGATGAGCCCGCTTCCGGGCTTGATCCGCGGGCGAGAATCGAAATGAGGGAAATTTTGCTTGAGCTGAAGGCAATGGGCAAAACGATCATTATTTCCTCGCATATTTTGCCGGAGCTTGCGGAGATGGTTGACGAAATTGGCGTCATCGAGCATGGACAGATGATTGCTCAGGGCAATGTGTCGGATATTCAGAACCGGCTGCGGGTGAAGCGGATTTTATATATTCGGCTGCTGGAGCGGCTGGACGAGGCTGAGCAGTTTTTGCAGGAGCAGCCGCATGTGACGCGCCTGATGCGCGATGAACGGGGCATTCATGTCCATTTTAGCGGACAGGATATCGAACAGGCTGAGCTGGTCGGCGAGCTGATTGCTGCGGGCTATCGGATTATTTCGTTCAGTGAAGGGCAGACGAATTTGGAAGATGTCTTTTTGGAAATTACGAGAGGAGGGGACGGCTTCGAATGAGAAACGATACAGTAAGCAAAGACTGGCGCAGCAAGCTGATCAATCCGGTGCTGGATAAGGAATTCCGCTTGCGGATGCGGACGCCGCGCACGATGTGGACGCTGCTTGCCTATTTATTCGCCATTGGGCTGTTTGCCCTTAGCTCTATCTATTTGCTCAATATGAGCTCGGGCAATACTGCCTCCTTTAATCCGAGTGAAAGCCGGATACTGTTTTATTTTCTCAGCTTCGTACAGCTTGGCCTTATTTCCTTTATGGCTCCGGGCTTGACGGCTGGCGTTATAAGTGGGGAGCGCGAGCGGCAGACGCTTAATCTGCTGCTTACGACGCAGCAAAGCTCGACAACGATTATTTTAAGCAAGCTGCTGTCTTCCCTGAGCTTTATGATTTTAATCGTCATAAGTACACTTCCCATATACAGCATGATGTTTCTGTTCGGCGGCATATCGCCTGTGCAGCTGCTGCTCATCTTTTGCTTTTATTTATTTTTGATGATCGTAATCGGAGCATTCGGCGTTTTGTTTTCCACCCTCGTCAAGCGGACGATGATTGCTGTCATTTTGACGTATGGCGTGACCTTGTTTTTGTATGCGGGCACGGCGCTCATCGGTTATGTAGCGATAATGGTATCGATGCAGGTTTCAGGAAACAGCTCTTCTAACGAATGGATCGCTCATATTTTTGCATGGAATCCAGCGGTGGCGATGTACAGCATTTTGGACCCTAATATAACCAGAGAAATCGTTTATTCGGGATCTGGTGCAACAGCATCTGAACCGTTCCTGCAGCTATGGCAGGAGTTCATGCTCATTTATCTAGTATTAGCCGCTCTAGCGATTTGGTTAAGTATTCGTTACTTGCGTCCTCGCATGAAGCAAAACCGGAAATAAGGGATGAGAAGTCGGTATTAAATCAGGAGGGAACACGAATGGAGCCAAGCGGAAGCAGTCGGGCTAAAGAAGAACAGCAGCAGCTTCCTGAGCTGCTATTGCCGGTGCGCCTGAGATTGACGATGTTCACGATGTGCAAGTATGGGCTGAAAGGCTTGCTTATAGGCAGCTCGGCAGGCTTGCTGCTGCTGGTCGCAAGCAGGCTGTGGCCGCTGCTACATGCGCGGCCAGCGGCTGTGATTTTGGCGGCGGCGGGGCTGCTGGCGGGGCTGCTGTATGGGCTTCGGCGGCGCGCCTCGCTGCGTGATGCGGCGAGAGCGATGGATCGGCATGACACGGATGATGCCGTGTCGACCGCGCTTGATGGATGGCTGCGCCCGGCTGGGCAGCCATCTGCTATTGTTATGCTGCAGCGGCAGGAGGCTATCGCTGCAGCGAAAGCTTATGCCGCTATGCTGAGCAAGCGGCTGCCTTGGCCCGCATGGCCAGCGTGGAAGCGGGCCGTGCTGGGGGTTAGCGCGGTATGGGCTATTTCCGCGCTTTTGCTCGTATGGGCGAATCCGCTGGATCATTTGGCGGAGGAGCGGGCTGCTGAGCGGCAGCAGCTCGAAGCGCTGCGGGAAGAAGCGGCTGCGCTCGCGGAGGAAGCGGAGCAGGCAGATGTGCCTGAGGAGGCGAAGCAGCAGCTTGCCGAGCCGCTTGAGAAGCTGCGCAGCAAGCTGGAGGAAAACGACAGCGACATGGAAGCGGCGCTTGCCGAGCTGGCCGAGGCGATGCGCGAGCTTGAACAGACGGCGGAGCTGGCGAAGCAAACGGCGTCGCAGCTTGATGAGGCTGCGAAAGCGATGCAGCGCGAGCCTGCGCTGAAGCAGCTGGGAGCTGCGCTGCAGGACCGGCTGGAATCGGGCATGCGCGAAGCGATTAGCGATATGCGCTCGGAGCTGCAGAAGCTGACGCCTGAGCAGAAGGAGCAGCTTGCGCAGGCGCTGGAGCAGCTTGCCGAGCAGCTGCCGCAAGACAAGGAGGCGCTCGCGTCCGCATTGGCAGAAGCCGCGGAGCAAGCGCGCAATTCCGAAGCGGGTGATGACGCTTCGGGCAAAACGGAGGGCGGCGATGGCCTCGCCGCCCTGGAAGAAGCGCTGGCCGGCGAATTGTCGCAGGCACAGCTGGAGCAGCTGGCTAGCGCAATGGCGAGCCAGCTTGGACAAAGCGGACAGCCGCTTGCGGGCCAATTGGCTGCCAGCGGCGGTACCGTGCCGCCGAGCTGGGCAGCGGCGGCCTCCGGCAATGGCTCGCCTAGCGGCAGCAGCGCTGGCGGAGCATCGGGCTCGCCGAGCGAGCCCGTATCGGGCGCCGCGCCAGGAAGCTCCGGCGCTTCTGGCAGCGGCGGCGATCCTTCGTCCAGCGGTGCTGGGGCCGGTGCTGGAGCAGGAGCTGGTGCTGGCTCAGGTACAGGCGCCGGGGCCGGCCAAGGTGCTGGCAGTGGCTCGGGCAGTGGGCAAGGAGGCTTGCAAGGCGGTACTGGAGCGGGCGGACGAACGCTTGTAACAACGCCGCGCACGATGGCGGGTGAGGGCAATGTGCAGGAGGATGGCGGACCATCTACTGGCGGCCAAGAGCAAACGGGCGGCAAATCTCCAATGATTGACGGCACGACACGCCCTTACGAGGAAGTGTACAGCGAATATGCGACCGAAGCCAAAAAAGCGCTTGGACGCTCCCAGCTGCCACAGGCCATGCAGGATAAAGTAAAGCAATATTTCGACAACATACAGCCGAATCGATAAGGAGCGGGGTGGTCAAATGATAGAATCCAAGGAACAGATTACACAAGCGGCTGAGCGTATAGCTGCGCTGCAAGCGGAAATTGGGAGCGTCATTGTAGGGCAAAAAAAGGTAGTCGAGCAGCTATTGTGGTGCTTGCTGGCAGGCGGACATGCGCTGCTGGAAGGCATCCCCGGTCTTGGGAAAACAATGCTTGTCCGCACGGTGGCGGATACCATTTCCTTGCAATATTCAAGGATTCAATTTACGCCTGATCTAATGCCTGCGGATATTACGGGAACGACGCTGATCGATTTTACCGAGCAGGGGGCAGCGGGACGCAGCTTCCAGCCCGGACCGATCTTCGGCAATTTGGTGCTGGCCGATGAAATTAACCGTGCTACGCCAAAAACACAAAGCGCATTGCTCGAAGCGATGCAGGAAGGCACGGTGACAGCTGGCGGAGAAACCCGCCAGCTGCCGCGTCCTTTTTTTGTATTGGCAACGCAAAATCCTATCGAGCAGGAAGGGACATACCCGCTGCCGGAAGCGCAGCTTGACCGCTTCCTGCTCAAAATCGGCGTCAGCTATCCGACGCGCGAGGAGCTCAAAGAAATTGTGTTGCGCACAACGGCGGCTGCTCAGCCCCGCGCCCAAGTGAAGATGAACGGGGAAGAGCTGACCGAGCTGCAGCTGTATGCCAAGCATATTTTGGTCGCTGATGATGTGCTGGACTTGGCGGTCAGGCTAGTGATGATGACGCATCCCGCTGAAGCAGATGCTCCTGATGATGTGAAGCGATATGTTAGATTTGGCGCCGGACCGCGGGCGCTGCAAGCGATTGTGGCGGTCAGCAAGGTAAGGGCGCTTTGCAGCGGAAAGCTGCACGTATCGTGGAGCGATATTCGCGAGGTAGCTGTGCCAGCGCTTCGGCATCGGGTTGTACTCGGTTACGAGGCACAGGCAGCAGGCATAACGACGGATCAAATGACCGAATCCATCCTAAGCGCATTGGAGCTGACAAGATGAATGGGCAAGGCAGCGGTTCTGGAAGCGGATTCCAGCATTCAGCGTTCAGCGGTGCCTTAGCCAAGCTTTTTCCCGATTCCTCGCTGCTGCATCGTTTGGAGCGGATGAAAGTGGCTGCGGGCAGCCGGGTGAAGGGTTCGATGGCTGGCAAGCGCCGCTCTAGCACCCTCGGCGGCTCGCAGGAATTTGCAGACTATCGTCCTTATGCGCCCGGCGACGACATTCGCCGCTTGGATTGGAATGTGTATGGACGAACAGGCAGAGCGTATATGCGGCAATATTGGGATGAGCAGGAGCTTACGCTGCATGTGTACGTTGATGTATCTCCATCGATGAACTTTGGCAGCGAACAGGCTAACAAGCTGCTCTGCGCCTTGCAGCTGGCGGCCAGCGGGGGATACGCTGCGCTGTCAGGCGAGGACCGCGTTGCGGTCAAGCTGTTTGGCGGCACAGCTCCGGCAGAGCTTCCCTCGCTTCGCGGCAGGGGCTCCACTGCGCGTTTATTTCATTTTTTGGCGGCGGCTCTGGAACGGGGAATGGAGCAGCCGTCTTTTCAACAGGGCGAGGGGCTTAAGCCTTCTATGACGGGCCTAGGAAGAGCAATGGAACAACAGGCGGCAGCCCTGTCTATGAGGGAAGCTATTCAGCAGGCTGGTCAGCTCCCGCATCGTACGGGCGTCACTTGGGTCGTATCCGATGCGATGTATGAAGCGGGCATTGAAGAGACGCTGCTCAGCCTGCTTGCTGCCCGGCAGCAGGTTGTCTTTCTCCATTTATTGAGCCCAGAGGAGCTAAACCCAGCTTTGACAGGTGAATTGAATTTGCTCGACAGTGAACTCGGCACGGGCAAGGAGGTTGCTTTAGGCAGCCGTTTGCTCGAACAATATCGCGTTACAGTTAACGATTATTGCAGTCATCTTAAGAAGCTTTGCGCAGAGCGTGGAGCGCTTTATATTTTTATTGATACGAGCAAGCCGGTGGAGCAAACGGTTCAGCATACGCTGCTGCGCGCTGGTGTGCTGCACAGTCATAGTTAAGTTTGAACGGGAACTGATGTGAGGAGAAACTTGCAACTTGGGTGAAAGGAGGAGGAGAAATGCAGCTGCTATCGCCGCTATCGGCTTTATTCGGCTTGGCGCTTCCAGCCATCGTTTTAATGTATTTATTCAAGCGCACGTATATGGATACCGAAATTGCGAGCCATATGCTGTGGAATCGCATGCTGCGCGAGCAGGAGGCGAATCGTCCGTGGCAAAAGCTGCGTACCCGCCCGCTTATGCTGTTGCAGCTGCTCGCAGCTGCTGTATTAGTGCTGGCGCTCATGCAGCCGTATCTCACGGCAGATAGCCGCAGCGGCAGTCATACCGTCATCGTACTTGACCGCTCCGCAAGCATGACAGCGGCTATGCCCGGAGGAAGCTCGCAAGGCAGCTTGCTGCACGCCGCTGTACAGCAGGCGGAGCTGTGGCTGAGCGAGCAGCCGAAAGGGGAGCTCATTACTTTGCTTGTAACGGGCGAGCAGCCTCGCATTATTTTGTCCAAGGAAACGGAACATGAGCTCGTGCTGCAGCAGTTGAAAGCCATAACTCCAGATTTCGGTACTCAGGACAACGTAGCGGCTTTATCACTAGCCGACTCGCTGCTTGCGAATGAACAAGGCGGGCAGATTTTGCTTTTAACCGATGGCAGGTGGCAGGATGCGGACTCCGTTAACCTGCTCACGCTTCATGCAAAGCTAGAGCAATTCAAGCTTTCTGCCCCACAAGCTGGCAGCAATAATAGTGCTATTTTGTATTTTGGCATTCATGCGGCAGTTGGGGAGGATGGCAAGCGGGCAGGCGTAGTGACGCTTCGCAATGACAGCGCTGCTTCCAAGCAGATCCAGCTTGCTGTTTATGCGGACAAGGAATCGGAGCCTGCGGCGACAAAATCGGTCAAGCTTGAGTCTGGAGGCTGGACGAGCGTAGATATGAATGGCCTGCCGGAAGCGGCAAGCTATTATACAGCCAAAATCAGCGGAGCGACCGATGATTATGCGGCGGACAATATCGCCTATCAGTTTCCGATTGTATCTAAAGCGCAGCAGGTGCTTTTGGCTACATCCGGCAACTTGTTTTTGGAAAAAGCACTCCAGCTCGCTGGGGTAAAAACGATAAAGGTTGATCCAACACAATACGTTCCTTCCAAGGAGCATGTTAAGGACATCGACTGGGTCATTATGGATGGAGACACAGCGAAGCTTCGTACGGACAAAAGCTGGCAGGAGCTGTTTGCCTCCAAGCCCGTCTGGTATATTGATCATCCAGAAGCGACCGAGGAAGAGACGGCTTCGCCTGCGAATAGCAGGGTGGCGATAGCCGACCATCCCGTTACCGCCTATCTTTCATTTGAAGATACCCATATTGGACGGATGGTGAAGGCGAAGGATGCGGGGACTTGGGGAGATGCCATCGTCACCTATGGCGGCTTGCCTGCTATTTATGCAGGCTCGGTGCAAGGCAGGCCGCAGCTGCGCTTTACCTTTGATATGCAAAGCAGCGATTTGCCGCTGCGGCCGGAGTTTCCCGTGCTAATTGTACAGGCTGCGGACTGGATGAGCGGTGGCAGTCGGGCTCAGCTAGGGACGGCGGATGCCGGAAGTGCGCTACAGCTTGCTTTTTTAAATGAGACAGTAAGTGCCAAGTGGGAAATGATTGAAACTATAGGCGGCTATAGCGAAAAATCGCTGCCTGACAGCAATCTGTCTGCGGCGCTTGCTTCGCAAGAACCGGCTATCGCCCCAGCGGTTCCGGGCTTGTACCGTTTAATGGAGCAAAACGCAGAAGGAGAAACGATCGGCCAGAGGATGCTTGCTGTAAATGCGGCTTCCGCCGAAAGTGCATCGATGTCTGCAACTGCCGATATTAAGCCGATTGCAGCTGCTTCCTCTGAGACAAGTCAAAACCAGGCTGATGCGGGAAGTGCTGCGGGCAGCGTGGAGACGGCAAATGCTGCAAATGCTTTTGCCGCATGGCTCGCGCTGGCACTGCTTGCGCTGATGCTGGTGGAATGGGAGGTGTATAGGCGTGGGAATGCAGGCTGATTCACCTTGGGCGCTCCTTCTTCTTATCCCGTGGGCTGCGGCGGTGTGGTGGATGATTCGAGGTACGCTGCGGCTGCAGGGCACTCGTAAAAAGATAGCCATTGCGCTGCGTGGACTCATCCTGCTACTGGTCATTGCGATCGCTGCTGGCGTGCAGCCTTACTGGCGTGTCGAGCAGCGAAACGTTATTTTTGTAGCGGATCGCTCCGCGTCCGTCAATGCCGATGCCTCTTTAGGCGAGTGGATTGCCAAAGCCTCGGCGGCGAAAGACGAAGAGGACCGAAGCGGAATTGTGTCCATCGGACTGGATGCGGCAATCGATAAGGTACTTTCGCCTGATGAGCTTCCAAGTGCGGAACGATATACGTTCCGTTCAGGTGTGAATGAAAATTTCACGGATCTGTCTCAAGCGCTCCGCCTTGCGTCTGGCATGCTGCATGAAGCCGGTGGCGGCAAAATCGTGCTGCTCTCCGATGGCGCTGAAAACGCCGGAAGCATGCTGCGCCAAGCAGAGCTGCTAAAGCATGCTGGCATTGAGGTGGATGTCGTTCCGATAGCTGCCCCGCAGCGGGTGGACGCTTCGCTCGAAGCGATGGACGTACCGCAAACGCTGCGTCAGGGCGAGAAGTTTACGTTTGAGTTTACGATTAACAGCACATCATCCGGTGCGGCCAAGCTGAGGATCTATGAAGATAACCGTGAGCTTTCGACAAGTGATATCGTGCTGGAGCCGGGCGAAAATCGTTTTGCCCTGCAAAGCGCTGCGCTGGAACCGGGCTTTCACCGTTTCCGGGCCGAGCTATATGCCGAAGGGGATGAACGCGAGCAGAACAATACGGCTTATGCGTTCAGCAGAGTTAGCGGCCCGCCCGCTGTGCTTATTGTCGAAGGCGTGCCGGGCTCATCGGGAAATGTGGAGGCAGCTTTGAAAGCCTCGCTCATTCGTTACGAGACGATTCCGCCTGAGCGGCTGTCTGTACAGCTGGCTTCATATGCTGCCTATGACAGCATTATTTTAAATAATGTTCCGGCAACCCGCATTGCGGCAAAACCGATGGAGTGGCTCGGCAAAGCGGTCAGCGATTATGGCATCGGCCTAGTCATGCTAGGGGGCGACAACAGCTTTGGTTTGGGCGGCTATTTTCAAACGCCTATCGAGAAGGCGCTGCCGGTTTACATGGATTTGAAGGGCAAGCGACAGCTTCCGTCGCTCGGCTTGATATTAGTAATTGACCGTTCCGGCAGTATGTCTGGCGGCAAGCTGGAGCTCGCGAAGGAAGCGGCGATGCGAACGATTGAGCTGATGCGTCCCGAGGATTCGGTAGGCGTAGTCGCCTTCGACTCGACGCCATGGTGGATCGTGGAGCCGACCAAGCTGACGGAACGCGACGATGTTTTGGCTAAAATCCAAGGCATTCAGGCTGATGGGGGCACGGAAATTTTCCCGGCTCTGGATACCGCTTACAACAAGCTGCTGGAAATGGATGCCCAGCGCAAGCATATTATTTTGCTCACCGATGGCCAATCGGCTTCTAATCCGGGATATGCTACACTGACACAAGGCATGGTCGACAATAAAATGACGATGTCTACAGTTGCAGTAGGAGACGGTGCGGATCAGGTGATGCTGGAGCAGCTTGCGAAGCAGGCAAAGGGACGGTTTTATTTTACAAATGATGAAAGCACGCTTCCGGCTATTTTCAGCCGTGAGACGGTGTTAATGTCACGAACGTATATTGTGGAGCAAAATGCGCCGCCGCTCATCGGGCAAGCCGGAAGCTGGGCGACGATGTGGCAAAATGGCTTGCCGGTTTTGCAGGCGTACATCGCAACGACAGCGAAGGAAACGGCAGAGGTCGCGCTGCGATCCCCACAAGGCGATCCGATTTTGGCACGCTGGGCTTATGGCTCAGGACGAACGGTAGCCTGGACGAGCGACTTGACTGGAAAATGGTCACGAGACTGGGTACAGTGGTCCGCCTTGCCTAATGTTCTCGCCGAGTGGATTAAATGGACGTTTCCCCAATTTGAGAGCACGCCGTATTCCGCAACAGCTGAGCTGGATGGTCGAGAGGCGATGCTGCGCTTGCGCACCGAGGGCAGTGATACAGCAGCGAAGCTGTCAGCTGTGGTCACGGACGAAGCTGGCAAAAGCACGACGCTTTCTCCGCTTCCCGCGGCTCCGGGCGAATATGCGGCAAGCCTTCCGGTGTCTGAGCCGGGCGTGTATTTAATGCAAGTGAATGAACAGACCGCTGCTGCGGGCGGAGCGGAAACGCCAAATACGGGTAGTGGCACGACAACGGGTTTTGTCATTCCATATTCGCCTGAGTATCGATTGACGGGTGAAAATGGAACAGAAGCGCTGCAGCAGCTTGCTAACGCTACTGGCGGACGCCTGCTGTCGCTGGACGCGCCGCAGGAGGTTTACCGCTTCATTCCAGTAGAGTCCAGGCAGCCTTATGATTGGACTCGTGAGCTGCTCCTATTGATTTTGGCGCTGTGGCTGCTCGACATTTTGCTGCGTCGGCTGTCGCTGCCTTGGCAGCGAATCGGGCGAATGCTTTTGACGAGGCTCGGATTAGCGGGCGGACGTTTGCAGAGGAAAGAGCCAGACGCCGCTGCACCTTCAGGAGTGAGCAGGCTGCAGCAGCGTAAAAGCCGCACCGCAGGCTTTTATGGCGAGCGCGCGGGCACAAGTGATGCGGCTTCCGCCTCGCCAGCATCTGGTCAGGCGAAGGGTGCTGGTGCAGACCTTGCTGGCGTGCAGCGAGCTGCGATCCATTCGTCGCAGATTGCTAGTGGCTCAAATCGAGCCCAAGCTGTGCGGCCGGAGGGACAAGGTCAGGCAAGCAAGCAACAGCGAGACGACCAGCAGTTTAAATCAGTAGGCACAAGCAGTCAGCCATTAGCTCCGCCTGCGAATTCAGAGACAAACCCAGCTGACGGCCATGCGACGCTCAATCGTCTGCTTGCCGCGAAGAAGCGCGGCAAGCGGTAGCATTTTTGACAAGCTGCTAGGCTAGAATGTTGGTTTTGTTTAGAGGAATGGACAATGGCGGCGTCGAAAGTTACAATGCACATAAAAGATTTTTTCTGAGGAGCTGACGTAACGATGTATAACGAAATCACGCCGGAGCAAGTAGAGGCGCGTCTGAATAATAAGGAAAAGTTTCATTTAATCGACGTTCGTGAGCTTGACGAGTGGGAAGAGGGACACATTGCCGAAGCAGCGCATTTGCCATTGTCTGAAATTCAGGAGCGTTTGGATGAGCTGCCTAAGGATGAAAATATTATTTTCGTCTGCCGCAGCGGCGGACGCAGTGGCAAAGTATGCGGCTTCCTCGCGCCACAGGGCTACTCCGTCACTAATATGACGGGCGGCATGCTCGCTTGGCCGGGAGCCATTGTGACTGGAGCGTAGCACAGAGCGTTAAAACGAAAAGCAGCCTTGCAACCGCTTGTTGGCGGATTGCTAGGCTGCTTTTGATTTTGTAGGTTGGTTTTCACTATTAACCTTTTTAAACCGAACATTTGATGAGGCTGGAAGGCTCCCATTGAAAGAGATTATTTTGCTCAACCCTTATACAGATAAGGACTCTCCGCGCGACAAGCAGTCCATTCTGGACATTCGAGCCAGGACAACTGAAGGCGAAATTATTAATGTTGAAATGCAGCTTTTTAATAAATATGATACTGAGAAAAGAATGCTTTTCTATTAGAGTAAGCAATACTCTGGGCAATTGCAGGAAGGGCAGCCTTATAGCCAACTGAAACGGTGCGTGACTATTAATATTTTGAACTACGCCTTGCTGCCAAATGATTTGTATCATAACGTATTTCATCTGCGGGAAGATCGAACCGGAATTTCACTAATTGACGATATTGAATTTCACTTTCTGGAGCTGCCGAAGCTAGACGAACAAGCCATTTCAATTGAGGAAGGCGGACTTGTGAACTGGCTGTTATTTCTGAAAGGTGCAGATCAATCCAAATGGGAGGTGCTAACGATGAATGAACCGGTACTAAAAAAGGCCATGGATACGCTGGAATTTTTGAGTCAGGATTTAGAAGGACGAAGACAGTATGAAGATCGCCAGAAGTATTTACATGATGAAGCTTCGATGTATGAAGTAGCTAACTCAAGAGGAAAGGCGGAGGCGAAAAAGGAAATTGCCAGAAAGCTCCTTGCTCTTGGAGTTGAGCTTTCCGTTATCGTCGAAGCATCCGGTCTAACTGAGAAAGAAATAATTGATTTAAAGTCGTTATAGTAAAAAATAGAGACGAGCCGCCCCATTGCGGTCGGCTCGTTTTGTCTTTAAGGGGATGTTTTTACAAAAAAAATCGTCAATTGATCTTTGTTTTATTTCCAACCAGATAAATCTTAATCAACTCACTCTTATAGAGTGCGATACAAACTACTGGCAGGTTTGGCTTGAGCAGTTTGGGTTTCAATCCACGCAGTAGGTCATGAGCAAAAACAGTAATACAGCAGCGCTGAATAGAAAGACTGTATAAAAAAATACAGACCGCCTTGTGTGGCGGTCTGATAGATAAATTTATGAGGTTACAGTAACAAACCAAGTCGAGAGAAGGACCCCGCTGGAACTGTAGCCACGAATTGTTGCGCTGCCCGTATTTAAAGCAGTTAGCCATCCAGATGAAGATACGGAAACAATAGATGTTCCTGATGCAACAACATAGCTATTCGCACCAAAGAGTGACGTAGAATTTCCTTTTTTCAAAGTTATAAAGGTTGTTCCAGCTGCTGAAGCCGTTGTTGGAGCTAGTAATGCGAAACTTGTAAAGGATGCAAGGGCTAAGGTGGTGGCGAGAAAAGTTTTCTGAATGGATTTTTTCATTTGAACCTCCTATTTCAATTAATTTACTTAAATAGAAATAATAAGTAAATCCAATTTAATCATACAATAGTAGTTTCTGCTTGCATAGAGGTGTAAATTGTCGTATTAAGACTATTAATTGCTAGCACGTTTGTTTCTGTATAGTTGAGTGCGACTGTGTTTAAAGAGGCTACATTAGGCGCTGTATATACACGCCCACCAAAAGCGCGACAAAGCTTGCTTGGCAAGATAACTCAAGCCAATATGTTTTAATCATCGAACCCACATAGAGTGCGACGAGCAAGGCAATCACCTTTTATGTGGAACTGGCAAGTTTTAATCCACACACTCACTAGAGTGCGACTAAAATAGCCCCACCGCAGCGGAGCTTAATAAATGTTTCAATCCACGCACTCACATAGAGTGCGACACGCGCGCAGCCAGCTTATATGGGGCGAGTTTTACGTTTCAATCCACGCACTCACATAGAGTGCGACGAGTGGTATACATGACTATTGAACAGCGTGGCAAGTTTCAATCCACGCACTCACATAGAGTGCGACGAATGCAGGGGAAGTGTTGATGTGGTCGCAGGAGATGTTTCAATCCACGCACTCACATAGAGTGCGACTCTGATTATCGTTAGCAGTTTTGGTACTGAAACGTTTCAATCCACGCACTCACATAGAGTGCGACGAATTGGCTAACGGTCGCCTAGCATCGGAACGGGTTTCAATCCACGCACTCACATAGAGTGCGACTTTAATCAATTCAGTCATCTCTAATCCTCCTAGTGTTTCAATCCACGCACTCACATAGAGTGCGACGCGGAACACCGCTAAAATGACCGACTATTTGCAAGTTTCAATCCACGCACTCACATAGAGTGCGACATATGCGGAGAGGTGGGATGCGATGAAACTTGTGAGTTTCAATCCACTCACTCACATAGAGTGCGACATGATAGAGGAGTATTAGAATCTGATCGTAGTTATGTTTCAATCCACGCACTCACATAGAGTGCGACACAACGACTTCTTCGATCTTCACGTCGACGAAATCGTTTCAATCCACGCACTCACATAGAGTGCGACGCTGGTTTACAGATCGGATACGTCCAAACTAATCTGTTTCAATCCACGCACTCACATAGAGTGCGACCCGTAAGACGCGCTAGGCACATCAAGATAAGGAGGTTTCAATCCACGCACTCACATAGAGTGCGACCATTGCATATACAGCGGCGTCAAGCATGATCGGGGTTTCAATCCACGCACTCACATAGAGTGCGACCATCGACCTAACGGAGATCGGGCGCAATATCATTGTTTCAATCCACGCACTCACATAGAGTGCGACAGCGAAAAAATGCATAATTAATTCCATAATGGCATTAATGCTACATTTTTTCAATAAAAACAAAGCAAGAAAAATGGACTGAGGTATTGACTTTTACTTGAATAGCACGTTTTCGACTTGAATCGACAAAATCTGAGGTGCGAGTGACCTAGGGTTTTTATGTGAGCTTCACATTCGCACCAAAAATACGGCCACGGTTGATTAGGCTTATAGAAAGAAAAAAGTATACTTATTTACGCGAATAATAAGGCTTCTATCTCTATCTGATATAAGAGCTGTCGTCAAAAGTCGGCAACGCCTGCTCAACCCTGCTCACACCTTTTTACGCTTGATCCATATGGCTAACCTCAGCCTGTACACATGTCAGCCCCCTACCGAACATATGATGATACAAAGAAAATAAATCATCATGAATTGATCTTTGAATATGGCGGCGGCTGGTGTAATTGAAAGGCGAAAGGGCGGGTGTGCGATTGGAGCAGCGGAATAATGATAGTGAAAATAGTGTGACTTTGCAATATGCAGTGGGCGGCATGAGCTGTACAGCTTGCGCCGCGCGAATCGAGAAAGCCGTGGGCAAAATGGAGGGTGTTCAATCGGTCGCGGTCAGCTATCCCGCAAGATCGGCTTGGGTACAATTTGTGCCTGAAAGCTTGCGGTCTGAGGAGATTATGGCGAAAATCGGTCACATCGGCTTTCAAGCTTCGGCAGCTGAGCACAGCAAAAAACAGTGGAAGCAGGAACGCAGCGCTCTTGGCCTCCGGCTTATGATCTCGCTGCTGCTTACACTGCCTCTGCTTGCTGGAATGACCCAGCATCTGCCCCTGTTAAGCGGGCTCCCCATTCCGGCTTGGCTGCTGCATCCATGGCTGCAGCTCGCGTTAGCTACCATCGTTCAATTCGTCATTGGGCTGCCTTTTTATATTGGAGCTTACCAAGCGCTGCGTTCGCGTGCAGCGAATATGGACGTTTTGGTAGCGGCAGGAACGTCTGCCGCTTATTTATACAGCCATTATATTGTTTTTTCCAGCCTTCCGACTGGAAAAACGCTTGCTGCTGGACATACGCTGCCGCTTTATTTTGAAACCTCTGCTGTCGTTATCAGCGCAGTGCTGCTCGGCAAATATTTGGAGATGACAGCTGCATCGCGGGCGCAGGATGAGGCGGGCGGGTACAGCCAATTGGAGGTGCAAACCGCAACTGTAGAACGGGCAGGCCAGTGGGTTAATGTACAGACCGCTTTCGTACGGGAAGGCGAAATCGTGCGCATTGCCACAGGTGAGACGGTCCCGGTTGACGGCGTTTTAACGAGCGGGGAAACCGATATGAATGAATCGCTGCTGACAGGAGAAAGCTTGCCGGTCGTTAAACGGGCAGGAGACCGAATTTGGGCAGGAACAACGAATGTGGGAGCGATGCAACGCATCCGTACAACCGCTGCGGGACATGCGACGTTGCTCAGCCGGATTAGCGAGCTGCTTCGTCAGGCGCAGCGCTCCAAATCTGCGATTCAGCAGCAGGTGGACCGGGTGGCCGCTTGGTTTGTTCCGGCGATGCTCGCCCTTTCGGCTTTCACCTTCATGCTTTGGCTGGTGCTCCTGGACCCCGGCAATTGGCATCAAGCTTTCCGCTGCGGGGTCGCCGTTATGCTCGCCGCCTGTCCATGTGCACTAGGTCTGGCCGCGCCTATTTCACTGGTCATTGCTTCTGGCCGCCTGGCGAAGCAGGGCATTGTGCTGAAACAAGGCGGGGCGCTGGAGCGGCTCGCCCGGCTTAATACGCTGCTGCTGGACAAAACCGGTACGCTCACCGAGGGTAGCCCGCAGGTTAGCGCCGTATGGGCTGCGCCAAATCAGACGCGTTCAGCCGTGCTGCGTTTGGCCGCTGCCGCTGAAGCAGGTTCCACGCATCCGCTAGGGCAAGCGATAGGGCGTGAAGCGGGGCGAATCGGGTTGACGCCGCCAAGCGCGTCAGAAATGGTTTATTTTCCCGGCAAAGGCGTTCAAGCGGTAGTGGAGCGAAGGCGAATAACCGTCGGAAATGCAACCTTTGCCAAAGCCGAACAGTGGAAAGCGAATGCAGAGGTCGCCGCAGCTTTAGCTGCTTTTTGCGCAGAACGGGAAAAAAGAGGAGAAACACTGCTATATGTAGCGGCAAATGGCCTGCTCATCGGGGCTATTTCGCTTGCAGATCGGGTTAAACCTCATTCATTTGCTGCCGTTCAGCAGCTTCAACGTTATGGACTGCAAGTGATGCTCGCAACAGGCGACCACCAAAGTCCTGCTCATAATGCAGCCCGTCAAGCAGGCATTACGCAAGTGTTCGCCGGATTGCTGCCAGAGCAGAAGCTGGAGCTGGTAGAGCAGCTTAAACGTTCGGGCAAACGGGTCGGCATGGCTGGCGACGGCTGGAATGATGCACCTGCGCTTGCTGCTGCCGACGTGGGCATTGCGATGGGCAATGGCACGGAAGCGGCGCTCGCCGCCGGACATTTAACGCTGCTTCAGCCGCGTATGACCGCGATTGTTGATGCGCTGGGCATCAGCCGGCTGACGGTGCGCAATATTAAGCAGAACTTGCTGCTTGCCTTCCTATATAACAGCAGTATTGTGCCGTTTGCCGCCTTCGGTCTGCTAGAACCATGGATGGCAGGGGCAGCGATGGCGCTGAGCTCCGTGTCTGTAGTTGGAAATGCGATGCGGCTGAGCTATATTTTGCGGCGGCACAAGCAGCTTGCTGCTTAGCGTGAGGTGGACAAATACGGAAAAACGATGGTATAGTTACTACGTCTAACCTACATAATGATGAGGGCCAGCGCCAAGCAGGGATACCGCATTTTCGGCACAGCTGCCGTGAATGCTTTTTTTATGCCTGATTTGCCTGAAGCATCCCTCCGCATGGAGAGAACATACCATTTTAGAGGAGTGTATACGATTAATGAAAGTTAAAATGAACCATATGCTGAAAACAAGCCTTGCCATTTGGCTTATAGCAACGCTAACGCTGCTTGCCGCTTGCGGCAGTGCGGTAAACAATAATAAGGAATCTGCTGCACCATCTGTCGCACCTTCTGCATCTCCATCCGCCGAGACAGGCGCCGCATATCCGCTCACCGTAACCGATGGAATGGATACTAAGCTGACCTTCGAGCAAGCGCCTGAAAAAATTGTAACGCTTGTGCCAAGCGAAACCGAAGTTGTGTTTGCTGTAGGAGCAGGCAAGCAAGTAGTCGGCGTGGATCAGTACAGCAACTATCCGGAAGAAGCGAATGATATTGAGAAAATTGGCGATATGACGACTAATATAGAAGCTGTCGTGAAGCTGAACCCGGACCTTGTGCTGGCATCCTCCAGCATGAATGGCGATGCGATTGCCAAGCTGCGTGAATTGAATATTCCGGTATTTGCCTCCGATCCGAAAACGTATGGCGAAACGATTGCCCATATTGAGGCGGTCGGCCAAATTTTGAACCGGGTGAAGGATGCCGAGACCGTTGCGGGACATATGCGCGACGTCATGAATCAGGTTATGAATGCGGTGAAGGATGCGCCTGCGAAAAAGGTGTATTTGGAGTTCAGCCCTGGCTATACAGCAGGATCGGGTACGTTTTTGGATGAGCTGCTGACGATGGCAGGCGGTGCCAATGTGGCCGGCTCGAAAGAAGGCTGGTATGAAGTCAGCGCCGAAGAGATCGTTAAGCAAAATCCGGAAATCATCATCTATCCGGATATGAAGGTAAAACCGAACCCCATCGTTGCAGCGATGGACAGCCGGGCAGGCTGGAACGTCATTGACGCGGTGAAAAACAAGCAGGTTATCGCGGTTGCGGAAGATCCGCTCGTGCGTGTAGGACCGCGGCTTGCCGACGGTTTGCTTGATCTGGCGAAGGCTGTTCATCCAGACCTCGTTAAATAGCGGATGAGACATCAATGGCTAGGCTATGGAGGAGCAGCAGTGCTCCTTCTTGCTGTTTCTATTATCGCGAGCTTGTCGATTGGCTCAGCAGGCATTTCCTTTACCGATGTGTGGGGTATTTTGCTGCACCAGCTGCCATGGCTTAGAGATCAGCCCGTTAGCTGGAGTGAAGGAGAAATTGCAATTGTGACCCAGGTCAGGCTGTCCCGTGTGCTGCTTGCGGTGCTTGTAGGCGCATGTCTGGCACTGGCAGGCAGCGGTTTTCAAGGCGTGCTGCGCAATCCGCTGGCCGATCCTTATACGCTCGGGGTTGCTTCCGGCAGCTCGGTTGGCGCTGCGGCATTGATTTTATTCGGCTATCAGGCGGCAGTTGGCATTTGGACCATTCCAATCGTCGCTTTCATAACCGGAATTACGACGTTATTGGTCGTTTTCTGGCTGGCGCGCAGCTCTGAGGGGCTGCAGTTGGAAACGCTTATATTATCCGGCGTTATTATCCAGGCGTTCCTCGGAGCTTTCGTATCGTTTATGGTTTCGCTGTCCAACAGCGTAGTGAACCAGATTTTATTTTGGCTCATGGGCTCGCTGGCGATGAAAAGCTGGGCGAACGTCTATATGCTGATTCCGTTCCTCATTATTGGCGTCATTGTGCTGATCGCTTATGCGCAGCATTTGAATGTTTTTCTGCTTGGCGAGGGGCAGGCGGCGCATTTGGGCATTCGGGTAGAGCGTACGAAGCTGGTCGTGCTGGCCTGCTCGACGCTGCTCACAGCGGCTGCCGTATCGGTAGCGGGCGTCATTGGTTTCGTTGGCCTCGTCGTACCGCATGTGATTCGCTTGATCGTTGGGCCGGATTACCGCTTGCTTATTCCGCTATCTGCATTTGGCGGCGGCATATTTGTGCTCTGGGCCGATACGCTTGCTCGTATGGCGCTTAGTCCGAAGGAAATTCCGCTAGGCGTAGTAACGGCGCTGATCGGTGCGCCATTTTTCGCTTATTTGCTGCATCGGCGCAAGCGGCTGGAAGGAGGGGGATGATGGCTATCATGCTTGAAGCGCGTCAACTCGGGACGACGATTCGCGGGAGAAATGTGCTGAATGACTTAACCTTTTCCTTTGAAAAAGGGTATACATACGGCATTATCGGCCCCAATGGCGTCGGAAAATCCACTTTACTGCGGCTGCTTTCCGGCGTATTGCCTCCTTCGCAAGGTGATATTTTTCTGGCAGGGCGCAGCATTGCCGCCTATTCACGCAAGGAGGCTGCGCGCAAGCTTGCGGTGCTCCAGCAGGGCGTACTCCCTCCGGTAGGTTTTACGGTGCGTGAAGTGATTGAAATGGGACGCTTTCCGTATCAAAATTGGTTCGGCAATGAGCCTCGCGACAGCTCGCCAATTATTAATGAGGCGATTGCTGCAATGGGGCTTGAGAAGCTGGAGCAGCGTACAATGGCTGAGCTAAGCGGCGGTGAACGGCAGCGCGTGGCGCTGGCAAAAGTGATCGTGCAGCAAGCGGATGTCATTTTGCTTGACGAACCAACGACCTATTTGGATATTGGCTACCAAATTCAATTGCTGGATACGGTAAAGAGCTGGCAGCGTGAGCAGGGTATTACCGTTGTAACCGTGCTGCATGATCTAAATTTAGCCGCTTTATATTGCGATGAAGTGCTGGTGCTGCATAAGGGGAGTATTGCAGCTCTGGGCAAGCCGCAGCATATTTATACGACGGAGCTTATTCGCGAGGTATACGGCGCTGAAGCTTCAATAATGAATCATCCGTTAACAGGGGTGCCGCAAATTTTGCTTGCGCCCAATGTGCGAATAAACAATGGGGAGCTGGAATGAAAAGATGAAAGAAGAATTTTGCATGCTGCTGGCGAACGCAATTGGGAGAATCCCGGCATTTAATGAACAGGAAGCGGAGGCGGCAAGACGCCATTCCGACCAATTGACGAAGCCGCCGGGCAGTTTGGGCAAGCTTGAAGATGTTGCCTGCCAGCTTGCGGGAATTTCGGGCGAGCGCTGGCCAGATATGGAGCGCAAAGCGGTCATTATTATGGCTGGCGACCACGGGGTGTGCGAGGAGGGGGTCAGTGCATTTCCCCAAGCGGTAACCCCTCAGATGGTGCTGAATTTCTTGAATGGCGGCGCAGCAGTCAACGTACTTGCCCGTCAGGCGGGAGCTGACGTGTTTTGCGTTGATATTGGGGTGAACGCAGAGCTTGCGCATCCGAAGCTTCTAAGCCGCAAGATCATGTACGGAACCGCTAATATGGCGAAAGAGGCTGCGATGACGAAAGAGCAGTCCATTAGAGCGATTTTGACAGGGGTAGAAGTCGTGGATGAGCTTTACGAAAAAGGCTACCGCGCCTTTGCCATAGGTGAAATGGGCATCGGCAATACGACGGCTAGCGCTGCGATTACGACGGTGTTGACAGGGCTTCCGCCCGAAGAAACGGTTGGCAGAGGAACAGGCATTAATGATGAGGCTTGGAAAAATAAAGTCGAGGTTGTTAAACGGGCTATTGCGGTTAATGCACCTGATGAGCTGGATCCCTTCGATGTACTGATGAAGCTGGGCGGAGTTGAAATTGCTGGACTGGTAGGCGTAATTATTGGAGCAGCGGCGAACAGCTGCCCGGTCGTTATAGACGGCTACATTTCCTCTGTCGCAGCGTTAGTAGCTTCGCGTATTTCAGATAAGACAAAACCAAGCATGATCGCGTCCCATCTTTCCTATGAGCAGGGTCATGCGAAGCTATTGAAAGCCGTTGGCTTAAGCCCAATGATTCATATGGATATGCGGCTTGGAGAAGGCACAGGCGCGGTATTATGCTTTCATTTTATCGATGCGGCATTAAAGCTCATGCAGGAAATGGCCACTTTTGAAAGTGCAGGGGTATCGAAAGCGTAGGTGAAGCTGAAATGGCAATGTTAGTAACAGGCGGTACGCGCAGCGGCAAAAGCTTATTCGCTGAGCAGCTCGCGATGAGGCTTGGCAAAAAAGGCATTTATATAGCAACAAGCCGCATTTGGGATGAAGAAATGGCTGAACGCGTAAATAGGCATCAGCAGAGTCGCGGCGCGGGAGTTTTTGAATGGGAGACGGTTGAGGAGCCGCTTGACCTGGCCGAATTGCTGGAGAAGCAGGCACAGGCTGCGGCAGCTGTGGCGTCAGCCGGAGAACAGCCACCGGTTGTGCTCGTAGATTGTCTAACCCTTTGGTTGACGAACGCTTTAATGGCAGCGGAGGAGCAGGCGGGACAACCCGGCAAAGAAGCAGACGAGCAGTTGCATCGCCAGACGGAAATGCTCATTGAAGCGATTGCCGCCTATCCATATCCGCTCGTATTAGTAACAAATGAGGTAGGGGCTGGTATTGTGCCTGCTTATCCAATGGGCAGAAAGTTTCGCGATGAGGCAGGAAGGCTGAATCAGCGGGTGGCTGCGGTTTGCGATAAAGTGTTTCTCGTAACGGCGGGCATTCCCATTGAGCTTAAGGCAGCGGCTTTCCGCTGGGAGCAGCTATGATTTTCTATTCCTTGCCGGACATGCTGTGGCTGATTGCAGCAGCTATTGTCGTGGATTGGATCGTTGGCGATCCAAAATGGCCTACGCATCCTGTCATTTGGATCGGCAGGTTCATTGCTTGGCTGGAGCAGAGGCTGCGAAGGAGCGATAAGAAAGAATCCTCCAAGCGCCTCAAGCTAAAGGGCGTCTTGTTAATGCTCATAACGTTGGTCGTTTCATATGGCGTCATGTGGGGAATTGTCGCGGCCGCTTCACTTATTCATTCTTGGCTCGGCTATGCGGTGACCATATGGTTTGTATCAACGACTATCGCGGTCAAAGGATTAAAACAGGCAGCGATGCTCGTTTATACCCCACTTGCAGCTGGAAACCTTGAGGAAGCACGCAAATATGTCGGTTACATTGTCGGACGGGACACGGACAAGCTGGGTGAATCAGAGGCTGCCCGTGCTGCTGTGGAAACGGTGGCGGAAAATACAGTCGATGCGCTCGTATCGCCTATTTTTTTCGCATTAATAGGCGGAGCGCCGCTTGCTATGCTTTATCGGGCGACAAACACGCTTGACTCTATGGTCGGTTACCGCAATGATAAGTATATTGATTTTGGCTGGTGCTCGGCACGAACCGATGATGTGCTCAACTATATACCAGCGCGGTTGACGGGAGCTCTGCTCGCGTTCTCGGCGTGGCTGCTGCCGGGCATGTCTGCCGGCCGTTCGGTCGCTGCGATTCGCAAATTTGCCCATCGACATCCGAGCCCAAACAGCGGCATTCCCGAATCGGCCGTTGCTGGTGCGCTCGGTATTGAACTGGGCGGACTCAATTATTATTTTGGAGAGCCTAGCGAACGTGCACGTATGGGAGAGCCCTTGCGTCCATTGTCCGCGCGGGATATCATTTTCACAACTAGATTATTGTATCTGGTAAGTCTATTACTTGTAGTTGGGGTGCTGGCATTATGGCTGTTCGTTCATTGAAGCTGCATGCTCAGGCGCTGGTCGCCGCTATTCAATTTTTGACGAGAATTCCGGTGCCGTTAACCGTTCCGTTTGAGCCGCAAGTGTTATCGCGCAGCACAACTTATTTTTCGATTGCGGGCAGCATGATTGGCGGAATGATTACGCTAGGCTTTGCTGCTGTGCAAAGCTGGCTGCCTGCTGGGCCGGGAGCTGTATTGCTGCTTGCATTGTGGCTCTCGCTTAGCGGCGCGCTTCATATGGACGGCTGGATGGACACGGCAGACGGCGTGCTGAGCCATCGCTCGCGAGAGCGGATGCTGGAAATTATGAAGGATAGCCGAGTAGGCGCTATGGGTGTCCTTGCCGCGGTTTTGCTGGTGCTGTTCAAATTCACCGTGTTATATGAGCTTCTTTATAATACAAAGTCTATTTATGTGCTTCCACTGTTGGTCACAATACCGGCGTGGAGCCGCTGGTGGATGGCGGCGGCGATTGTCATTTGGCCGAGTGCCCGTGAGGGAGAAGGGATCGGCGCTTTATTCCAAGCGGCCTCGCTGCGGCATGTATGGTCGGGTTTTGTGCTGACCTTCCTGCTAGCCTGTGGGATCGGCCTGGCATTCGGATTGCCGCTCAGCACGTCAGCTTTCACAGCGGCAGGTGCTGCTGCTGTGACGATGGCGATAGGGACATTCATGTCTTTCTGGCTCGTCCGCAAGCTGGGAGGCTTGACTGGCGACACCTACGGCGCCATGAATGAAGCGATTGAAGCTATATTGTTGCTTGCACTGCTATTATTGACAACTCATTAGAAGAGGGGAATACGCACCATGCTTGAAAGATACGGACATGGCGGTGACCTGCGTACGGCAGAGGAAAATTTCGGACGGCCAGCTGATCAGTTTGTCGATTTCAGCTCCAATATGAATCCGTTAGGCCCGCCCCCCTTGGTACATAGGGTGCTGCTATCTTATGCCCAGCAGATTGGCAAGTATCCTGACCCTGCGGTACGCGGATTACGGGCGAAGCTTGCGAAGCTGCACGGCATTGACGAGCAGTGCATATTAATTGGAAATGGTGCGGCAGAGTTGATCGATCTGACCGTTCGTGCTGTAAATCCTATTATTACAAGCCTTGCGTTTCCATGTTTCAGCGAATATGGCGACGCCGTTCATAAAATTAGCAGCGGCATTGCCCCGATCATGCTGAAGCCGGAAAATGGCTTTGAGCTGACGGAAGAGGCGATCCAAAGCATGACGACCGAGATGGAAGAGCCTTTTTATATGCTGGGCTCGCCCAATAATCCGACGGGTCGGCTTGTTCAACCGGCACTCATCAAGAAGCTGCTGGCTGGCGGCGCTACGGTGGTCGTGGATGAAGCCTTCATGGATTTTGTGCCTGAAGAAGCGGATTATTCGCTGGTGAAGGAAGCTGCCAGCAATGACAGGCTGTATGTCATTCGTTCTATGACTAAATTTTATGCGATTCCTGGCATTCGGCTCGGGTATGTGATCAGTACGCCAGAGCGGATTGCAGCGCTGCGGCTGCTGCAGGTTCCTTGGAGCGTCAACTCGCTCGCGCAGCTTATTGGAGAGGGCGTATTGGAGGATGCGGAATATGCAGAGGAGACGCTGAAATGGCTTAATGAAGAGCGGCCTTGGCTCACTTCGCAGCTGGAGGGGCTTGGCTTTTCCGTAACGCCAAGCAAAACCAACTATGTGCTCGTAAGGCTGCCGTCTCTGCCTCATCTAACGGCTGCTGCTTTGCAGCAGGAAATGGGCAGCCGCGGGGTGCTTATTCGCGATGCTTCCCATTTTGTCGGACTTGATGACCGGTACTGCCGCTTTGCGATCAAGCTCCGCAGCGATAATGAAAAGCTGCTCGAGGCGCTGGCACAATGCCTGGAAGATTTTAAAGAGGATAGTAGGGATAAGCATGAGTAAGCAATCAGAAAACAATGCCGGGCTGACAATTATGGTGCAGGGCACCGCTTCCGATGTTGGAAAAAGCTTGGTGACAGCCGCATTGTGCCGGATTTTTAGACAGGATGGTTATACCGTCGCTCCCTTCAAATCACAAAATATGTCGCTTAATTCCTACGTTACCTGGGATGGCAAGGAAATTGGACGGGCGCAGGGGATGCAGGCCGATGCTTGCGGCGTGCTGGCGACGACGGATATGAACCCGATTTTGCTGAAGCCGACGAAGGAGATGTCTTCACAGGTCGTCGTTCATGGGAAGCCGCTGCGCGATTTCAGCGCGCGTGAATATCGGGAGAGCTACTTGCCGCAGGCTGGCGTTATCGTGCGGGAGGCGCTCGCCCGTCTCCGCAGCAGCCATGATATTGTCGTGCTGGAAGGCGCGGGCAGCCCTGCGGAAATTAATCTGAAAGATCGCGACATTGTCAATATGCGCATGGCTGCTTGGGCAGATGCGCCCGTCATTCTGGTGGCAGATATCGACAGGGGCGGTGTTTTTGCTTCGATTGTCGGTACGCTTGAGCTGCTTGAACCGCATGAGCGCGAGCGCGTATGCGGCTTCGTTATTAATAAATTTCGCGGCGATGTAGGACTGCTGCAGCCCGGAGTCGATTGGCTGGAGGAGCGGACGGGCAAGCCGGTGCTTGGCGTATTGCCTTTTTTACCGGGACTTGCGCTGGAGGATGAGGATTCGCTGTCGCTGGACCGCAAGCTGGAAGAGCAAGTAAAACAGCGGCCTGATACACTTGATATTGTCGTACTGCGTCTGCCGCGCATATCCAATTTTACCGATGCTGATCCGCTTTACTTTGAAGCGGACGTCATGCTGCGTTTTGTGGACAGGCCTGAGCAATGGGGCACTCCTGATGCGGTTATTTTGCCAGGCAGCAAAAATACGGTCGAGGATTTGCTGTGGCTTCGCGAAATGGGCCTTGCCCAGCAAATAACCGCGTTCGCTGAGAAGGGTGGATATCTCGTTGGCATTTGCGGGGGCTATGAAATGCTTGGCGCGATGCTGCTTGATCCGGCAGGTGTGGAGTCTGAGCATAAGGAAACACCGGGCTTTGGCTTTTTTCCTTTTGACGTAAAGTTTGCAGGGGAGAAGAAAACGGTTCGTGTAGAGGGCCATGCCCGCGCTGCCGCAGCTTGGCTGACCGAACAGCTGCCTGTTGAAGGCTATGAAATTCATATGGGAGAAATTTTCCAGCATGGCGTGCTGCGCCAGCCCTTTGCCATTCGAAGCCAATTGGCTGGTGTAGAACCGCTGCAAGATGGCGAGCTTGATTATGCAGGCGAAGGAGCATGCTCGGTGGATGGCAGGCTTTGGGGCACGTTTATACATGGCATTTTACATAATGATGATTTGCGCCGGGCGTGGCTGAATGACATTCGTATAGCGCGCGGCTGGGAGCCGCTTGCGGCAGAGCTTCGTTTTCGTGAAAACCGCGAAGAGGCGTTTGATCGTCTTGCAGAGCATACACGCCAGCATTTGAATATGCCGCTCGTTTATAAGGTGCTTGCTGCGGGCGGGGAACTGGGTAGTTAGCTTACGTTTCAGATCTAGTAGGATGGAATCTTTAGACAAAGAGCGGAAAAGGGAGTGGGCGAGGTCATGGAGGAGCAAGCTGCGCAGCGTTTGGGAAAGAAAAAAAGCTGGATCATCGCAGGCATTATGCTGGCGTTTCTTGCCTTTTGCGCGCTGCTGCTTTACGGAATGATTCAGTCGATGCAGCAAAAGGGCGGAGCGGCAAGCGACGGCACCCAGCAGCCTGTTAATTACAGCTATGCGGCTGTGGAAGCGGCAAATGGCTTCATGCTGCATGTTCTGAAAACCCGGCCAGCCAACGTAAAGCCTCAATTGGTGCAAAATAATGTGGCGTTAACGCCGTATTATGGCATAAATGGCGGATTTTTTTATGAAAAATCGCTGCTCAGCATTGCCGTGGTCAACAGCCTTGCAGTCAATGAAGAGCAGGGCGAATATGGCTCCGGCAGCGAAAATGCCAAATATGCCCGCGGTACGCTCGTTTGGGATGGCGTTAAGGATCAGCTAAGCGTCCAAATCGCGAGCAAGGCATCCGAGCTTAAAGTTCAGGATCATACACGCTTCTGGGCGCAGGGCGGCATTAGCATGAGCATCGGCAATGATGCGGGCTGGCTGGCGCAGGCGGAACAGGAAAATGCTCCTTTTCCCGATGACGCGCGGTTAAGGTCTGCTGCGGTATACGATCAGCTGGGCAATATTTATTTGGTAGTCAGCAGCACGAAGGGGAGCTTGCCTGCTTTTCGCGAAGCTGTTATCGAAAAGATTGGCGACAACAAGCTTGCCGGCGGCATCTTTCTCGATGGTGACGGCTCCTCGCAGCTGCGCAGCGCGGAGGCGACGCTTCAAGGCGATAGCCGTCCCGTTGTGCAAATGCTGCGCATTATGAAATAAGACGGTTTTATTGAGGAGAAAAAGATGAATCAACTTCCGATTGATGCGGTTTTGCCGGAGCTGCTTGAGGTGCTGGCTGCTGGATGCGGCGCCGTGCTGGTCGCCGAGCCAGGAGCCGGAAAGACGACGCGCGTGCCGCTTGCGCTGCTGGATGCGGCCTGGCTGGACGGCCGTAAAATTATGATGCTGGAGCCGCGCAGGCTTGCAGCCCGCTCTGCCGCCAAATATATGGCGGCGATGCTCGGAGAACAGGTAGGCGACACGGTCGGCTACCGCGTTCGTCTGGATGCGTTGGTGAGTGCGCGGACGCGCATTGAAGTGGTGACGGAAGGCGTGCTGACCCGCATGCTTCAGGAGGACCCAGCTGTGCTGGACGTTGGCGTTATTATATTTGACGAATTTCATGAGCGCCATTTGCATGGCGATCTGGGGCTGGCGCTGAGCCTTCAGTCGCAGGCGCTGCTGCGCAGCGATTTGAGGCTGCTCGTCATGTCGGCGACGCTTGCAGCGGGCCCCGTTGCGGAGCTGCTCGGCGGAGCGCCGATCATTGAGAGCGCCGGCAAAGTATTTCCGGTGCGGACGATCTATCGTTCCTCGAAAGTGGAAGGGCGCATCGAGCCGAGTGTTGTCAGTACGATCCTTCAGGCGCTTGCTGCTGATGAAGGGAATATGCTCGTCTTTCTGCCAGGCGTTGGGGAAATTCGGCGCGTCGCTTCATTGCTTGCGAGTGAAGAGCGGATGAAGGGCGTTAAGGTGGCGGAGCTTTATGGCACGATGCCGCTGGATGCGCAGGATCAGGCGATCCAGCCGTCCGCTGAGGGGAAGCGTAAAGTCGTACTGGCGACGGCAATTGCCGAATCCAGCTTGACGGTTGAAGGCGTGCGTATCGTCGTCGATGCCGGGCTGATGCGGGTGTCGCGTTTTTCACCGCGCACCGGCATGACGCGGCTGGAGACGGTAGCGGTATCGCAAGCGTCAGCCGACCAGCGCCGGGGGCGCGCCGGAAGGCTTGCTCCGGGCGTCTGCTACCGGCTGTGGACGGAGCAGGAGCAAATGCATTTGCAGCCCTTCAGCCAGCCGGAAATGCTGGAGGCCGATCTTGCGCCGCTCGCGCTGGAGCTTGCGGTATGGGGCATCCAGCAGCCGGAGGAGCTCGGCTGGCTGGACCCGCCGCCGATCGGCGCGTATCAGCAGGCGCTGCAGCTGCTTGAGCTGCTGCAGGCTGTTGATTCATTAGGCCGGCCTACGGAGTCGGGCCGGCGAATGGTGAGGCTCGGGCTTCATCCGAGGCTCGGATATATGCTGCTCCGCGCGCAGCAGTATGGCGCGGTGGAGCGTGCTTGCGAGCTGGCCGCGCTGCTAAGCGAGCGCGACCTGCTGCCACAGCAGCGCAGCGCGGATGTGCAGCTGCGGCTGGATGCTCTGCACCGCGGCGACGGTGCTGAGGTGGATCGCGGCGCCGTGCAGCGAATTCGCTCGCAGGCGCAGCAATGGAGCCGGCTGCTGGCTAGCGCAGCAGCCGGCGAAGCAGGATCGGCCGCGCGCGTAGCAGCGGCTGCCGGAGCGGGCCAGCAGGACGTCGCGATGTCCTGCGGCGCGCTGCTGGCGCTCGCTTATCCCGATCGCATTGCGCAGCGGCGCAGCGACGGCAGATATTTGCTGGCGAACGGCCGCGGCGCGGCGTTGCCGCAAGCCCAGCCCTTGTCGCGCGCAGCCTACCTGGTTGCGGCGGAGCTTGACGACGCCGGAACGGAAAGCCGTATCCGGCTGGCGGCTGAACTGACGGAGGGCGAGCTGGCATCGGCGGCCCGCGACCAAATCCGGCAGGAGCGCATCGTGGAATGGGATGCGTCCGCCCAAGCGGTAAGGGCGCGTGAGCGCGTCCGGCTTGGCGCACTCCTATTGCAGGAAAAACCGCTGCCGAAGCCGGATGCGGAGCTCGTCGCTGCGGCGCTGGCACAGGGTGTGCAGCAGGAGGGCTGGGCCTTGCTGCCGATGTCCAAGCAGGCAGCCCAGTTGCTCGCCCGTATGCGGCTGATGAGGCACTATGACAGCAGCTGGCCGGATGTATCTGATGAGGGGCTGCTGTCCACCTCGTCACTCACCGAATGGCTGCTGCCGCATATTCAAGGGATGAAGAGCAAAGCCGATCTGCAGCGTCTCAGCATGCAGCAGCTTCTGGAAGGCATGCTCACCTGGACGCAGCGGCAGGAGCTGGACAAGCAGGTTCCGACGCATATAGCGGTGCCAAGCGGCTCGCGCATTCCGGTCGATTACAATGACCCGGAAGCGCCGTTCATCGCCGTCCGGCTTCAGGAGCTGTTCGGCATGAAGGATACGCCTCTGCTCGCAGGCGGCAAACTGCCGCTAACGCTCCATCTGCTTTCCCCTTCGCAGCGTCCGGTTCAGGTGACGCGCGATTTGGGCAGCTTTTGGAGCCACGCTTATTTTGAAGTGAAGAAGGATTTAAAAGGACGCTATCCGAAGCATTATTGGCCGGATGACCCTTACGCGGCGCAGCCGACGAATCGGGTCAAGCCGCGCAAGTAGCTTGCAGGATTCATTTAGATAGCAACAAGGAAAAGAGGTCTAGAAAATGTCGATGCAGCTTTTTATTTTATTTATACTCGCGATTAACTGCTGGACGTTTACGCTCATGTATCTCGACAAGCAGAGCGCTCGCCGCCAGCAAAGGCGCATCCCAGAGAAACGGCTGTTTACTTTGAGCGCTTTTGGAGGCGCTATTGGCGCCTATGCCGGAATGCGGGCATGGCGCCACAAGACGAAGCATCGCTCCTTCGTTATTGGCATACCGCTGCTTGTCATGTTGAATTTGGTTCTATTTGCAGCGGTATTCCACTATGTGTTCGACATCTCGATTTTCAAATAGCTCAATGGGCGCAGCTAGCTTTTTCTAAAATATAGGAAAGCATGATTTCGCCATACTTTCTCTATATTTCTCGGAATGAAACGCGCCGCGCTGCCAAAGGGCGGCGACAGCCGTTTCACCTTGAATTCTAAGAATTTATAAGTTTCATCCTTATATCCGCTTAGAATTCTAGGGCAAAGCTCTTCGCACGTCCCAGAAAGACGACGAAGTCGTTTTTGCTTGAAATATAGGAAAGGATATGATTTCGTTATCCTTTCTCTATATTTCTCGGAATGAAACGCGCCGCGCTGCCAAAGGGCGGCGACAGCCGTTTCACCTTGATTGGAAATCAGAAGTTGATTCCCGCTATTCTCCTATGGTATATTGACAGTTCGTTTTCCCACTATATTCTTAGGAGGTAACTGGCTGATATGACGGTTCAAAGTGCCTATCAAGAAGAGCAAGAGCGTCTGGCACGCTCGCTTGATGAAATACAATCACAGCTAAGCGCGATAGGCCCGCGCTACACAGGCGATGATTTTACGGAGCAAATGCTCGATTTGCAACGAGAGGAACGGAAGCGGGGGCTGGAAATTGCTTTCCGCGAGCCGTATTTTGGAAGAATTGATTTTCAGGAGCTGCCGGGTGACGCTAAGCAGGAGCTCTATATTGGCAAGGCAGGCGTAGCTAGAGAGGGCGGCAAGGAGCTAATCGTTATTGACTGGCGTGCCCCAATTGCCAGCTTGTTTTATTCTTTTACAGGCGGTGAAGCGGCGATTACCTATGATTCTCCTGATGGCGAAATCGAAGGGATCGTCTATTTAAAGCGCAATCTGATGGTTCGCCAGGGCGAGCTTGTAAGGATGGTAGACAGCTTCACCCGTGGTCAGGAAGAAGAATCGGTCACCGACGAGTTTTTGCTCTATCGACTTGGTGAAAATAAAGACAATCGGCTCAGGGATATCGTCTCGACGATCCAGCAGGAGCAGGATGCGATCATTCGTTCAGGACGGAGCAAGGCGCTGTTTATTCAGGGCGTGGCGGGAAGCGGCAAGACGACGGTAGCGCTGCACCGGCTCGCTTTTTTGCTCTATCAATATGCCGATCGGATGCGGGCGGAGCGTATGGTTATTTTTGCGCCTAACCGCATGTTTCTCGAATATATTTCCGGCGTGCTGCCGGAGCTGGGCGTAGGCGATATTCAGCAAACGACGTTTGCCGACTGGGCGCTGGATCTATTGGAGCTTGAAGTGCGAATGGATGATAAAACCGATACACTAGAATATTGGTTTGAGCATTATCGCAGCGCGGAGGAAATTGCGGAGGCGCCCGGACGCTTGAAAGGCTCGCTTGATTTTAAGCAGGCGATTGACGAGCGGCTGGAGCAGCTTGAACAAAGCATCGTGCCTTTGCAGCCATTTAAGCCTGTAGACAAGCTGGTGCTTATGCCGGAGCAAATGCTTGAATGGTATCGCACCGATTATGGCGAGGAGCCGCTGATGCGCAAGCGCGAGCGATTCGTCAGCCGTATTCGCAGATGGCTGGAATCCGAGCTGAAAATGCGCGGCATTCATGATAAAAAAGTACGGGCCAAGGCGTTAACCCGCTTAAATGCATTAGCGAAAAAAATTCCGGCCTATACCGCGCCGAAGCTATATGCGTCATTCTTTCAAGGCAAGCAGGCGATGAGCCTGGTGCCAAAAGCAATAGCGGCAGCAACGGCTGCCCGCCTGAAAGCGGGAACGATTGCGCCAGAGGATTTGGCGCCGCTCGCCTATATTCATTTGCGCCTGTTTGGGCTGCAAACAGCGCCTTATGACCATATCGTCATTGACGAGGCGCAGGATTATTCGCCGTTCCAGCTGGAAGCGCTGCGTCTTTGCCAGCAAACGCCGTCATTGACCGTGCTGGGAGACTTGCAGCAGGGCATCCACGCCTATGCAGGCATTCATAGCTGGCAGGAGCTTACGGCGCTGTATGACGAAGAACAGACCGGATTTTTTGAACTGAACCGCAGCTATCGTTCCACGATGGAAATTATCGCATTCGCCAATCGGATTCTTGGTGCAATGGGGGCGGGCGTCAAGGCAGCAGTACCTGTATTCCGGAGCGGAGATGCCGTGGAGCTTGCGCCAGCACAGCCAAGCGAGTGGATGGATATGCTGGAGCAAACGGTTCGAGAATGGCAGGCAGACGGCAGCTATCAGACGATCGCGGTAATTGGAAGAACGACGGAGGAATGTGCCGTTATCCATGCGGCTTTGAATGCTGCGGGGGTGGAAGCATCACTCGTAGAACGAGGACAGCCTGAATACAGCGGCGGCTTGTCCGTTGTGCCGGCATATTTGTCCAAAGGGCTTGAATTTGACGCGGTTCTCATTGCCGATGCCGGGGCGCTTGCTTATACCGATCAGGACGCCAAGCTGCTATATGTTGGTTGTACGAGAGCGCTTCATAAGCTAAAATTAGTTTATCAAGGCTTGTTTACCACGTTAGTAGCGGACGTTGCGGAAGGCGTGCAAGAATTATGACAGTATTAAGGCATTTTGCCGCAAATTCTTGACTTTAGCAGGCCTTGTAACTAAAATTGCTACAAGATGTATATACCTGTATTTTTTTGAGGAGGATTTGAGCGGTAGTGACGAAAACAAAGAAAAAAGGTTCTAGCAGCAATCAGCAGCAAAGGCAGCAGCCGAAGAAAAATTCGAGCAGCTCGCTTATTTTTCTGACGATTGGTATTTTGGCGGTTATCATCGTCATCGTACTCGGCATTAACAACCAGAACAAGCCGTTTGAATTTGACTATGCCGCAATGCCTGTGCAGGGCAGTGTAGATGCACCTGTCAAAATCGTTGAGTTTGGCGATTACAAGTGCCCGGTTTGCCGTGATTTTTCGCAACAAATCAAACCTCAGCTGGAGAAGGATTACATTGAAACAGGCAAAGCCTCCTTTTATTTTGCGAACTATTCGTTCATCGGCAAAGATTCCGTGACAGCTGCACTCGCGGCGGAAGCGGTCTATCAGCAAAATAATGACGCCTTCTGGACTTATAACCAAGCGATTTATGATAATCAACAGAATGAAAATATCGAATGGGCAACGCCGGAACATTTGGTGCAGCTTGCAAAGGATGCCAAACTTCCTATCGATTTTGATTTGCTGAAGAGCGACATCGAGAACAAAACCTATCAAAAGCAGGTAGACCGCGATAATTCGCTCGTTCGTCCGCTGAATATCGGAGGAACGCCTACCGTCTTTATTAACGGCAAGGCGGTTTCAAGTCTCGATTACGCAACACTCAAATCAACAATCGAGGCAGCTCTAAAATAAGGGGCCTTGATTAAAAAGGAGCCCAGTCGAAAATGACAACGCCACCCTATGAATCGTGGTTGAAACGTTACGCTTTATATTTCGCCTGGATTATTACGTTAGCCGCAACGGGCGGAAGCTTGTATTTTAGTGAAATTAAAGGGTTTCTGCCTTGCGATTTATGCTGGTATCAGCGTATATTCATGTATCCGCAGGTCATCATTTTAGGTATTGCGACGTATCGCGGAGACCGAAATATTGTTAAATACTTACTGCCGATTAATATAATTGGCCTGGCGATTTCCGTTTTCCATAACTTCGAGATTTGGTTTCCGAAGGTGGGCGAGCTGGTGCCTTGCCGCTCTGGCATCCCGTGCAATTTTGATTATTTGAACTGGTTTGGCTTTCTGACGATTCCGATGATGTCCATGATCGCATTTGTGCTTATTATCGTGTTTCTGCTGTTGGCTCGCCAAAGCAATGATCAAGAAGCAAACGAAAACTAGCTGTATTCCCAAGCAAAGCTCCGAGGCTGACAACGCCAAACGGAGCTTTGCTTTTTGCATATTCGGGATGCAGCATAAGTGACAACGCCGTGAACAAACGTCGGACCGATCGTCTAATCTCCTAGCAATCAGCTAGCGAATGAAGGCAAAATGGGGTATCTTAAAAGAAGCGATGTCAAAGCATAAAGAGAGTAGGGAACACCATGATCGAAGTGGAGCAGCAGCTATATAGAGAAGCAGAGCAGTTCATCTTTACCTGTTATGCAGAGCTTGGCAAAAGTGAAGCGGAGGTTGTGCTTCGGCTTGCTGAAATCCGGTCCGAAGTAGAGCGTACAGGTATTTATGAGCATACATATGAAGAGCTCCAGCATGGGGCGAAAATGGCGTGGCGCAACAGCAATCGCTGTATTGGCCGTCTTTTTTGGCATACGATGGAGGTGTTTGACGCCCGTTCGCTGCAGCAGGAAGACGATATTGCAGACGCGATATTTTCGCATATTCGCTATGCAACGAATGGCGGCAAAGTCCGGCCGGCGATTACGATTTTTGCAGCGAAGCAGGAGAAGAACCAAATCCGGCTGTGGAACCATCAGCTTGTTCGTTATGCAGGCTATGAGGACGGAGTTGGCGGTGTCATTGGCGATCCTGCATCTCTGTCATTTACGAGGGCTTGCGAGGCATTGGGCTGGAAAGGTGCGGGAACCAGATTCGATGTGCTGCCGCTTGTTATTCAGAAGCAGGGAGAAGAACCGAAGCTGTACGAGCTTCCGGAAGGGCTGGCGCTGGAAATTCCACTGTCGCATCCGGAGCTGGAGTCGTTTGCGGAGCTGGGCCTGCGTTGGTATGCGGTACCTTTCATTGCAGATATGCAGCTGGAAATCGGCGGAATCTCTTACACAGCAGCGCCATTTAATGGCTGGTATATGGGAACGGAAATCGGGGCGCGCAATTTGGCAGATACGGACCGATACAATCAGCTGCCTGTCGTCGCGAGATTAATGGGATTAGATATGACGACGAATACGTCCCTTTGGAAAGATCGTGCACTGGTAGAGCTGAACGCGGCCGTCATTCATTCGTTCAAAAAGCATGGCGCCAGCATCGTTGACCATCATACGGCTGCCGAGCAGTTTACGCGCTTTGAGAAGCAGGAGAAGGAACAGGGACGTGCGGTTACAGGCCGCTGGTCATGGCTTATACCGCCGATGTCTCCGGCAACGACAGCAGTATGGCATCGGAGCTATGATGATACGGAATTAAAGCCGGCTTATTTATATCAGGAAAAGGCGTATACAAGCGGAGGGTCATAAACGTGGATTTTATAATGGAATATTTATCCTTTTTCGTCATTGTTACTGAGGGAGAGGACAGCAGCTCCTCCAAGCGGTACAAGCATTATCAGACACTGGAGGAAGAGGATTATGAAGATAGTGAGATTAAGCGATTTTTGGACGGGGAGTTTGCCCGCATCGTCAAGCGCAAAGTAGAGCGCAACCCGAATTCGGAAAATGCGCCGACTAAGATCGGCCGCTTCATGGTCGAGCCTGGCTATGAGCTGGGCAGCAATCAGAACTATAATTTGTTCCAGCGGCTGCGTGATGCGGACAACAAGGAGCGTTACATTGGCATTGCAGACGAGCTGGTGCATATTTATATGGATACGAGCGCGGTGCGCGGCGGTGCTTTTATTATTGCAAGAGCCAAGCTGAATACTTTTTTTGATGAGCCCTTTTTATTCCTTCTAAAATGTGACTTTGAGCCGAAAATCGCCCGCATCTCCGATGAGCGCAATTTGATTTCGCAAGTGGAAATGGCGATTAGCGCCCGCAGCATCAAGTCGATTCAATATCCGCATATGCCCGAGGAGGGAATATTGGAGCATTGGGAGCTTAAAATTCATCAGGCGTCGCATGCCCGCTATTTTGAGGATTTTCTCAAATACGTATCCTATGAGAAGCCGCTTCCGGAAGTGATGAGCGACCAGCTGCTGGACATGGTGCAGCAGTATATGGATGACAAGTGGGAGGGCGTGACGGAGAGCACTGAACGCCACGAGGAAGAAAATGCAATTGAAGTATGGGCCCACAGCGAGAAACGCGATATTCATGAGTACTGGTCACAGGAGCAGGTAACATTGGCATCGGCAGCGCTTGTGGAGCAAAAGCCAGATCTGCCATTCACGTTCAAGCTGGACAGCGTAACGGTTAAGGGTCTGCTGGCCGAATTCGGTACAGCGCTGCATTTTGCCAAGCATAATGGCCGTTATGTTGTCGTCATTGAAGGGGATTCGTTCCAGTTTGATAAAGGGATGTCGCCGATCGAGCTGCTTCAGCCGCCGGATTTGATGGAGCTGCTGCCGGAGATCGGGACGCATAAGCAAGAGAGCAGCGCAATTGAGGATTTGCAGCGTTATGCAGATGATCTAGCGAATGATCCGAATTACGAAGGCGAATAACATTTACAGCCATATTGGCAAGCTATATGGAATAAGCAATAAGGAATATAAAGGAGGAGCAACGATGGAAAAGCTGCTGTTTATTGAAATCGGCATGGGCTGCGACCTGCATGGTCAAGACGTTACGAAAGCGGCGGTACGGGCTGTGCAAAATGCGATTCATCACAATTCGATGCCTGGCCTGCTTGAAATTTTGCCTGGCGGAACGCTGGATGCGATGAAGGTCAGAGTGCGCCTTGCTGTTCCTTGCGACAAGGAGCTGCTGGATATCGAGCAAGTGAAAGCGGTGCTCCCTTATGGGACGGTGACTGTGGAGCTTGTGGACGGCGGCATGCTGACGACAAGCGGCATTGTGCTTCCGGACAAGGCGGACCGCAATGATTTGATCTACATTGTCAATGCATCCGTTGAGGTAGGCTATTAGTCCGAAATTAGTCCATGCTTCTTATAAAAAGCCCGCAGGCAGCTGTAGCTTTACAGCTTGCCTTGCGGGCTTTTTCTTTTCAGCCGAGCCATTTGTAATGATTTTCGCCGTTCATGGAAACAATAGGGCATAGTCCAAAATGGCAGAGGAGATTCGGCATGATTTGGAAGCTGACGGTATTCGTAATTTTGCTTATTTTCACCGCTTTTTTTGTGGCGACTGAATTTGCTGTCGTCCGTTTACGGGCAAGCCGCGTGCATCAGATGGTAGCCGAAGGCGCGAAAAACGCGGCTGCGGTAGAAAAGGTCATTAACAATTTGGACGGCTATTTATCTGCTTGCCAGCTAGGGATTACAATTACAGCGCTCGGACTTGGCTGGCTCGGTGAGCCGACGATTCATGAGGTGCTGCATCCGCTGCTGCATCATTGGGGCGTCGTGGGTGATTTTGCCGATGTGCTGTCCTTTATCGTATCCTTTAGTCTTGTGACCTACTTGCATGTCGTGCTTGGCGAGCTTGCGCCGAAGACACTGGCCATTATTAAGTCTGAGCAAATTAGCCAGCTCACGGCGCCGCTTATCATTTGGTTTTACCGGCTGTTTTTTCCGTTTATATGGGTGCTGAATGGGTCAGCAAATGGGCTGGTGCGATTAGTGGGCTTTAAGCCTGCTACGGAGCATGAAGCCCATTCTGAAGAGGAAATCCGCCTGATTATGTCCGAAAGCTACGAAAGCGGCAAAATCAATAAAAGCGAGCTCAGCTATGTGAATCGGATTTTTGAATTCGACGAGCGGCTGGCGAGAGAAATTATGGTGCCGCGCACCGACATGGTGTGCTTGTATAGCGATAAGCCGCATGAGGAAAATGTCGCGACCATCAAACGCGAGCAATATACGCGTTTTCCAGTGGCACAGGGGAGCAAGGATAATATTATCGGCGTCATTAATACGAAGCAGTTTTTTATGCATTATGTGGATCAGAAGACGACCGAGGTAAGCTCGCTCATGCAGCCGGTCATGTTTATGCCGGAGGTTATGCCAATTAAAAAGCTGCTGCGAACGATGCAAACGGAACGGGTGCATATGTCGATTTTGCTCGATGAATATGGCGGGACATCGGGGCTGATTACGATTGAAGATATTATCGAGGAGATCGTAGGCGAAATTCGCGATGAATTTGATGCGGATGAAGTGAAGGAAATCGACCAGCTAGGGGAGGGGAGGTTCATGGTAAATGGCAATGCGCTCATTAGCGAGGTGAATACAGCGACGGGAAGCCATTTAGAAAGTGAAGAGGTGGATTCCATTGGCGGCTGGCTGTTTAACCGAATGCCCGACCTCCCTGTAGGGGAGGCGTGGACGTTTGCGGAGCTGACATTCATCATTCGCGAAAAAGAGACGCATCGCATTCGCAAAATCGAAATTATCGTCTCCAGTTCGTTATGAGAACCAGCCTGCAACGGTGTTATACAAGCTTTCCAGCCGCAGGAGCAGCTTGTTCATTTTTCGCCCGTGCTGCATAAGGTTAATGGCCCAGTCCCAGTCCACGAGAAAATGAATGACGGTCACGACAATGATGATGAAGACGATAGCGAACGTAACGATAAAGGCGGCTTGCAGCCGAAAATAAAGCAGCAGCCGCTGCGCCAGCTTGAGCATCGCATTTTCATCCGAATGGCCAGCAAGCTTGCTTACCTGTTTCCCTAGCAGGAACAAGACGACGGCGATGCTGATTTCCAGCAGCCCAGCAATCGTTCCGAGGCCAAATTGCAGCAGGCTGGCGAACGTTTGAAACAAGCCGAACAGCATCGTTAGAGCAGCCGTCATTTTTATCCAAAACGAGAGCTTTTTCCATGTGCCGCTTAATTGAGCGGTAATATCCGGTTGCATAATCACTTCGCTCTTGGTGAGCGCGAGCGGGTCGCCTTCTCTTTTATGGAGTGGGCTATTTGGCATGTTTTCTTGTTGATTCAATAGTGCAGGCTCCCTTCTTGGCATACGTTGAAAATATCACATCACTAATACGGAAGGCCCTTACAACTAGTTGCAAAAACCAAGCTTTCGTTGTCGAAAATCTGGGACTTGCTGAGCAAGACTTGGCGGAAGTCATGTGTTACAATAATAGAGTTTATTTGAGATTAGAAATTAGAAATTAGAGATTAGGATGCAGGAGGCAGGAGAATGGTGGATTTATTAAATGCGATTCTGATGGGAATCGTGGAAGGCTTGACGGAGTTTCTACCTGTATCATCGACAGGGCATCTCATTTTACTCGCGGATTTACTTAACTTTACAGGAGACCGTGCGAAAACCTTTGAGGTCGTCATTCAATTTGGAGCGGTGCTGGCCGTGCTGGTGCTTTATCGCAAAAGGTTCTTGAAGCTATTGAACTTCAACTTCTCCAAATCATCCGGGATGAACGCGCTGCATATTGCGCTTGCTATGCTTCCGGCAGGTCTAATCGGTGTCGTATTTCATGGATTTATTAAAGAATATTTGTTTAGTACAACTACGGTATTGGTTGGTCTCGTCGCAGGCGGTATTCTGATGATCTTCGCTGACCGGATTAAGCGGAAAGTAACGGCTGAAGAGCTGGATGACCTGTCGTACAAGCAGGCCCTTGCGATTGGCTGCTTTCAGGTACTGGCGCTATGGCCGGGCTTCTCGCGTTCCGGATCGACGATATCGGGGGGCATGTTTTTCGGGGCGAGCCAGAAGGCAGCTGCAGAATTTACGTTTATCGTATCGGTGCCGATGATGGCGGGAGCAAGCGGTATTGATCTGATTAAAAGCCGTGAATTTCTGACGATGGCGGATATGCCGTTGTTTTTGATTGGTTTCATTACCGCGTTTATCGTAGCGCTCATTGCTGTCGTTACCTTTATTAATTTAATCAAAAAGCTGCGTTTATCTTGGTTCGCCTACTACCGTTTTGCGCTTGCCATCGTGTTTGCTTTTATTATTTTGTAGCCGGTGCCAGGACAAAGCAGCAGCTTAAATCATTAGAAGACTTTCTTTGGCCCTTGGAGGCTGAAGGGAGTCTTTTTTTATGGTTTCGCGGCAAGCGTCTGCGTATAGCTGAATGATCGTGAAAACGCCCGCCTAGCTCCTCCTAGCTGGCGCACGTACTAATGGGGGGCGGCGCCATGCCAGAATAGTTCTACAAGCTCACGCGCCGTTTGCTTGAGTGAAGCTTCATCATTGACAACTTTTTTACGGTTGCGGATGCTCAGCATTGCGGTATAGGCGTGGGCCAGCAGCAGCGGATTGCCTGAAACCAGCTCTTTTTTATCCATTGCCTCTTGAAAAATGTCAGCGAGCAGCTCATGGAGCCGTGATTCTCCGGCACGGATTGATAACGTTTGCTCCTCTGTGAGGCCTGAAGCCGCTTCGCGCATCATCGTTTCAAAGTCGACATGGGCGTTCGCCATATGCCGTTCAGCGACAATAAGCAGTCGGTCCTTAAGCTCTCCGGGACCGGTAATGATTTTACGCGTTTGCTGATAAGCGATATTTAAGACGAATAAAATCGCCTCGGTAAAAAGCACCGCTTTATTATTGAAATAGTAGTAGACGCTTGCCTTGGTAACGCCGGATGCTTTGGCAACGCCGTCGAGCGATACTTTCTCGAAGCCAAGCTCCATAAATTGATACGATGCCGTAAATAAAATTTTCTCCATCGTTTGAGCGGTGCTGCTGCCTTTTGGACGGCCAGGTTTGCGCTTTTCTTGTTCATTTACCATGTCGTGACCCTCCATGTTCATGTCATTGTAATAAAAGCAGTTGATTAATTAACCTTCGAGTATATATAATTAATTTAGTCTACAAAATCTATTTTAAACCAAATGACTGAAGATGTGAAACGGAGGATGGGAGTAATGCTAGAGAAATTAGGCAGTGCGGTTGCGGGCCGCCGTACACGCTGGATCACCGTAATCGTATGGATCGTGCTTGCAGGGGCTTTAACAATGTGGCTTCCTGCTGTTGGTGGGCAAGAGAAAAATAATGCGCCTAATCTGGAAACAGTCAGCCCGTCCGTGCTTGCAGATCAATTAATGAAGGATAAATTCCCGAATGGGGCTGGTGTGCCCGCCCTGCTCGTATGGCATAGGGATGCCGGGCTTACGGAAGAGGATTATGCACTCATTCAGAAAACGTCGCAGCTCCTCAGCGAGCAGCCGCTGCCAGAACAAGGAGAATTGCTGCCGCTGCATCAAATGCCGGCTCCTGCGCTCTCAAAGCTGGCATCGGAAGACGGAGGCACGCTTGTTCAACCGATTACATTTGCAGAAAATGCGGATACGGAAATTTTGCGCAGCAATTTGGAGAAATTGCAAGGGCTTGTTAAAGAAGCGGCAGGCGGCACGAGCCCGTTTGACGCAGCAACAACTGGTGTTGACGCGCTGAGTGCAAGAATCAGCGGTCCTGTGGGCATTCAGGTGGACGCATCGGCATTATTTAAAGGAGCGGATGTATCGCTGCTTATTGCTACGGTGCTGATTGTACTTATTCTATTGCTGCTTATTTATCGTTCGCCTATTTTAGCGGTCGTTCCGATTGTAGGCGTAGGGTTCGCTTATTTGGTTACGAGCCCCATTCTCGGCTGGCTTGCATCAGAGGGCTGGATTACAGTAGATGCCCAAGCCATTTCGATCATGACGGTGCTGTTGTTTGGTGCAGGCACAGACTACTGCCTGTTCTTTATTGCACATTTCCGCCAAGAGCTGGAGCGGGAAGACAATAAGATGACGGCGCTCAAAATCGCTTTCCGTGATGCATCAGGAGCGATTGCGATGAGCGGCTTCACGGTCGTTCTGTCCTTGCTGGCGCTGCTTGCCGCCAAATATGGTGCTTACCAGCGCTTTGCTATCCCATTCAGCTTGTCGATTTTCATTATGGGCATTGCGAGCCTGACACTCGTGCCTGCGCTATTGTCGATTATGGGAAGAGCTTCTTTCTTCCCGTTCATTCCTCGCACCGAAGGAATGCAGCAGCAGCGGGCAGAGAAGCGCAGCAAGCCGTTTCGCCCGCGTCGCCAAGGCAGCAAGCTAGGCACAGCAGTAGGAAGCCTAGTCGTGGCGAAGCCTTGGACCGTTGTTATCGCGAGCGTTATTTTTCTCGGTGCGCTGGCTGGTTTTGCTCCACAGGTTAAGTTTACGTATGATTTATTGTCTTCCTTTCCGAAAGCTATGCCGTCGCGTGAAGGTTTTGATACGATTTCAACAGCTTTCACACCAGGCCAATTGGCTCCTATAACCGTGGCGGCTCAAACCGATGGCAAGCCAGTGGAGCTTGTCGCCAGCCTTTCGGATATGGATCTCGTTGATTCCGTATCGGAGCCGGTTCAAAGTGAAGAGGACCCGAATTTGCAGTCCGTTCAGGTTACGCTAAACATTAATCCTTATTCACAGGAGGCCATGGATCTGGTTCCGCTGCTTCGCGGAGCGGCGGAGGAAGCATTGGATAAAGTAGGAGTTTCGGATGCGGAGTCTAAAGTGTGGGTAGGCGGACAGACAGCAACGCAGCATGACTCCCAGCTGTTGACCGATCGGGACAATAAAGTTATTATCCCACTCGTTATTGGGATGATTTTAGTGCTGCTGATTGTCTATTTGCGCTCCATCGTTGCAGCCCTTTATTTAATCGCCACCGTGTTATTGTCATTTGGCTCTGCTTTAGGCCTCGGCTGGATTGTATTGCATTATGGGATGGGGGCAGAAGCGATTCAAGGAGCGATTCCGCTGTACGCCTTCGTGTTCCTCATTGCTCTTGGCGAGGACTATAACATTTTTATGATCTCGAGCATTTGGAAGAAAAAAGCGAAAATGCCGCTCAAGCAAGCCATTCGTGAAGGTGTCGCAGAGACTGGCGGCGTCATTACGTCCGCAGGGTTGATCCTTGCTGCTACGTTCGCAGTGCTAGCGACGCTGCCTATTCAGGTATTGGTGCAGTTCGGCGTAATTACAGCGATTGGTGTGCTGATGGATACGTTCATCGTGAGACCGTTCCTCGTGCCGGCCATTACAACGCTGCTTGGCAATAGAGCCTTCTGGCCGGCTAGGGCAGAGCTAGTGGGAGAAGAACAAAGCAAGTCTGGCAAGCATAGGCAAATCGTTTAAATCGCATTATTATTTGCAGCAGCAAAGCGCCTTTCTGTCTGGTCGGCATGACCAGGAGGGAAAGGCGCTTTTTATTTTGCTGCTAATATATGTACAGGTGTGAAAATTCCATAGGCCAAGCTTCCGTTCTGGGCGCACAGGAATAAAATGAGGGGAAACGAAAAGCGCAAAGGAGGTTCGCCAAAATGAGAAAGAGGTTCCTTCGTCTAATATTTATCGTAGTCCTGTTTATTGGAATAAGCCTCTGGAGTTCCGCATCGCTATCCGTGTCCGCAGCAGATGTCTGTACTCCTGCAAATAATGAGCAGCAGACGAATGCTGCCGCCTCATCGCCAACCGACTCCCCCTGTAATGAACATGCGGGTCATGAGGCTCCAGATCCGGCTGCAACCGCTCCCGGGGATCAGTTGACCGATGAGCAGGCCGGGTGGCTGCTTACAGGTGTCATTGCTTTATTTCTCATTATCGTCGTCATATGGCGCCAGCATGCTTTCAAGTCGAAGCGTTAGCTGCCAAAGGAGTGGCGCAGCTTAATGATAGGGCTGCATCGTTATGCCGCAGACGCGAACAATAGCCAGCGTGCATTTTAGCTATCTGCGGCCTCATGTTTTATTTTTCTATTAAATGATGGACAAGCTTAATGATAAGACGAAATGCAACCGTTTGGACGCATCTGCCGTATAAGTAGTGCTCTGTGTAAGACAGGCGGAAAGGAAGAGATTAAACATGGCCATTCGTTCAGGAAAAAGCATACTTTTAATCATTGGAATGTTATTATTAGGAGGATGCTCGTTATTTGAGGAAGCCAAGCAGACGGTCAATTCCGTATCAAACTCGGCCGAATATGTGACGGGAGCAGCAACGTACATGCAGACGCTGACAAATTTCAGCGAGCAGGCGACGCAGCTTGCGGAGCAAGCCGTAAACGATGCGAGTGCACGCGCTGATTATAAAGAACAGCTGGTAGCTGTGCAGGAGTCCATCAAGCAGTTTGGCGAGCTGCACGCGCCGGATTTTGCCAAGGACGTCCATCAGTCCGTGGTCGATTATAATTTGAAGCTGCAGGAAAGCATTGATGCGGTGCTGAAGCAGATCGAAGACGGCAAAGCATTGATTGACGCAACGGAAATTCCAAATACGATTAACAAAATCAACGAGCTGTTAAATCAAGTGAATCAACTTCAGCAGCTGGTATCGTAACGGTAAAGAGAGGAAGAGTGGAAGATGAAAGTAAATATTTTGCATGCTAGCATGACGAACTCCAAGGAATCCGGTTTCGTAGGCAAGGTTCATTTTGAAGTAGAGGGCCAGACGAACCAATACGAAATTACCCTTCATAGCCGCAAGGCGACAGAGTGGGGCTACGGTTTGTTTTTTCTGAATGAATCGGGCAAGGAAGAAGATCTTTTGGCGGTTGAGGATGAGCTGGAAGAGGACGATGAACTGTTTGATTCCCTCGTGAATGCAGCTTGGGAAACGCTTGAGAAGAAATAAATAGCTCCGGTAAAAAATAGAGCTGGTGTCAGCCTGGACATGCTGTCCGTGCTTGCGCCGGCTCTATTTGCGCCAAGGCTGATGGCATAAACGCACTTGTCGATCATACAATCTAATGTTATCATTAAGATTACAATTTAATAGGAAGGGAATAAGTGTCAGCAGGCGCCAAAGCGCCCAAGTTGACTTAATAGGGAAGTCGGTGAGAGACCGGCGCGGACCCGCCACTGTATGAAGCGTCCTAACGCTTCAAAGCCAGGAGACCTGCTTATTTCAACGACACTGTAAACCTACGTGGATATTAGGAAGGTGTTAGAGATTGGATGGCCCTTCGCTGTCTGCGTTTAACAAGGACATTGGTCTTTTCAAGCATTTCTAACACATATCGTTAGAGGTGCTTTTTTTGTTGGATAGAAATTGTAAATTGCTACATAGAAGGAGTTGGGCATCAATGAGTGAAGCAGGCGTCGGCAAGCTGTTAATTATCGGATTCGGCCCAGGGAGCTTCGAGCATATTACGAAACGCGCCCGTGAAGCGATTCAGGAGAGCGATATTGTCATCGGCTACAACACGTATGTCGACTTGATTCGGGAGCTAATCAGCGATCAGGCGATTGTGCGTACGGGGATGACAGAGGAGGTCAGCCGGGCGCAGGAAGCGGTGCGCCAAGCGGAGAACGGCAAGAAGGTAGCCGTTATATCAAGCGGCGATGCGGGCGTATACGGCATGGCAGGACTCGTGTATGAGGTGCTGATTGAGAAAGGTTGGAAGCGTAATGGCGGGGTAGAGGTTGAAGTGATTCCCGGCATTTCTGCCATTAACTCGACAGCATCCCTGCTTGGCGCGCCGATAATGCATGATGCTTGCACGATCAGCCTGAGCGATCATTTGACGCCTTGGGAGCTGATTGCGCGCAGGGTAGAAGCGGCCGGACAAGCGGATTTCGTCATTGCGCTTTATAACCCGCGCAGCGGCAGAAGAACGCGGCAAATCGTGGAGACTCAGCGGATTTTGCTCAAATACCGCTCGCCAGATACGCCGGTAGGCATTGTGAAAAGCGCGTACCGCGACCGTGAAGACATTGTCGTGACGACGCTTGCCCGTATGCTTGACCATGATATCGGCATGCTGACAACAGTCGTCATCGGCAACTCGACGACCGTCAATTATGACGGGCTAATGATTACGCCGCGCGGCTATCAGCGCAAATATACGCTTGGCGAAGGCGCGCAGCCTTTGAAGCCCCACCAGCGTCTGCAAGAGAAGAATGAGCCGTGGGCGCTTCATACGGCAGGAATGCCTGAGCTTCCAGCGGACGGGGGCTATCGTGCGGATGAATATGACGCGACGGACCAGCTGCTCGAGCGGGAGGAGCCGCAGGCGGTTGCGCCAGATGAACCGAGAAATGATAATGGACAGGGCGGCGGAGTGGCGGTTGCAGTAGCCCCCCCGGTTGCGCCCGTGAAGCCGGCCCCAGCCCCAATAAATACAGCCGTTTCAATGAGGGCAGAGGCTGCCCCGGCACCTGCAGTATCGCCTCTGCATTTGGCGATGGAAGCGGTTCTCCTGAATGATCGCAGCAAGGGGATCGAGCCTAGTGCGGCGTTTGGCGCAGTATCGAGCCCTATGCCTGTGTTTGCGCAGCAATCGGTACTTGAGTTTGCCGTAAGCCCAGGTGTCGCGACAAAAAACTTCACGCCCCAGCAGCTCGTAGCATTGGCGCAGGCTGTTGGCGAGAAGGGTTCGATTGAATATACGCCGCATCATCATTTGCTGGTGCGGATTCCAACATCGGACCCGGACAGTGTGACGGCGAAGCTGCGCGCGGATGGGCTCAGCCTAGCTCCAATCGGTGATGTACTGCAATTGAAGGCTTGCGATTTTTGCAATCTGGAGAAGGCGGAATCGGTGCCTTATGCCGATGAGCTGCAAGACAAGATCGGCGGCATGGCAATGCCGAAGGAGCTGCGTGTCGGGTTCAATGGCTGCGGCATGGCATGTTATGGCGCAGTTAACGAGGATATCGGCATCGTGTATCGCCGTGGCAAATTCGATTTGTTCCTCGGCGGCAAAACCGTCGGCCGCAACGCGCATGCCGCGCAGCCGGTTGCCGAAGGCATTGCCGTCGACGAAATCGTGCCACTGATTGAACGCATTATTGCGCTTTATAAATCGGAAGGCCATCCGAATGAGCGCTTTCATAAATTTTTCAAACGAATGGGTCAAATAGAAGGCTATCGCTATCAGGAGCTGCCTGTTTTTCATATCGAAGACGCATTGTGCGGAGACTAGCGACAGCAAGGGAGATGAAGGAAGATGGATGCGGTTTTGTTTGTAGGGCACGGAAGCCGGGATGAGAGAGGCAATGAAGAGGTACGCGAGTTTGTCGCCTCTGTAGCTTCAACACTGAAAGCAGATTTGGTAGAGCTGTGCTTTCTGGAGTTTGTCACGCCGACGATGAAGCAGGGCTTTGATATTTGCGTATCAAAAGGGGCGACCCGGATCGCCGTCATTCCGATTACGTTATTTTCGGCAGGGCATGCAAAGCTGCATATGCCAGCAGCAATTGATGAGGCAAAGCTGCGTTACCCTGCTGTAAATATTATTTATGGACGGCCAATTGGCGTCCACGATCAGGTGCTGGAAATTTTGACCTCCCGCCTTGGCGAAGCGGTTGCCGCAGAGGAAAGCGAGCTTGCGGATACGGCCATTTTGATCGTCGGCCGGGGCAGCAGCGATGCGGATGCGAACAGTGAGCTATTCAAAATTTCCCGCTTGTTCTGGGAGCGTCTAAAAGTGAAATGGGTCGAAACCGCCTTTATTGGCGTTACGGCACCTTTGATGGATGAAGGAGTAGAGCGCTGCCTCAAGCTGGGCGCGCGCAAAGTCATTATACTGCCTTATTTCCTGTTTACCGGTGTCTTAATTAAACGGATGGAAGCGGCGATGGAGCAATATACGGCTGCATATCCGGATACGGAATTTGTGCTTGCAGAATATTTCGGCTTCCACCCGCTGCTTAAAGAGATTTTGAAAGACCGCGCAGCAGAAGCGCTGCAGGACGAAGTGAAGATGAACTGCGATATGTGCCAGTTCCGCCTGCAAGCGATGAAAGATCATGACCATCACCACCACCATGATCACGATCACGACCATCACGACCACCACCATGATCATCATGATCACGACCATGGTCATGATGATCATGCACACGACCACGGCCATGACCATCGTCACGATCATGATCACCATGCGCATGATCACGAGCATCATGAGGGCCATACGCACGAGCATAATCATGACCAACATGACCATGATCACCACGAGCACGAGCATCTTGAAATCGGTGAGCTTGCTGCCGATGATGCCAAGGAAGATTCGCAGAAGAAAAATGATCCGTCCAAGGCGGCTACGCTTGTCGGGGAGGGTTAAGCAATGATTTTTATGCTATGTGGAACAAGCGATGCGAGGGAGCTTGCCGTACAAATTAAGGCGCAGGGCTATAGTGTGCTGACTTCGGTCGTGACCGATAGTGCGGCAGGCAGCTTGAAGGAAGCCGGGCTTGACGTGCGAGTAGGTCGGCTGACCGCAGACGAGATGGCTGCTTACCTGAAGGGAAATCAGGTACAGGCTGTCGTTGATGCCAGCCATCCTTTTGCCGAGGAAGCGCATCGCAATGCAATGGCGGCGGCCGAGCAAGCATCGGTGCCATATATTCGCTATGAGCGCGAGAGCCTGACCTTTGATGGACAGCCGCTGATTCAGTATGCGGATGATTATGCCGAAGCAGCCGAAATGGCGGCTGCCAAGGGCGGCGTCGTGATGCTGACGACAGGCAGCAAAACGCTCCAGGTTTTTACCGAGCGTCTGCTAGGCTTGCCTAACGTGACGCTGATCGCCCGTATGCTGCCGCGCCTCGACAATATGGAAAAATGCGAAGCGCTGGGACTGCCGCAAAAGCATATCGTTGCGATGCAAGGGCCATTTTCCAAAGCGCTCAACCGCGCTCTTTATGAGCAATTCGGCGTGACGCTGATGATTACGAAGGAGAGCGGCAAGGTCGGTTCTGTGGATGAGAAGCTGGAAGCCGCACTTGAAATGGGTATTGAGACAATTATTATTGGGCGCCCTAAGCTTGCCTATGGGCATGTTTTTTCGCGCTTTGACGAAATAAGTGATACATTAAAGGAAATGTTGAAATAAATAAACGTTAGATCAAGATTGAAGGAGCTGAGCGAAAAACATGGATTTTATGACGGATTTTAAACCGCTTACTGTACAGCCGCAGGAAATTGAAGCACGCAGCTTTGAAATGATTACCGAGGAGCTTGGGGAGCACCCGTTCACGGATGAGCAATATGCTGTTGTTCAGCGCGTTATTCATGCTTCGGCAGACTTTGAGCTGGGGCGCAGCATGATGTTTCATAAGGATGCGGTTCAGGCGGGCATTAAGGCGATTCTTGCGGGCAAGCCTGTAGTTGCCGATGTGCAGATGGTTCAGGTTGGCATCAGCAAGCCGCGCATTGAGAAGTTTGGCGGCGACGTGCGCGTATACATATCGGATGCAGATGTAATGGAGGAGGCGAAGCGCCTCAATACGACCCGGGCGATTATTTCCATTCGCAAGGCGATTCGTGAAGCGGACGGCGGAATTTATGCGATTGGAAACGCACCTACGGCGCTGCTGGAGCTAATTAGACTGGTGAAAAATGGCGAAGCCAAGCCTGGCCTTATCGTTGGCGTGCCTGTCGGCTTCGTATCGGCAGCAGAATCGAAGGAGGAGCTTGCCAAGCTGGACATTCCGTTCATTACGAATCTCGGACGAAAGGGCGGGAGCCCGGTTGCCGTGGCTGCGGTTAACGCGATTTCCCTGCTGGCAGAGCGCCAAGTGTAAAAAGCGTGGACAAGAAAGAGGATAAGCCGCTTCGCCATGGCTATACGACAGGCTCGTGTGCGACTGCCGCGACGAAAGCGGCGCTGACAGCGCTGATTTTGCGCGAGCAGCAGACCGAGTCGGAAATTGTGCTGCCGATTGGCGAGCGGGTCACTTTTACCATTGTAAGCTGTGAGCTGACCGGAGATTCCGCAATAGCAGAAGTTATTAAGGATGGCGGCGATGATCCGGATGCTACGCATGGCGCGAGCATTTTTTCGGAGGTCAAATGGCATGACGGCGAAGGTGTTTTGCTAGATGGCGGCATTGGGGTTGGACGGGTAACGAAGCCTGGCCTGCCCGTGCCGGTTGGCGAAGCCGCCATTAATCCGGTGCCGCGCCGCATGATTCATGAAGCGGTGGAAGAGGTGCTGCGCTGCTTCGAGCTGGAGGGGCGGGGCGTAAGCGTCGTCATTTCTGTGCCGGAAGGCGAGCGGATCGCGCTCAAAACGTTAAATGGGCGCCTCGGCATTTTAGGCGGAATTTCCATACTCGGGACGAGAGGCACCGTTGTGCCATTCTCGACCTCAGCATATAAAGCGAGCGTCGCGCAAGCGATTAATGTCGCAGCCGTCAGCGGCTGCGACCATCTTGTTTTATCGACAGGTGGCCGAACGGAAAAGTTTGGGATGGAGCTGTATCCCGATTTGCCGGAGGAGGCTTTTATCGAGATGGGCGATTTTATCGGCTTTTCGCTGAAAATGGCCCGAAACAAGCATATTCGCAAAGTAACGCTAGTCGGCATGATGGGCAAGTTTTCGAAGGTGGCACAGGGCGTCATGATGGTGCATTCCAAAAGCGCGCCTGTCGACTTTGGCTTTCTCGCTGAAATAGCAGAATATGCAGCTGTTCCCGAAGGCCTTGTGGAAGAAATTCGCGGCGCGAACACCGCCTCACAGGTTGGAGATATGATGCAGGAGCGCGGCATCGATGCTTTTTTCGAACGGATGAGCGAGCTGTGCTGCTATCACAGCAAGAAGGAAGCTGGCGGGCAGCTTATCGTCGAGACGGTCATTATATCGATGAAAGCCCAGCTGTTAGGAAGAGCTGAACAATAGCGTTTTTAAGCTGCATTTAAGCTGCACGGCAGCAAAGGATCGGGGGAGATAGGCTTGGGGAACAAAATCAAAATGATCGGCATTGGCGATGACGGAGCGTCAGGCTTGCCGTCGCTTTATGAAGGCTGGATTCAAGAGAGTGAAGTACTAGTTGGCGGCGAGCGCCATTTAGCCTTTTTTCCACAATATGCGGGCGAGAAAATGGTCATTAAAGGCGGCCTGGCTGACCTGGCAAAGCAACTGCAGGCGGAGAGCAGACGGACGGTCATTCTCGCTTCCGGCGATCCGTTGTTTTATGGCATTGGCGGTTATTTGGCCGGCAAGGTGGAGCTGGACATTTATCCGGCGCACAGCTCGGTGCAGCTTGCATTTGCGCGAATGGGCGAAAGCTGGCATGATGCGCTGCTGACAAGCGTTCACGGCAAGAGCATCAAGGGGCTGGCGCAGCGTATCGACGGCAAAGCGAAGATTGCGCTGCTGACCGACGATAAGAACAACCCCAGCGTTATTGCCCGCTACTTGCTCGACTTTGGCATGACTGAATATAAAGCTTTTTTGGCTGAAAATTTAGGTGGAGCGGATGAGCGCACGGGGTGGTATGAGCTGGGCGAGCTTGCGGAGGCGGAATTTTCTCCGCTGAATGTATTGATTTTGAAGCGTGTAGGGCCGAGCCCTTCGTGGCCGCTAGGTATTGCTGATAGCGAATTTGCCCAGCGGAAGCCGGACAAAGGGCTAATTACCAAACGTGAAATCCGCGTGCTTAGCCTTGCGGCTATGCAACTCAGGGAGACGAGCACGGTTTGGGATATTGGCACGTGCACAGGCTCCATGGCGATTGAGGCTGCACGGATTGCCCGCCAAGGCGATGTATATGCCATAGAGAAGAACGAAGGCGATCTTGCCAATTGTGTGGAGAATGCCCGGAAATTCAGAACCGACCTGACGACGCGGCTGGGACGCGCGCCTGTTGGTCTGGACACATTCGCTGATCCCGATGCTGTATTTATCGGCGGCAGCGGCGGCGAGCTGCGCGAGCTGCTGCATATTTGCTGCACGCGGCTCAAGGAAGGCGGACGCATCGTCGTGAATGCGGCAACGATTGAGACGATGGGCAAAGCGATGAGCGCTTTTGAGGATGAAGGCTTTAAAACCGATATTACGCTGGCGCAGCTGTCGCGCAGCAAACCGATACTCGATTTGACGCGTTTTGATGCGCTTAATCCGATTTTTCTAATTACAGCTTGGAAGCAGCCAGAGACACTCACCGAGGAGGAAAGCAGCAATGACTAAGCTCGGCAAATTATATGGAATTGGAATTGGACCAGGGGACCCGGAGCTGATTACGGTTAAAGCTTTTCGGCTTATGAAGGAATGCCCGGTTATCGCGTACCCGCGTAAAAAAATGGGCGCCAAAAGCTACGCGCTGACGATAGCTGAACTGTATGTAAATGCAGCGGAGAAGGAAATGCTCGGACTGACCTTTCCGATGACGAAGGATCGCGAATCGCTGGAGCGCCAGTGGGAGAAGACGGTGCAGCAGGTATGGCAGCCGATTAGCGAAGGCCGCGATGTGGCGTTCGTTACGGAAGGCGATCCGATGATCTACAGCACCTATATCCACCTGATGCGGCTTATGCGCGAGCGCCACCCAGAAGTGGAAATGCAGGCGATTCCCGGCATTTCTTCGTTTAATGCGTCGGCTTCCCGCCTTGGCATTCCGCTTGCCGACGGCGATGAGCATGTGGCGATTGTTCCGGCAACGCCAAGCTATGAAGCGATGCGTACGGCAATTGAGCGCCATGACTGCGTCGTATTCATTAAAGTGGCGAAAGTGCTGGACTTGATGCTGACCGTATTGCGCGACCTGAAGCTGGTTAAGAACGCTTATGTGTTGACGAAGGTTACATCATCCGAGGAGCAGGTATGGATGGATGTCGAAGAGCTGCAAGGGCGCGAGCTTGAATACTTGACATTAATGGTGGTGAGAAAATGATCGTACATATTATTGGAGCGGGTCCCGGCGATCCCGATCTCATTACAGTAAAAGGGCTCAAGCTGCTGCAAGCGGCAGATGTCGTTATGTATACCGATTCGCTTGTTAATGAAGAGCTGATTGCGAAAGCCAAGCCCGAAGCCGAGGTGCTGAAAAGCGCCGGCATGGATTTGGACGAAATGGTTGGCATCATCGTAGACCGGGTAAAGCAGGGGAAAAGCGTAGCACGCATCCATACTGGCGACCCAGCGATGTATGGGGCTATTTTGGAGCAGATGGTGCTGCTTAAACGCGAAGGCATCCATTGTGAAATCGTGCCGGGCGTTAGCTCGGTATTCGCTGCCGCTGCTGCGGTTGGGGCTGAGCTGACGATACCTGACCTGACGCAAACGGTCATTTTGACACGGGCAGAAGGACGGACACCTGTGCCTGAGCTGGAGAAGCTGAAGGATTTGGCGGCGCATCGCTGTACGATTGCGCTCTTCCTCAGCGCTACGCTGACGCGCAAAGTGGTGCAGGAATTTAAAGATGCCGGCTGGGAAGACGAGACGCCAATCGCTGTCGTTCGCCGAGCGAGCTGGCCGGATCAATTAATTATCCGCACAACGCTTGCGGAGCTTGACAATGCGATGCGCGAGCATGGCATTCGTGCGCATGCGATGATTTTGGCCGGCTGGGCGCTTGATCCGGAGCTGCACAACAAGGACGCGCACCGTTCGAAGCTGTATGACAAAACGTTCACGCACCGCTTCCGCAGAGGAGTGAAGCCGGAATGAGCGCGATCATTCAGCTGGAAGAAGGCGTCATCCCGGAAATTCGCCAGAAGCACGAATATGCGGTAGTTGCGATTACGAAGCATGGCGTGCAGACAGGCAGACGGCTGCTGGAAAATATGGGCGCAGTCGACTTGTATTATATGGGCAAATTCGAAGCAGGCGATGAACAAAGCCGCGGCATTCAGCTGTTTAATGGCTCGGTGCGCATGCTGTTTCCTGCATTGTTTCCGAAATATAAAGGAATTATTTGTATCATATCGCTTGGCGCAGTTGTGCGAATGATTGCTCCATTGCTGCAGGACAAGAAGAAGGACCCCGGCATCGTCGTTATTGATGATAAGGGGGAGCATGTCATCAGCGTGCTGTCCGGCCATCTCGGCGGAGCGAATGAGCTGACGCGGGAGACGGCAGCAGCTATTGGCGCGCGTCCAGTGCTGACGACGGCATCGGATGTACAGCGTACGCTGCCAGTCGATTTGTTCGGGCGGCGCTTTGGCTGGGAGTGGGAAAGCGATGCAAAGCTGACACCTGTCAGCGCTGCTGTCGTCAATGAAGAGCCCGTTGCCATTGTGCAGGAGTCAGGCGAGCGGAACTGGTGGATGCATGATACACCGATGCCTCCTAATCTAGTTATTTACGACTCCATTGCCGCAGCGGAGGCGGCCGCGCCTAATGCGGCGCTCATAGTCACGCACCGCCTGTTGGAGGCAGATGAGCAGAAGCTGCTGGATAACGGCGTGCTTTATCGTCCGAAGGTGCTGGCGCTTGGCGTGGGCTGCAATCGGGGAACGCCAGCAGAGGAAATCGAGGCGGTTATCGTTTCTGCTTTGGAAGGCATTCGGGCTTCGATTCGGAGCGTCAAGGCGATTTGCACCATTGATCTCAAAAAGGATGAAGAAGGTCTGCTTGCGGTATGCGCCAAATACGGCTGGCCGCTGGTGACGTATACGCCTGCGGAGCTGAACGAAGAGGAAATCAGCGAGCCCTCCGAAACGGTATTTAAATTTACTGGAGCTTACGGAGTAAGCGAGCCTGCGGTAAAGCGTTATACGAAAAACAATGAGCTGCTGCTGGGCAAGCAAAAATCCGGCAATGTCACGATTTCAATTGGGCTTATTCCATTCGCATAAGCCGTGCAGCACTGCTTTTTTTAAAATATAGGAAAGTATATGATTGCTCGATCCTTTCTCTATATTTCTCGAATGAAACGCGCTGTGCCGCTAGATAGAGGACGGCGACAGCCGTTTCACCTTGCCACAAGTCCTTAAAGAAAGGAATTCACACGTTATGACGATAGCAACGCAAAAAAGAATCATTATTGCCGGAACGGGCAGCGGAGTTGGCAAAACGACGACTACCGTCGGGCTGATGGCTGCTTTAGCGCGCAGAGGACTAGCGGTACAAGGCTTCAAGAGCGGGCCCGATTACATTGATCCGACCTATCATACGGCGGCGACAGGACGGCAGTCACGCAATCTGGACAGCTGGATGTGTCCGCCCGCTACGGTGAAGGAAATATATTCGCGTGCTGCGAGCACGGCGGATATTTCAATCATTGAAGGTGTGATGGGCTTATATGATGGCAAAAATCCGCTTTCGAACGAAGGCAGCACCGCTGAGCTTGCCGTGCTGCTGGACTGTCCCGTGCTGCTGGTCGTCAACTGCCAAAGCATGGCTCGCAGTGCGGCAGCCATTGTGAAGGGCTTTCAGGCGCTGGATGACCATGTGCGCATCGTCGGCGTCATTGTGAACAAGGTGGGCAGCGACAGCCATTATGAGATTGTGAAAGCGGCCATCGAGCAGGAGTGCGGCATTCCAGTCGTCGGTTATTTCAAGCGCAGCAGCGAGCTTCATATACCTGAGCGTCATCTGGGCTTAGTCCCTTCGATTGAGCGGGGCGAGCTGTCGCCGTTATTTGACCAGCTGGCGGCGATGTGCGAAGCGTCGGTTGATCTTGAACACGTGCTTGCGCTAGCAGAAGCGCCGGTCATTCGTGGAGCAGCAGCGGGTACTTCCTTATTCGAGAGGAGAAATCCCGAGGGCAGCGTGCGAATGGCGGTTGCCAAGGACGCGGCGTTTCATTTTTATTATCCGGATAATCTTGAGCTGCTGGAGGCGTATGGTGCCGAGCTTGTATACTTCTCGCCGCTTGCAGGGGAAGCTGTGCCGGATGAAGTGTCGGGCTTGTATATTGGCGGAGGCTTTCCAGAGGAATTTGCCGAGCAGCTGGCGCAGCAGCAGCACGTTCATCAGTCGGTGCAGGACGCTATTGCTGGCGGCATGCCGACGCTTGCCGAATGCGGCGGTTATATGTATTTAACGGAGCAGCTTACCGATACGAGCGGCAATAGCTATGCGATGGCTGGCGTGCTGCCAGGAAGCGTAGTCATGCAAGGCAAGCTTGCCGCGTTAGGCTATCGGGAGGCAAAGGGGCTGGGCGCTAATTTTCTGCTGCCGGAAGGCGACGAGGCGCGTGGACATGAATTTCATTATTCGGTTTATGTGCCCAGTACCGATAGTGAAGGACTGGAGCCGGCCTACGAGACAAAGGGCAGACGCGGCGTGAAGCAGGAAGGGGCGCAGCTCGCGCAGCTGGTCGCAGGCTATACGCACTTTCATTTTGCCTCAAATCCGCTGATGGCAGAGCGCTGGATTGCTGCATGTATGGCCTATGCTGCCCGTAAAGCATAATTTGCGCTGAAGCGCTTACGCTTTTTGGAAATATAGGAAAGGATATGCTTGTTCCATCCTTTCTCTATATTTCTACGCGAAACGGAAGCTTTGCCTCCAGAGGACGGCGACAGCCGTTTACGCTTGAAATATAGGAAAGCATATGATTTTCCGATCCTTTCTCTATATTTCTACGCGAAACGGAAGCTTTGCCGCCAGAGGACGGAGACAGCCGTTTACGCTTGACCATCTTAAACATTTCGTAACTTTTAAACGTATTGTTTCCGCTATCATAGTAACGATGAGTGACCTAAACATATGACCGGGGGATTCCAATTACTATGATGGATTTTCAATATAAAATAAATCGTTTAAGACAATGCGAGTCTATATGCTACACGATATGCCTAAAGCTATTACAGGACGAACAGCAGGCGGCGAAAGCGACGGAATGGCTGCTCATGCGCCTGTTTGCAGACGAGCAGTTTTGGAAAACGTCTGATTCAGCCAGGGATCGGTATATTTTTCGGATCGCAAGCAATGCTTATTTAAATCAATCACAGATGCGCTCCTTTATGAAAACTTCATAAGGGGCGTGTTTGTTGTTAAGGGAAGGAAGCAGAGCGACTATGATCAAAACAGGCAATACACGCAGCATTACTATCGCGCTGTTCGTTGCGACCTTTCTGGCAGCGATCGAAGGGACGATCGTCAGTACGGCTATGCCGAGCATAACGCGAGAGCTGCAAGGAACCCAGCAGTATAGCTGGGTTATTTCGATTTATTTGCTAGCTACGGTCGTCACGACGCCGATTTACGGCAAGCTGTCAGACTTATTCGGCCGCAAAAATATGTTTATGATCGGGGCTGCAATTTTTTTATGCGGCTCAATGCTGTCGGGCCTTGCGCAGACGATGACGCAGCTTATTATTTTTCGCGCGATTCAAGGGCTGGGGGCTGGTGCGCTCACGACGATTCCTTATACGATCATCGGTGATTTATATGCTTATGAGCAGCGAGCGAAGGTGCAGGGCTGGATGTCGAGCATTTGGGGAATAGCTGGTATATCGGGTCCTTTGCTGGGCGGGCTGCTAGTCGATTTTGTCTCGTGGCGGGCGATATTTTATATGAATTTGCCATTTGGCATTGTGGCGATGTTTCTGCTGGGCTCTACTTTGAAGGAAGCCTATGAGAAGCGGAAGCGATCGATTGATTATGGCGGAATTGGCACGTTTGCGGTAGGGATGTTCTGTTTTCTCTATGCCTTGACACTGCTGCGTTCAGAGACGGGCGAGCAGGGTGCCAGCTATACGGAGATCGGGCTGCTTTTTGCAGGGGCTGCGGTGCTGATGACGCTATTCTTCTACATTGAGAAGCGTGTGCAGGAGCCGCTGATACCGCTTGTTTTGTTCAAAAACCGCACCATCAGCATGGTGAATTTGCTCAGCTTTTTGCTATGCGTCGTCAATGTCGTTATTATTTTTTATTTGCCGCTCTGGCTGCAAGGCGTATATGGTAAAAGCGCTACCTATTCCGGTTTGGCGATGATTCCGCTTTCGGTCAGTTGGCCGCTCGGCTCGATTCTCGCAGGCACATGGATTTCGCGAATTGGGCTTAGAAACATAACGCTAATCAGCGCATTTTCCCTCTTATTGGGAAGTTTGGGCTTTATGTTCCTGAATGCCACGACGCCGATTGCTTGGTTTATGCTGTATATGTTTTTAACGGGCTTAAGCTTTGGGCTTGCGCTAACCAGTTGTACGATATCCGTGTCATCCGCTGTAGAGCGGCAAATGCGCGGTGCCTCGGTTGCAACGAATAACTTTATACGCACGCTCGGCCAGACAATCGGAATCGCTTTATTCGGCCTGCTGCTGCACACTGGCAGCACGAACATTATTGATCCGCTATTGCTGGAGGAAAGCTTGCACCAGATCTTTACGATTGTGGTCGTTTTGTCCCTCGTCGTCGGTGCAGTATCGCTAGCATTACCACGTATTTCTTCTGCAGAACGACAGGAAACGAAGCACGCTTCTTAAAATATTTGTCATAAATAATAGGCAGAGTGCAACTTTTCAGATTATATTGCGTCCAAACTTTTGGCGGATATGTAGAGAAATCGCAATTTATTTTGGAAAAGGAGATTCACATGCTTAAAAAAGTCAGCTTATTTGCACTCGTATTCCTTTTTGTCTTTACCTTGGCTGTGCCGATTCAGGCGGAAGCAGCGCAAAATGTCCTAGGTCAAGAGCAGCTCGTTCTGCTTCAAAAGTCGAATAAAATGTATCACAATGGCACGCTGTATACAGCTACGCAGCCGGTAACCGAGCTGAAAGGCACGACGTACGTTTCGGCGCGCTCGCTCGCAGAGCGGCTCGGCGGCAAAATCGTATACGACAAGGTAGCCAAGGAGTATGTGCTGACGACAGAAAAAAACGTGCTTCGTTATGCCATTGGCAAATCCTCCTACAATGTGAATGGAGCGGTACAGCCGTTTACTGGAGCTCCTTATAACTTGAAGGGAACGCTGATGATTCCGCTTCGTACGCTGCTGCAGCCGCAGGGCATCACGATGAAGGTGAACAAGGCGGAGAAAAAAATTACGCTGGCTTGGACGTTCAAGATTGCGCCAGTCGCAACATTTACAGTAAGTCCTAAAGTCATTTATGCAAATGAAACACAGGTGACTTATACGAACCAGGCGAGCAGCAGCACTCCCATTGTGGACGAGCGCTGGGAAGGCAATTTGTCGATGTTTGACCAGCCGGGCATGTATACGGTAACTCATTGGGTTCAAGATTCGGATGGCGTCTGGAGTGAACCATATTCGGTAACGCTTGAAGTGCTTCAACCGAATTTGCCTCCAGTAGCGAAGTTCGTCACTAACAAAACGAGCTACTTGATGGGCGAGCCAATTGAATATACCGACCTCAGCAGCGACGAAGAAAATGCGATTACGAGCACCAACTGGACGAATAAGGAGCAAGGCTTTTTCGAGCCGGGCCCGCAGACCATTTCCTTGAAAGTAACGGACAAGCATGGGGCAAGCAATGAATATTCGCTCTCCATTATGATTGAAGATCAGGAGCTATATTCCAAGCAGGATTTTGGCATGTTATTTACGCCGCCGGGAGAGCGCTTCTCGATTAATGGATCTTCCGTTCTGAATTATGATGTCATTCCTTATTCATTGACAGAGTATGGACAGCAGACTCTGCTTCGCAGCAACAGTCCAGAGCGAATTGTCAATGAAGGCGTGTATTATACGGATTCGGCTTCAGGCAACGTTCGCTTGATGTCACATAATGTAAACAACCGTTTAAACAATGTGCGCATGTACATCGTTGCTACGAACGAGACCAATCAGGAAGCGACGGTTCAGACACAGCGCGTCGGTATTGGCGGTCCTGCGCTGTATGTATCGGCAACAGGCAAATCTTCCATTAGCAAATATTTGACCTCGCGCATGAATCCGGTCATGAACGATATTACAACGATTCCAGCGGGCGAGAGCCGTCTTATTTTGAAGCAGCTCAGCGATTTGAAAATTTCGCCGGACCGCGTATTGACGATGATGGCGGATGTTTCGACCTCAGGTCCAATCAAATTCAGCTACGTCATTATTGATGACGGCAAGGATGTTCTGTCCGAGCTTCCACTGCTGCCATACTTGGAACCGGATGGCATTCACATTCGCGGCACATTCGAAAAGGCTGATCGTACGATCAACCTGACCCAGCCAGTAGGCGCACAGCCAGGCCGTATGGTATTTGGCGATAAAGTAGTGGATACACGCCTTACAACGATCGATAAGCTTACAGGTGCAACGATTTACAATGAAGGAAATTATGGCGTCGTATACGTCGTGAAGCTGTTCAATGTTCAGCCTAATACGCTCATTGCCTTGAACCCGCGTGGCGGACATTACGGCGGTGCCTTCCTCGTTAACAACAATGTTGTTCTGACGACGAATAATTCCTTCCTAGCGAACAATGGTGAGGCGGGTGTTCTGTACCGGACGGGCAGCTCATCAGAAGCGGTAACGATTGTATTCTCGCCGGCATCCGGCAGCAACTTGCCAATCAATTTGCTGTTTATGCCAATGCCAGAGAAGAAAAGCTAGCGAATGCAGCAAGCAAATTCAAGCAAAAGCATCTTTGTGTTCACAAATTTGAACACAAAGATGCTTTTTTTATTGCGATTAGGAATTTCCGAACATTAGGCAGCATCTGAACATTTATGATAGCTCGTCGATTTTGGTTAATGAGTTTTGATGTTGAAATCATAAATGATTTTAAGTTGGCAATTTTATAACTCTACTGCTTAAATCGGGAAATACGACAAGACTCTAGTTCGCATCTTGATTCTCGATTGATTATTTCAGTTGCAGCTAGACGCGCAATTAGCGGAGCCAGAGTAATGGCAGAATGCATCACCGTCACATAAAGTCCCTTCATCTGATTATGAAAGCCTACAATCGGATAGCCGTCCTCTGGCATTGGTCTCAACCCAACTTTGATGCTTTCCAGCTCCAATTGCTCCCCACCCTTCAGACTGCGACGCAGCGTCTCGAAGGCACGTTTGCCCACGGCCTCGGGCCCATTTTCCTCCGAATCATCGATATAATCTTCCGCAGCTAGCAATGAATGATCGGTTAGCTGACGCGCTTCAAACTGCGCATTCGAGATTAGTGTGTGTATTAATCTACTCGAGGTCTTCATCCGAATCAGAATGGAAGGTGACGGCGTTACTGGTATGGGGAAACCTAACGGATTGCAAAGTTCGGATACGCCTGTACCCGCGGCCAATACCACAATATCAGACTCCATAAACCCCTTGGATGTATGTACGCCTATTAAGCGTGAATTTTCTTGCTGCAGTTGTGTAACGTTGGTATCAAACTGTACCTTTGCTCCGTATTCCTGTGCTTTTCTTAACAATAGTTCCGTTAATCCGATCGGATCTACTGCTCCTTCATCATTGGCAAACATCGCATCGTTCGGATACTCCTTCAGATTCGGTTCCAATGCCTCAATCTGCTCTCGGTTTAATTTTTGAAGGTGGATTTGTTCATTTAGGCTCGAATCGCCCCACGTTAATGCTCCATGCCATTGAATTTGTAATTCGGATAGCTCTTGCTGTAATGCAAGGTATTCTTCTGAAGCACTGTCATACAAATGTCTGTACTGCGGAGCCACCCTATGTGTTGTATGTATCCAGGCAAATGATTTTTCTGTAACTTCACGAGCTGCGGTAGTGTGTCGTTCAATAACGGTTACATCCTGATTTCGTTTTGCTAGTTGATAGGCCATACAGGCTCCGACTATTCCTGCTCCTATAATTACTACTTTTTGTTTTTCCAGCAGTGACGCCCCCTTTTTCATCCTATTTTAACATAAGCATTGTATTTCAGTTAATTATAGTAGACATAAAGAATCGAGAGAACTATGCGGCAGAACGTTACATAATAGGGGATCAATCTGTTTATTTCAATAGGCTCGCATGGAAGGCGATGGAGTGGCGATTGCTGATTATACTTGAAAAGGCGAACGATAGCGCGTGTTTTTCAGTTAATTGTAAGGGGAATTTGGAACGATAGAAGCTTGCTCATGTCATATTTTACTTTGAAAGCGGTGTATTTAGTGTATTTCAGGCATTCACCCACGACAACATGTTAAGTTTAATTACATATACTATTGATAAATCGGGTTTGGTGCTTTATTATGTTATAAAACATGACTCAAACTTGAAAGAGGGCAATTCAATGACAACTATACTTATTCGCAACGCAACGATAATGACGATGAATGAACGTGGCGATATTTTTACGGGTGATTTGCTCATTCGCGGCAAGCGTATTGCTCAGATTGGCGGGGAGATCGCGGCGGATGGAGTAGATCGGATCATTGAGGCTGATGGCAAAGTTGTGTTGCCGGGCTTCGTACAAACACATATACATCTATGCCAGACGTTATTTCGCGGGCGTGCAGATGATTTGGCTTTAATTGAATGGCTGCGTGAGCGGATTTGGCCGCTAGAGGCAGCTCACAGCCCCGATTCGGTTTATTATTCCGCGATGCTGGGCATAGGCGAGCTGATCCGCAGCGGGACGACGACGATTTTGGATATGGAGACGGTGCATCATACCGAGTCGGCTTTCCAGGCGATATTAGAGAGCGGCATTCGCGCCATTTCTGGCAAGGTGATGATGGACCATGGCACGGAAGTGCCGCTGGCGCTTCAGGAAAATACAGAGCAATCGCTGCAGCAAAGCGTCGACTTGCTTGAGAAATGGAATGGCGCTGGCGACGGCCGCATCCAATATGCTTTTTGCCCAAGGTTCGTTGTGTCTTGTACAGAGGAGCTGCTCATTGGGGTACGCGATTTATCCGAGCAATATAAGGTCAAGGTGCATACCCATGCTTCCGAAAATACGGGAGAAATCGCGATTGTAGAAGCGGAACGCGGCAAGCGCAACGTCGTTTATTTGGATCATATCGGGCTGGCAAGGCCGAATTTGATTTTGGCCCACAGTATTTGGCTCGATGAGGAAGAGAAGCGGATTATTAAGGAGCGAGGCGTTAAAGTTACCCATTGCCCCGGCTCCAACATGAAGCTGGCATCGGGCATTGCGGAAATTCCCGAGCTGCTGCGCGAAGGCATCGATATTGGCATCGGGGCAGATGGCGCAGCATGCAACAACAATTTGGATATGTATCAGGAAATGCGGCTGACCGCTTTTATTCAGAAGGTGAAGCATGGCCCAACGGTCATGGATGCGCGCACGGTGCTGCGGATGGCTACGATGGGCGGGGCAAAGGTGCTTGGCATGGAAGAGGATATTGGCAGCTTAGAGGAAGGCAAGCTAGCGGATTTGCAAATGCTTGATTTGGAAGACTTTCATGTGTATCCGTCCTATGATGCAGACTGGTTCTCGCGTGTTGTTTATGCAGCAACCCGCGGCGACGTGGATACCGTCATTATTGACGGACAAATCGTCATGGAGAAACGCATAATGAAGACGATTGACAAGCCGCTTGTGCTGCGGGAAGCAGACCGTTCGCTTAAGGGACTGCTGGCAAGGCTGTAGCATTTAGGCTGTAGGCCAGAACTTCATTTCATCATAACGTTTTAAAAAAGAGGCGGTGGCTGCTTGTGGATATGCACGAAGTGCTGGATTCAATTGTGAAGCTTGAGCAGCCGGCCGCGCTTGCAACGATTATACGAGTAGAGGGCCATGCTTACCGCAAGGAAGGGGCAGCCATGCTGCTGAGGCTGGATAGAACGAAGACGGGCAGTATCAGCCCAGGCTGCCTGGAGGCAGATCTACAGGAGCGGGTTAGCCGCGTGTGCTCTGCCGAAGCTTTTGAAATCATTATCTATAATATGCAGCCGGAAGAGGACATCATGTGGGGCGATACGATCGGATGTGGCGGCATTATCCATGTGCTGCTGGAGCCTGTAACGACAGCACTCAGAGATCAGCTGCTTCAAGCAAGAGAGAGGCTTCGGGCAGGAGAAGCGGTTGTTGTGAATAGAAGCTGGCCGAAGGCTGGCAATGGCAATTGCACGGGCATCGTTTATAGATTAGGGCCTGCCTCAGCGGCAAGCGAATCTCGCAATAGCTGGCAAGCTGGAGCTGATCTTATAGAAGAGGCGGGGACATTTTCGACGAAGCTGGAGCCGCGACCACGGGCGATTGTGTTTGGGGCAGGACCAGATGCGAAGGCGCTTTGCACGATGCTTCCAGGCTGCGGATTTCATGTGGTTGTGGCGGATTGGCGTACACAGATAAGCCCGGAAAGTGAGGATAATAGCTGGTTTAGCGTGGCGAGAGTAACTGGAAAGCCTGAGGAGCTTGCCTCCAAGCTGCAATTTAATAGAAATGACTTTTTCATCGTATGCAGCCATCAGCTCCACTACGATTATCAACTGATTCAGCTGGCATTGGAAGCACAGCCGATATACATCGGCGTTATGGGCTCGCGTAAGCGGATCAAGCAGTTATTTGGCGAAGGGACGCTTCCTGAAAATGTTTATGCACCGATCGGACTTTCGATACAGGCAGAGGGACCATACGAAATTGCCTTAAGCATCGTTTCCGAGCTTATACAGGTACGGGCAGCGTATCGTGCGAAAAGTAGGGAGGCGATTCGCGATGAAGGTGTCAGGCATTTATTTGGCGGCTGGCCTCAGCAGCCGGATGAAGCAGCCGAAGCTGAGGCTCCCTTTATCGCCGGGAGCAATGCTTGGCAGCCAGGCGCTTCATGCTCTATTAAATAGTGCCATTAAAAGCTGGATCGTCGTTCACCGAAGCAACGACGAAATGGAATGGCTGGACACTCCTGAACTGGAGCGGGCTTGCCGCGCAGCACAGCTGCACAAGCAAGAATGCCCGCTTTCGGCGCAGGGAATGTCCCGCTCGCTGCGCAGTGGTCTTGAAGCGCTGCTTGCTCAATATCCACATACGGATGCCGTCCTGATTGCGTTAGCTGACCAGCCTTTTGTGACGGCAAGGATGGCAGAGCGCTTGGTTGAGGCGCTGGAGCACAATTCCACGCTTGATTATGCGGCATACAGCGATGGATCGGCAACGATGCCTCCGGCGCTGCTGCGAGCAACGATGTTTTCCGCTCTGGAGGAGCTTGAGGGTGACCAAGGCGCAAGACGGCTGTTTGCCTCCACAGGCAAGTATAAAGGGGCAGTACTAGATTTAAACGGGGAACAAGATTTTGCGCTTCATGATATAGATGATGAGGACAGCTTGCAGGCTGCTATTGGTTTTTGGAACAGGAGGGAGAGCGATGGCCATGGATAAACAAACGAAGCCGGAGTCTCCCGTCGTATGGCAGCCAAGTAATGCTGCGGAAGCTTGCACGCTTAAACAGCAGCTTGGCGCGGAAGGCGTTTTCGTTGCTGGCGGTACGCTGCTTCGTACGTGGTGGGAAGCGGGAACTGCCCGTATGCCTGGTCATTTGATCGTTATTAGCGGTATTTCCAGCATGCAAAAGCCGATTACGCTTGCTTCCAGCAGTCATGATCGGCAAATTTGTCAGATCGGAGCGGCGGCGCTGCTGTCAGAGGTCAGAAATGACTCTCATATATGCACTCATTATTCACTGCTGGCAACTGCGATGAAAAATATCGCTGCCCCATCGATTCGGAACCTGGCTACGCTAGGCGGCAATGTGCTGTCCCGCGTAGGCGACGCACTTCCAGCGTTAATCGTATATGAGGCCATGCTCCTCTGGCACGATGGGCAAGGAGCGTTTGAGCAGCCGCTTGCAGAATGGCTGTTGGAAGCGCAGGCCAATCACGCATGGAAAAATCGTTTGCTGCTCGCCATTATCTTGCCGCCAGTCGATCTATCGGAACAGGAGGGGCAATACAGGCTGGATGTTTATCACAAGGTTGGCCGCCGCGAAGTATTCACGCCATCAATAGCAACTGTTGCGATAAGCGCCGTTGTAAGTGCCGAGCGGCATATCGTTGATTTGCGCCTTGCGGTTGGGGGCGGCCAGACGATGCCAAAGCAGCTTGAGCATACAGAGCGATTGCTGAAGGGCGGCAAGCTTGACCATTCGCTGCTCCAGACTTGTTATACGTCGGTCTTGGAACATTTTCATCCGGTAGGCGATGTGTTCGCTTCGGCAAGCTATCGCCAGAAAACCGCTGCCAATCTGATTGTGTCAGAGCTGTGGAAAGCCATGCAGTTCAAATGATAATTAAATAAGCAAGCAAGCTTATCGTTCATAGGGGAGTGGTGATAGCGATGCTGTTGAACCGCGAGACAAGTGGCAATCGGTGGCGAATCAGGCCGGATGGGCTGGGGAAAGTAACAGGCCGCCTTGCGTATTTGACGGATATGTCGGCAGCGGGCATGCTCTATGGCCGGGTTCTGCGAAGTCCCCACCCTCATGCCCTTATCCTCAGCATTTGTACCGAGAAGGCGTTGCAGTTGGAAGGTGTCCATGCCGTGCTGACGCATCTTGATGTGCCCGGTTTGAATCGCTATGGCATTGCCCTTCAGGATCAGCCTGTCTTTTGTGAAAATAAAGTTCGTTATGTCGGTGACGCGGTGGCAGCTGTAGCTGCAGAGACGGCTGAACTAGCCGAATATGCTCTTTCTCTTATTGAGGTCGATTATGAGCTGCTGCCGATTGTTGACGATGCCGAGCAGGCGCTTTTGCAGGATGCGCCGCTGCTTCATCCGCAGGGCAATGTGCTTCACCGCAGTCAGTTTAATAGAGGGCAGCTAGGCAGCGGGTTCGCCGCCTGTGCCCATATTGTAGAGGAAACTTATTTCACGCCGAGACAGATGCACACCTATATGGAAACCGAAGGCGGCTTGTTCGTGCCCGAGGAGGATGGGCGGTTGACGGTATATTCGCCTACTCAGCATGGATTTATGGATCGTCTGCAATTGTCGCGGATTGCCGCGATGAAGCAGGAGCGAATCCGCATCGTCTCAAGCCCGATTGGCGGCTCCTTCGGCGGCAAGGACGAATTGAATGTGCAGCCTTATGGCGCGCTGCTGGCGCTAAAAACAAACCGCCCCGTCAAGCTACATCATTCTAGATGGGAATCAGTCCGCGCCGGTCTGAAACGTCATCCGATGAAAATTTCGATGAAAACCGGTACAGACGCCAGTGGCCGCCTGCTTGCCCATCAAGTGCGGATCATCGCCGACACTGGCGCATACGCCACGCTGGGAGCAGAGGTGCTTAACTTTGCCGTTGAGCATGTACTTGGACCATACCGCTACGATCATGTGGAAGTAGACGGTTATTCCGTCTATACGAACAACGGAATGTCCGGTGAATTCCGCGGCTTTGGCGGAAATCAGGCGATTTTCGCACTGGAAGGGCAGCTTGATCGGCTGGCAGAAAAGCTTGGCATGGACCCTTGGAAGCTGCGGCGGATCAATATGCGTATGCCTGATGATCCAGGCCCGTTCGGCCAGCCGATCGTCGTAACCGAAGGCGCCATGCAGGTGTGGAATGCAGCTGAAGCGAGCGGCTTGTGGCAGGAAAGAGGGATGCCGGATAGGGCTGAGGAGCGCGAGCCGTGGATAAAGGTGGGCATTGGTTCAGCCTTTACCATGCACGGCGGCGGGCTTGGTGTAGGTATTCCTGATCCGGCAGGCGGCAGGCTCTCGCTGGCGGCCGATGGCCGAATTGAAGCCATATTCGGCTACGAGGAATTTGGGCAAGGCTTGCTTGCTACGCTGGAGCTGATGCTAATTGAACAGTTCGGCTTGGCTGAATCCGATATCCGAATGATTATCGGGGATACCGATCTTGTGCCCGACAGCGGCTCTACAACAGCTTCAAGAGCAACCAGCATGATGTGGAAGACGCTGCAAAATCTGAAAGCGCCGTTTACATCGCAAATGCTGGAGCGGGCGGCGAAGCTGCTGGGAAAAACAGCCGATGTGCTCGTTATGGGAGCAGGAGGCATTTATGAGGCAGAAGGCGTTTCCATGCTGCTGACGTATAAGGAACTGGCGGAGGCGGAAGGGGAGCCGATCAGCTGTTCGACTGCCTTTCAGTTCCCTACATCAGATACCCCGCGAACAGGAGCCCATTTTTTATATACGTATGCGGCCGTTGTTGTGAAGGTTGAGATCAATCAACTGACAGGACGAGTGAAGGTGCTTGACCAGTACCATGCGGTAGCGGCAGGGCCTGTCATGAATCCTCAGGGCTTTCTTGGGCAGATCGAAGGCGGCAGCAGCATGGCGCTTGGTTTTGCAGTAACGGAAGATGCGGTCATGCAGCAGGGGCAATATATGACGAAAAATTTAGATACTTATCTGGTGCCAACGATTGCAGAGCATCGCGGTACGGTCACCGTTGAGCCGATTGAGCATTTGCCGCAAGGAGATAGCTATGGTCCGCGCGGCATTGGCGAAGTAGGCTCGGTTACGCTGGCTCCGGCTATTGCAGCTGCCATTCATCAGGCGGTGGGTATCCGCGTGACGAAGCTGCCAATTGAGCCAGAGCTGCTTCAAATGGCTTTCGCTTTTGCAGGAGAGGCGGTGAGCGAAAGATGAGCAAGCATGAAATGCTGGGAGTGACGCGGGGCACTGGGCAGTCGGAGCTGGCCTGTACCATTAATGGCGAAGAAATGAAGCTTGAAGTTGCGGGCTCCAAACGGCTGCTGAATATGCTGCGCGACGACTTGGCCCTTACAGGGACGAAGCGGTCTTGTGAAATTGGCCGCTGCGGCGCCTGCATGGTGCTGGTGGATGGCAAGCCAATTAACGCTTGCTTGACGATGGCCTACCAATGCGCGGGCAAACAGATTACGACAATTGAAGGTATAGGGGCGGCTGATGGTGGAATTGACCCTGTGCAGCGCGCTTTTCTAGAAGAGGGAGGCTTTCAGTGCGGTTATTGCACGCCTGGCATGATTATTTCGGTCAAGGCGCTGCTGGATCGAAATGCTGATCCGAGTGAGGATGAAATTGAAGAAGCACTATCCGGCAATATTTGCCGCTGCACCGGCTACGGAGGCATTAAACGGGCTGTAGAGCGGGCGATAGAGTGGAGGAGGAACGCGCCATGAAATTGGACTTATTAAATACGATGAGCCGTGAGGCATTTACGGAAGCGCTTGGCGCTATTTTTGAACATTCGCCTTGGGTGGCGGAGCTGGCATGGGAGAATAAACCCTTCCGCTCAGTTGAGCAGTTGCATGAGAGCATGGTGAACACAGCTTATACAGCGGGAGAAGAACGGGTGCTGGTGCTTATTCGCGAACATCCCGATCTGGCAACTCGAATCAGCATTGGCGAATATTCCACAAAAGAGCAGCAGGGCGCGGGACTAAGCCAATTGACGCCTGAGGAATTTGAGCAGTTTGCAGCGATGAACCGCCAGTATACGGAGAAGTTTGGTTTTCCATTTATTTTAGCGGTTCGTGGCAAAAGCAAAGCCGATATCAAGGAAGCGATGGCAGCGCGAATCGGCAACAGCCTTCAGGAGGAGCTGGAGGAGGCAAAATGGCAAATCGCCCGCATCACCTTCTTGCGCCTGAACGATTTAATAGAAGAGTGAGACTAAAAAAATCATACCAAAATTGATATAGAGCAAAGGGAGAGGGTATACATGTTGAAACTTGGCAGCGGACGTACACTTTATTATGGCAAAGGGGATGTATTGACTTATCGGACCTATGCAGCGCCACTGGCGGTGAAGTCCATCCCAGAATCGGCTTTTACCGGCGATACGAACGTTATTTTTGCCCATAACATTACATTTGCCGTAAGCGGCGAGACATTGCTCACCTCCTTCACTAAAGGTGACAATACGCAGGTTGTGGCGACAGATTCGATGAAAAATTTTATTTTGCGGCAAACAGCCGACTTTGAGGGGAGCACGACAGAAGGGCTGCTTGCGTTCATCAGCAAGCAATTCCTTAGCCGCTATCCGCATATTGAAGCTATCGAGCTGAGTGCGGACCGCATCCCGTTCCATACGCTTGAAGTGGCAGATGGCAGCGATGGGCTGGTGGATAGCCCTCTTGTGTACCGCCGTTCCCATAATGATCATGCGAGCGCTTCGATGAAGCTTGTCCGCGACGGCGAAGAGGGCGCTCCGGTTATCGTCGAGCATGAGTGCGCTATTACTGATTTGCAGTTGATTAAAGTAAGCGGCAGCTCCTTCTATGGATTTGTCCGTGATGAATATACGACGCTGCCGGAAAGCTATGATCGGCCGCTCTTTATTTTTCTAAATATTTATTGGAGCTATGCAGACGTTGAACATGCGGTAGATACGGGCTTCGGACAATACGTTGCGGCTGAGCATATCCGGGATATTACCCATAATGTGTTCCACGAATATAAAACGCCATCGATTCAATATTTAATTTATCAAGTCGGCTTGCGTATTTTGACCCGTTTCCCGCAATTGGCGGAGGTGCGGTTTGAATCGAATAACCGGACATGGGAAACGGTGGTTGACCATACGGAAGAGGATGCAGCCGCTGTCTACACCGAGCCGCGTCCGCCATTCGGCTTCCAAGGCTTCACGCTTACCCGCGAGGATTTGGAAAACGAGGAAGCTTCGTCATGAGCGGCAAAATAACGACGCATGTGCTCGACATTTCTACGGGGAAGGCTGCGGCGGGGATGGGGCTAGAGCTGTGGCAGTTGAGCGAGGAGACTGGGGAACGGCGGCTGCTTCAGGCCGCTTCCACCAATGCGGATGGACGGCTCGATGCGCCCATGCTTGCTGGCGAGAATATGCAGCCAGGCGTCTATGAGCTTGTGTTTAATGCCGGAAGCTTTTTGTCACGCGATAATGACGCTGCGCGGGAGTCGTCTATTGAATTTATTTTTCAGCAAATACCGATTCGATTTCGCGTTAAGGATGCACAGGCGCATTATCATATTCCGCTGCTTGTTGCGCCAGGGGGCTATAGCACTTATCGCGGTACTTAGAAGAGCAGAGTAAACACGCAGGCTTATGTTATGGGGAAAAAGGGGTGGATACGCATGGCTTCCTACTATGATTGTATCGTGATGAATGGTTTTGTTGTGCTGCCTGACCAAGTGAAAAAGCTGGATATTGGCATTCGCGATGGCCGCATTGCCGCCTTGGAGCCGTCTCTCGCAGGTGCCGAGGCTGGCTCTCGAATCGATGCGGAGGGGCAGTATGTGCTGCCCGGCATGGTCGATATTCACGTACATTTCAATGAGCCGAATTTGGGGCATTGGGAAGGGTTTGCGAGCGGCTCTGCCGCACTAGCTGCCGGAGGTGCAACCTGCTACGCTGATATGCCGCTCAATGGCAATCCGCCGACTGTTACGACCGAGGCGCTTGCGTTGAAAGCAGGCCAGGCAGAAGGCCATTCAGCTGTTGATTATACGTTCTGGGGCGGACTCGTCCCAGGGAAGCTGGATGAGCTTGCCCCTATGTTCGAAGCGGGCGTAGTCGGCTTTAAAGCATTTATGTCCAATCCCGGCGGCGAAGGGGAGGGGCGATTTCGTGAGGTTGATGACTGGACGCTGTATGAGGGGATGAAAAAAATCGCCGCGCTCGGCGGATTTGTCGCCCTTCATGCCGAGAGTGACGCCATTACGTCCCAACTGGCTGATGCGGCTCTAGCAGCCGGCCGCCATGATGCAGAGGCATTCGCAGCCTCGCGTCCGATTATTGCCGAGCTGGAGGCGGTGAACAAGGCGCTGTTGTTTGCGGAGCAGACGGGCTGCAAAGTTCATTTTGTCCATATAAGCAGCTTTGACGCGGTGGAGCTGATTGATCGGGCGAAGCGGCGCGGTTTGCCGGTGACGGTGGAAACCTGTCCGCATTATTTGCTGCTGACGCAGAAGGATATGACGGCGCTTGGAGCAGTTGCCAAATGCGCGCCTCCTCTGCGCAGCGAGGTGCAGCGGGAGGGGTTGTGGCGAATGATTGGCGAAGGCAAGATGGATGTCATCGCTTCCGATCATTCGCCATGTCCGACTTCGATGAAGGAGGATGCTTCCAAAACGTTTTTCGAGGCATGGGGAGGCATATCCGGGGCACAGAGCAGTATGGAGCTGGTGCTAGGTGAAGGATGGATCAAGCGTGGGCTGCCGCTGCCATTGTTATCCGCTTTGCTGTCTGCAGGACCTGCGCAGCGCCTCGGGCTGTATCCGCGCAAGGGAGCTATCGCAATCGGCTCTGACGCTGACCTGGCTATTATAGACGCTAATGCGGCCTATGAGCTGCGGGAGGAACATTTGTTTTATCGGCACAAGCATAGCCCTTATGTGGGGAAAGAAATGGCCTGCCGAGTCGTGGCGACACTCGTTCGAGGAACCGTTGTATATACAGTTGACGGCGGCCTTGCACAGCCAGCTTCGGGCAAGTTGCTGCTACCGTTTGAGGCGGGCTCGGAAAAGGGTATGATGAAGGGGTGTGTTTGATATGACAATGGCAAGCAAATCGCAGCTCGCCTCCTTCGTCTCTAAGCTGCTGGAGGAATTATCCCAGTTCGGCGCTGATCCGCGCGGTGGTGTGACTAGGCTGCTTTATACGGCAGAGTGGCTGGAGGCGCAGCAATATTTAGCCGAGCAGATGCAAGAGCTGGGCATGGACGTTTATTTTGACCGAGTAGGCAATTTATTCGGCAGGCTGCAAGGCAGTTCGGGAGAAGGTCCGGTTATTATGACGGGCTCCCATATCGATACGGTGCAATCGGGCGGCATTTATGACGGGGCTTATGGTGTCGCTGCCGGAATTGCCGCTTTGGCGCATTTGAAGGAAACGTATGGGCAGCCTGTAAAAACGCTTGAGGTAGTCTCGCTCTGCGAAGAGGAAGGCAGCCGTTTTCCGCTTACGTATTGGGGCTCGGGCAATATGGCCGGGCTATATGATTTAGAGCAAGGTGCGGAGCGCTATGATGCAGCCGGAACTAGCCTGCAAGAGGCGATGCTTCATTGCGGTTTCGGCAAAGCGGAGCAGCATGCTGTCCGCCGATCAGATATTGCAGCGTTTGTGGAGCTGCATATTGAGCAAGGGCCTGTTCTGGAACGGCAGCAGCTCAGCGTTGGCATTGTCGAGGCCATCGTCGGGCAGCATCGTTATACGGTAACGGTGGGCGGAACAGCCAATCATGCCGGGACGACGCCGATGCCGCTGCGCCGCGATGCACTGGCTGGAGCGGCTGCAATGATTGTGCAGCTGGAGACGGAAGCTATTTTAACGGGCTCGCCGCTCGTTGCTACGGTTGGGAAACTGACGGCAACGCCTAATACGCCGAATGTTATTGCCGGTTCCGTTAGCTTTACGGTCGATGTACGCCATATTGATGAGCCGACCATTCGTGAATTTTGCCAAACGGTATTTCAGCAGTTTCAAGAAATCGCCGGCGAGCGGGAGCTGCATGTGACGATTGAGCAATGGATGGAGGCCGCGCCTGCCCCGATGGACGGACAATTGCGTGTCCGGCTGGAACGTATTGCGAAGCAATTGTCATTGCCTTATACGGTCATGCCGAGCGGGGCGGGACATGACGCCCAACTGCTGTCAGGCATATGTCCTACAGCGATGTTATTCGTCTCGAGCCGCGGCGGCATCAGCCATTCCCCAGAGGAATATACGTCGCCGGACCAATTGGCAGCAGGGGCGGAGATGTTGTCCGCTTTGTTATATGAACTTGCTTACGAGGAGAAATGATGATGAAGAGCTACCGAGAACTGTCGCCTTCCCCCCGCACGATTATGACACCTGGCCCCGTTGAGGTTGACCCGCGCGTGCTTCGTGCGTTATCTTATCCTATACTGGGTCAGTTTGACCCCGAGTTTACGGCACTTATGAATGATACGATGGAGATGCTGCGCAGCTTGTTCCAAACGGACAATCGCTGGGCTTATCCAATAGATGGAACGTCGCGTTCAGGCATTGAAGCGGTACTTAACAGCTTAATTGAGCCGGGTGACAAAGTGCTGGTTCCGATTTATGGCCGTTTCGGCAATCTGCTTTATGAAATTGCCGAGCGCTGCGGTGCGCTGGTTGTGGCGCTGGAGAAGGAATGGGGCGAAGTTTTTGAGCCGGATGAAGTCATCGCCGCTATTTCGCATGAGCGTCCGGCGCTTGTGCTAATGGTTCACGGGGAAACGTCCACAGGCCGGATTCAGCCTTTGGATGCGATTGGCAAAGCGTGCAGGGAGCAAGATATTCTGTTTGTCGTTGATGCGGTTGCGACCATCGGCGGCGTTCCCGTTGAGACGGACGCCTGGTGTATCGATGCGGTCATTGGCGGCACGCAAAAATGTTTATCCGTTCCTTCGGGCATGGCCCCTATTACGTACAACGACAGGGCAGAGCGGAAAATTGCCGCCCGCAAAAAGGTCGAACGGGGCTTGCTCGTTCCCGGCGATGCCGCAAGCAGCAACCGGCGTCCAGCAATCCAGAGCAACTATTTGGATTTGAGCCAGCTTCAGGATTATTGGGGGCCAGCAAGGCTCAATCATCATACGGAGATGACCTCGATGCTGTATGGCTTGCGCGAAGGTCTGCGTATTTTGCTCGCTGAAGGACTTGAGGAGCGATTCGCGAGACATCGCAGACATGAAGCGGCGCTAATGGCAGGACTTGCAGCGATGGGATTAACCTTGTATGGCAATCCGGCTTGCAAGCTTCCGGTTGTCACCTGCGTGACGATTCCTGAAGGCGTGGATGGAGAAGCTGTTCGCAGCATGCTGCTAAACAGCTTTGGCATCGAAATCGCCAGTTCGTTCGGTGTGCTAAAAGGGAAAATTTGGCGCATCGGCACGATGGGCTACAGCTGCAGTCAGAAAAATGTGCTGCATGTGCTTGGTGCGCTTGAAGCCGTACTGATTCGGCATGGCGCAATTGTGCCAGCTGGAGAAGGCTTGCAAGCGGCACTGGCTGTGTATGAGAACTAAGGCCGTTTAACTAATGCTATTTTATACCGCCGCCCGGGTTTTTCCTGGAAATATAGGAAAGTATACGATTTCGCCATCCTTTCTCTATATTTCTCGGACTGAAACGCGCCACGCCGCCAGAGGACGGCTTTCGGCCGTTTAACCTGGTTCGGCGGTTTGCTATAGCTTTTGCTTTTATTTTAAATTTAAAGGAGTGCTTACGATGAAAGATATAGTGGTGCGGGAGCAATTGAAAAAGCTTCCCAAAATCGATTTGCACTTGCATTTGGATGGCAGCGTCTTGCCAAATACGCTTCGCGAGCTGGCGAAGGAGCAAGGCAAGGAGCTGCCCGTTGAGGAAGGCAGCGACCTTACCCCGTGGATGCTTGCAGATGAGAGCTGCACTAGCCTAAAAGAATATTTGAGCAAATTTGCGTTTGTGGAGCCCTATTTGCAAACGCCAGAGGCGCTGGATCGCGTAGCTTATGAAGTGGTTGAGCAATCGGCGGCACAAGGCTGCCGTTATATCGAGGTGCGATTTGCGCCGCTGCTGCATATTAAAGGAGGTTTGTCGCTGGAGGAGGCGATGCGCCATACCATTCGTGGCTTGCGGCGTGGAGAACGGGATTTCGGCGTGAAAGCGCGCGGTATCGCCATCTGCCTGCGCCATGATGCCTATGAGCGCAATGAACAGGTCATACTGGCCGCTGCCAAGCTGCATGGCGATGGAATCGCAGCGGTAGATTTGGCTGGTGATGAAGCTTCCTTCCCACCAGAGCTGCATCGTTCCTTATTTAACCTCGCTGCTAGCAAGGGGCTGCCGATTACGATTCATGCTGGAGAAGCAGGCGGTGCGGAAAATGTGCAGGAGGCGATTGAAAGCCTGGGCGCCACACGTATCGGCCATGGCGTGCGCATTACGGAAAATCCTGCTATTATGGAAATGGTACGCCGTACAGGCACGCCTTTGGAGCTATGCCCGCTGAGCAACATCCAGACGAAGGCCGTTAGCGGCTGGGAGGCTTATCCGATTAAAGCCTTTCTGGCAGCAGGCATTCGGGCGACCATTAACACGGATAACCTGACGGTTTCAGGTACGACGATTGGTTTGGAATATGAGCTGTTGATGGAAAAATGCGGCGTAACGCTGGAGGAAATCGGCAGGCTGATTTTGAACAGCGCCTATGCGGCCTTTTTGGAGCAGGAAGAAAAACGGCAGCTGATTGCCGATATTGAACAGGGGCTCGCAGCTGCGGGAGTGAAGCCTGCCGTATAAGGAGAGTCCCTGATTCGGAAACAATGGAGGAAGTGACGTATGCGAACCATTTTAGCCGTAATTGGGGATTATTATCATCCTGCGGAGGCGATTGCCGAAGGCTTGCAGCAAAGCTTGGCGCCATTAATGGCGTCAGGGGACATCGAGCTCAGCTATACGACAGTCAAATATTTGGCCGAGGAACTGGCGGCGAAGCCGGATGCCGTCATTTTGTACAAAGATAATAATATCAATCCCGCTGATGAACAAGTGCAGCAATGGCTTGGCGACGAGACGGAGCAGGCGATTTTGCGGTATGTAAGGGCGGGCGGAGGCTGGCTCGCCTGGCATTCCGGGCTTGCTTCGTATCCGGCAGAAGGTGGCTATGTACAGATGACGCGGGGTTATTTTCAGCATCATCCGGAGCAGAAGCTCGTGCGTTCCATAACGGTTGAGCCTGCTGGGCGTTCAGGCGAGGAGCATGTCAATATAGCGGCAGACCAAGCATTCGAAACGGTAGATGAGCATTATTTTGTCGATTGTGATGAAGCGTCAACAACGGTATTTATGCGGACGTATTCCGAGGATGGGCAGTCGATTGGCGGATGGTCCCATGCTTATGGGGAAGGCCGCGTATGTTGTTTGACGCCTGCGCATAATCGCGAAAGCCTGCTGCATCCGGTGCTGGGCGAGCTGGTAAATGCCTGTGTGCAGTGGTGCGCCCGCATGGCGTAGCATTGGTATTTTTTATAAACGATCATTTAAGATTTAAGGCCTTATAACGCTTGAAACGCGCGGTTCCTGCAAATAATAGAGGAACTGCGCTTTTGTCTGCTATAATAAGATCATAAGCATTACGATTAGAGGGTGGTGTAGCCGAATGGACAAAGTAATAGATGAGCAATGTGACGACACATGTATGGGAACGAAGCAGGAGGGTGCAGATCTGCTGACCGCAAAGGTCGAGGAGCAGACGGCCATTGATCTGGCTGAAATGTTCAAGGCGCTAGGCGACCCGACGCGGGTTAAAATGATTTATGCGCTGCTGTCGCAAGAGCTGTGCGTGCATGATTTATGCGTCGTGCTGGATATGGCGCAGTCGGCTATTTCGCATCAATTGCGTTACTTGCGCAATGTGCGAATTGTTAAGCGCCGCAAGGTCGGGAAAACCGTCTATTATTCATTGGACGATGATCATGTAAAGGAAATTTTCATCCAGACGCTTCAGCATTTGCATCACAGCTAGGTGTTGCGTCCATATTAAGGAGAGGATCTAGAAGTGACAGTAGTGTCGCCAGTTATTATACAGGCTCGCGAGGAGCATATTGCGGATGCTGTCGCTTTTGCAGCTCAAGTGCGTGAAGAGGTTATGCCGATGTTTGCGGTAAATGGATTGTCGCCGGATCTCGTGAATTTCTCCGAGCATTATTTGCACCAGGAGGGAGCTGGTTTTTTCCTGGCACTTTCGGAGCGTGGAGAAATATGGGGGTGCATCGGTGTGCAGCCCTATGATAACCGAATTGAGACGGCTAAGTATGAAGCGAACCGGCCAGCCGCAGAAATAGTGAAATGTTATGTAGCTGCAAGCAGCCGCAGAAGCGGTGTAGGCTCGCTGCTTACAGCAGAGGCCAAACGTTTTATTGCAGAGCAGGGCTATAGCGTAGCGTATTTGCATACGCATCGTTTTCTTAAGGGAGCCGTCGATTTTTGGCAGCGGCAGGGCTTTGCTATTACGGCTGAAGATCAGGATGAATGGCAAACGGTACATATGGATGCGAGCGTTACATAAGCGTACTTATCGTATTATACGAACTTTAAATTGCAATTTGTAACCAGACCGATTCAAGCGCGCAGCGCTTGGGTCGTTTTTTTTGGCATAGATTGGGTCAACCCTTGACATACCCCCACGGGGTATTATATGATGAAAACAACAAGAGATACCCCCATAGGGTATGAAAAGGTGGTAACTACAATGGAGAACAGGCAGACTACACTGGAAATTTCGGGTATGACATGTGCGGCATGCGCGAATCGTATAGAGAAAGGCTTAAATAAGCTGGAAGGCGTATCGCAAGCGACGGTCAACTTTACGATGGAGACGAGCCATGTCGAATATCGTGCGGATACGATCGATTTGGCTGCAGTCATCAAGCGGATAGAGCAGCTTGGCTTTACAGCTGAGGAGAAGGTGGAGCAGAAGCAAGGTGGGGATCGCCGGCGTGACGAGATCCGCAAGCAGCAGCTGAAGTTCATCTTATCGGCGATACTGTCGCTGCCGCTTCTGTGGGCAATGGCGGCACATTTTTCATTTACGTCGTTTATATGGGTGCCGGATTTATTGCTCAATCCGTGGTTTCAATTAGCGCTGGCGACTCCTGTGCAATTCATAATCGGCTGGCCCTTTTATAAAGGGGCATTTAATGCGCTGCGGAGTGGGGGCGCGAATATGGATGTCTTGGTAGCGCTTGGAACATCGGCCGCCTATTTTTACAGCCTGTATTTGACGTTGAAGCCTGAAGAGCATGTAGGGATGGCTAATATGCCCGTTATGCAGGAGCTGTATTATGAGACAAGCGCCTTGCTCATTACGTTGATTTTACTTGGAAAATGGTTCGAAGCGCTCGCTAAAGGGCGTTCATCGGAAGCGATTCGCTCGCTCATGGGACTGCAAGCGAAAACAGCGCTTGTCGTGCGTGACGGCTCCGAAATGAGCATCCCGGTCGAACAGGTGGTCATTGGCGATCAGCTTATTGTGAAGCCGGGCGGCAAAATTCCGGTCGACGGTATTGTCCTGGACGGCAGCTCGGCGATCGACGAATCGATGCTGACTGGAGAAAGCCTGCCTGTTGACAAGCAGTCAGGTGATCAAGTATTTGGAGCGACGATTAATAAAAATGGCGTCTTGCGCATTCAGGCTACGAAGGTTGGCAAAAATACGACGCTTGCGCAAATTATTCACATTGTCGAGCAGGCGCAGGGTTCCAAAGCGCCGATTCAGCGAATAGCAGACCGTATTTCCGGCATATTCGTTCCCATCGTTGTAGGAATTGCCCTACTCGCTTTTGCTTTGTGGTACTTCTGGCTCGAGCCAGGCATGTTTGCTGAAGGGCTGGAGAAAGCTATCGCAGTGCTCGTTATCGCTTGCCCATGCGCGCTAGGACTTGCGACACCGACCTCTATTATGGCGGGATCGGGCCGGGCGGCAGAAGTCGGCGTTTTGTTCAAGGGCGGAGAGCATTTAGAATCAACCCATCGCGTTACAGCGGTGCTGCTCGATAAAACAGGAACGGTGACGGAAGGTAAACCTTCACTGACCGATGTTATTGTCGAAGGGAATATACCGGAGCAGGAACTGCTGGCCCTCGTTGGCGGAGCCGAGAAACGCTCGGAGCATCCGCTCGCCGAAGCTATTGTAGCCGCAATTGAAGCGCGGAACATTGCACTTCCCGAAGCGACTGAATTTTCAGCTATTCCGGGCTTTGGCATTCGGGCAACTGTAGCGGGCCGCGATGTTGTTGTCGGAACCCGTGCTTTAATGGAGCGTTACGATGTTGCACACAACAGCGAAGCGCCAATGGCTAAGCTGGAGGAAGTTGGGAAGACGGTTATGCTGACGGCTGTTGATGGCCAATATACAGGCATGATTGCGGTTGCCGATACGATTAAACCTTCATCCAAGCAAGCGATTGACCGGCTCAAGGAGCTTGGCATTAAGGTCATGATGATTACAGGAGATAATCCGCGTACAGCGGCGGCTATTGCGAGCGAAGCGGGTATCGAGCATGTCATTGCTGGCGTGCTGCCGGAAGGAAAAGCCGAGGAGGTTAAGAAGCTTCAGGCGGCTGGCATGAAAGTAGCAATGGCTGGTGATGGCATTAATGATGCTCCGGCGCTGGCGGCAGCAGACATCGGCATGGCGATGGGGACAGGAACGGATGTTGCCATGGAGACGGCAGATGTCACACTTATGCGCGGCGATCTTAACAGCATTGTCGATGCCATAACGATGAGCAAAAAAACGATGCGCAACATTAAGCAAAACCTGTTCTGGGCGCTGGCCTACAACGTCATCGGCATTCCGATAGCGGCAGCGGGCCTGCTTGCTCCTTGGCTGGCGGGGGCGGCGATGGCGCTTAGCTCCGTATCGGTCGTACTCAATGCGCTGCGCTTGCAGCGGATGAAAATCAAAGGCTGATGCTAATGGCAGGGTTGCCCGTCCGCCTATGAATCGGGTATTCTAAAAGGGTACTTCATTTCGTTTCTGGGAGAGGACAGCATCCAATGAATAAAAATGCAAAAATTGGCGGCGGCGGCCTTCATCATATTGCGCTGCGCGCATTTGACTTTGAAGCAACCGTGAAATTTTATACAGAAGGACTCGGCTTTACACCAAGACATAGCTGGGGTGAAGGAGATGGCCGCGTTATTATGCTCGATAGCGGCGATGGCAACTATCTCGAAGTATTCGCTGGCGGCAAAGCGCCGGTGGCGGACGAAGGCTCCTATTTCCATTTAGCTTACCGCTCCGAAAATATAGAGCTGGCGGTTCAGTCAGCAGTAGCTGCTGGCGCAGTAGTAACGGTAGAGACGAAGGAAGTTGTACTCGGCGACAATCCGCCAACTCCAGTGAAAATCGCATTCGTTAAAGGCTTGAACGGCGAAATCATTGAGTTTTTCCAAAGCACAGGTGAAAATCAGCTGTAAGCAATCGGCAGGCTATAAGCAAGAATCATCATCTTATGTCAAAAATGCTGCGACGGCCGAAGGCGATGCCTTCGGTTGTTCCGGCTTATGGCCTCCCATTATGAAGGCGGGCCGCTATTTTTAAAATATAGGAAAGGATATGATGTCGCCATCCTTTCTCTACATTTCTCGGACTGAAACGCGCTGCGCCGCTAATGGACGTAGTCAGCCGTTTCACCTTGTTAGCGGTTTTAGTAGTAAGGAGGGGTTGCATGGTCGTTGTTATTGGCATTGCAGCGCTTGCGCTGCTGTTTTATTTATTTTTGATATTGCCTACGCAGTGGTTTAAAGTGGAGCGTTGCCATTATCAAGCGGGATTAGGGCTCAAGGTGCTGCAAATTAGTGATCTGCATGTTGAAAATATTCGCATCAGCCCAAGGCGAATCCAGAAGCTGATTGCAAGGGAGCAGCCGGCATACATATTTCTCACCGGAGACTTTACCCAGAAGCTGCGTTATTTACCGAAGGTCAGGCAGTATGTGAAGGCGATTTGCGCGGGCGGCATTCCGGTTTATGCGGTGTATGGCAATCACGACCATCGAATAAAGCCTTCCGGAGTGCGCGAGCTGAAGAAGCTTCTGGAGCGGGAAGGCGTTACCGTTCTCATTAATGAGAGCATCGATTTAGGCGCATTTCAACTGGTTGGCATTGACGATTGGAGCAGCAAAAAGAGCAAGCCGGGACGAGCTTTTCTCCACGTTGACCCGTCAAAGCCTATTATTGTGCTCGCACACGATCCGAATACGGTGCTGCATATTAAGCATTCCTATGATTATCTCATGGCGGGCCATTTTCATGGCATGCAGTTTAATGTTCCGTTCCTGTTCCGGTTTATTAACAAGGGCAAGCTTGCTGCTTCCGGCATTTATAAAGGCCAGCATAAATGGAGCAACGGCACCTTCTATATTTCCAAAGGCATTAGCCAGACCGAGCCCAATGCGAGATTCCTCATTCGCAGTGAAGTGACGGTGCATCAGTTGTAGGCGGCTATAACAAAGGGGGAGCTTACCGATGATTTATGTAGTGAGACATGGGCAAACCGATTTTAACAAGGAACAAAGAATGCAAGGAAGGTCGGGACTGCCATTAAATGTGCAGGGGATAAAACAAGCGGAGCAGCTAAGAGAGAGACTGCGGGATGTCACCTTCCATTTTGTATTTTCCTCACCACAGGAAAGGGCTGTACAAACAGCTGAAATAGCAACCGGCGCTACTGCCATTATTGATGCAAGGCTCGATGCTTTCGATTTAGGGGAAGCGGATAAATTAAAAGCAAGCGAAGTGAAAATGAAAGGTTTTACTCCTGATTCAAGCGTCTATAAAGGAGTGGAAGAAACCGATCATTTTGCCGAGCGAATTTTTAGTTTTATGAGTGAGCTCGAAGCGAAGAATGAAGGCAAAGAGGTTAATATTTTAATATCCGGACATGCTTGTACAACAGGCTGTATCGGTGCTTACTTCAATGGCATACCGGATGATGGAAATATTACGAGGTACTCATCAGCTAATGGGGACTACAAGACATTTGAATTCAAAACATTGATGGCCGATTAGCAAAATAAAAGATACCGTAAGCAGCTTATCCTTATGAGGAAAATGAGCTGCTTTTTTCTATTGCAAAAAACGCATCGTCTACTCGCTAAAAGAAGCTGAGTATACGATGCGTCTCGCTTGGCTGAGAATGGTCATGACTTTCAGGACTTATATTCCTCAGCAGTCAAGGCGAAGAGGAGGTGATCCTCCCAAACCCCATTAATTTGTAAATAGCGAAGGGCTAGGCCCTCGCGGCGAAAGCCGGCATGCTCCAGAACACGAATGGAAGGGGTGTTTCTCGGCATTACCCCGGCTTGCAAGCGATGCAGACCGAGCTGCTCGAAAGCATAAGCGGTGACCAAGCGAACAGCCTCCGATACATAACCGTTGCCTTGATGAGCGCGATCGAGAAAATAACCGACATTCGCATTTTGCAGTGGTCCCCTTATTACATTAGACAACTCAATTCGTCCAATTAATTGCTGCTCCAGCATAATGCCGAAAGGATAAGAAGCAGCTTCAGCCTGTTTCTGTATGCCAAGACTAATATGCTCCTGCTGGCCTTCCAAGGTGAGGAAGTTATCGGGGCGAATGGGATCTACAGGCTGGAGAAAGGCTTGGTTGCTTAATCTAAGTACAAGCATGGACTCAGCATCAGCAAGCTCGAGGGGCTTCAAATAAATACTCTGCTTTATTGTCATCTATCGGTACTCCTTTCTAAAATAGCCGCACCTGAAATCGAAGGTGCGGCCAACGGGGATAGAGGCGGGCAATTAAAAAATGCTAAGCTTAAAAGGCTTCTTGTATAGCGGATAAAGCCATTTGACCCCGCTCGGCGTCAACGTATCTGCGAATAAATGGGATAAGTATCCGATAATGGCAACTCGCATAATGCCTTCAAGATGAAGCTGCTGCTCCAGTCCCCAGGCGATTGCGCCCCATGCCGCGGTAGCCCATACCGTGTGGGTCATGCCGCGATGCTTAAGCCAAGGCGCCACAGCCACGAATGCACCTAGCCCGATAAGCCAGTTCATGCCGAACCAGAAGCCCCCGTACACAAAGGCTCCGCCGATAGCGCTGACAAGTGCATTGCGGATGACGCCGCGTTTCGCAACGAGCCCCAGCAGCACGACGCCAACGGAAGCAACAAGCAGCTTCCAGCCAACGGTATGATTGACCACATACAAATAGCTGACAATCGCAATCATAATAACGCCGCCCCAAATGAGCAAATCATGAATGAGCTTGGACACTTTGCCGAGCTTGCTGCTCAAAATACTGGGGCCATCCAGATCCGCGCTTAAGGCGGAGATCGCGGCAACGGCTACATAAGCAGCCGCATTCGCAGGGGTAAAGGAATAATAAGCTGCTGCACCGGCTCCAATAGCCATGCCAATCGTAAGATGTGTCGTGCCTTTCATTGTTCCTCCTAATGCCTGGCTATTATCCAGTTGTGTATTCAAACGTATGTTCGCTATGTTATTATACTAGAAACAGCCGAAGGGAACAAGAGTACGCATCTGTGTGACGTCATAATTTTTGAGAAAAGTTTCAGAAAATATGAGAATAATCTTTCATAATTGCTGAAAAATGAATATTTATACAACTGTATACGTAAAATAAGGCTCATCCTTATGAAATGATCCGTCAGATGATAAAAAGGGAGAATATAGGTTAGCTTGACTGGACTAGCGTACAGAATCAATCCTCTTGCCATTGCCAAGTAAATGGGTTTGAATTAAAAATAACTGTGATATTTTACAGGAGAATCCAACATGAGCTACTCCCATCTCAGCATAATTGAACGTGGGCAACTAGAGACGCTGCATCGACTGGGGTGGTTGACGAGAGTCATTGCGAATTACGCGGGGTCCTTCAATTAATGGAGGAAGGCAAGAACTGCAAAGACGTGGTGAGACAGCTTTTGGCAGTACGCAACGCTGCGGATAAAGCCATTGCGCAGATCGTGGCGGAAAACCGAGAGCGATGTATTCTGGAAGAACAGGCATCAGGAAGAGATACTAATAAAGTCGTGAAGGAAGCAATCGAGCTACTTGTAAGGAGTCGTTCATATAGTCGGAACAATACGGAGCCTCGAAAACGGGGCTCTTATTGTTGTTTGTTAACTTGGGCCAATTAGTGAGAATGAATCAGGGGGAATTATATTACATCCTCACCCGGGGTAACAGTTTAATACATTCATTAGGATCTGCGCGCTGCGCGGTTTTTTCATTTTAACGATGCAAGATCTTGTCCTGTAATTAGGACAAGATCTTGCATCGTTATCCGATTGAGGACAACAACTTGCATAGTTTACTGTGGTCCTCGATTGACGACAATGTCCTCTTGACAAGCGTCAGACGTAAAGCTAAACGTGCTTTATGTGATTCTTATCCAAGGAAATTAATGTTATGGTTGGATTGAAGCAATGATTAAATCAGCAATTTGTTTCGGATGAGTAATTGGAGCCAGATGACCTGCGCTAATTTCAAAACTGCGCCAACCTTGTTCGGCTGCCTCAGAAGCCGTTTGATGAAACATGGGGAATTCCATGCAACAAATATAAGAACGGGACATTTGTGCTTGTTTTTCCAAGGAGTAGTTGAGTTTCTCCATATGTGTCGATAGCGGCATTCTGGTTAAAAAGGGAGTAATGGCTGCAGAGATTTTGGTATCGTTTAATCCAAATGTCTCTACAGGCGGCGGTTCAACTAAGGAGGGGTTCAATGACAAGAAATGCTGCATGAGGGAATATACTTCTGGATAATGGTCCACGACAGACTCGCCTGATTCGGTAATAAAACCGTCTACAATTACGATATCGCAACTGACTCGACCGAACAAACGATCTGCGGCTCCCGCAGCAACCATTGCTCCATAGCTGTGACCGACCAGCACAACGTTCGTCATGTTCTCGAACAATATAAGATTTACAATATCCTCGATATGCACGGATAAATTAATGTCCCCAGTCAGCAGATGTTTGCGTTCGCCAAGCCCAGTTAAAGTCGGAGCCAGAACACGATACCCTTTGGCAGCCAATTGATTGGCGACTTCTCTCCAACTCCATCCCCCTAACCAAGAACCATGAATGAGGACAACTGATGGATTCTCTGAAATCTCTGCATCGTAAAACATAGTACGCTCACCCTCCTATTATTGTTCACTATTAGTGTATATGTTCACTATTTGTGAATGTTTTAAACATCATTATAACGATGTTTATCAATTTTGCAACTATTTTCAGAACAGATGTCAACTTAATTTACAAAGAAAGGAGAGGGGGTGAAAAACATACCGCGCGTGGCCTAGATAAACATCCTTGTCCCTTCCTTGCGAAAAAATATCAAATCTATTACTATTTAGATAACATCAACAAATGTATGGGCTAGAACACTACTTTAAGGCAGGGTGAATGCATGAAAGAGATGGAAGCTCCAACTCGATTAATTTCCTCCTCTCAGGGAATCCAATCTCTAGAGATCGCTTTTTCCATACTGAAATGTTTCAAAGAGGCGAAAGCTCCCTTGTCCGTATCGGAACTGTCCAAAAGAATGGATATGCCGAAGAATAAAATTCATAAATACCTGGTTAGTTTTACAAGAGTCGGCGCTCTTATTCAGAATAAAAAAGACTCGTCTTACGCCATGGGGCCATCCCTAATCGAGTTAGGCTTGGTCGCGCTCCAACAATTCGATGTTGCTAAAATCGCCAAACCTCATATCCGCGAATTCAGCAAACAAATCAATCACTCCGTAGCGCTTGCCATCTGGAGCGAGGAAGGGCCGATAATTGCTGAATACGAACGAAGCGACAAACCGATACAGGTCGAAATTCAAGCCGGCTATCGCTTTCCACTGTTGATGACGGCCCTTGGTAAGTGTTTTGCCGCTTTTCTTCCGTTCTCCCAGGTTCAACCATTAATACAACGGGAGATCGACAACTATCAACTTGACGAGCAGATGGTGAAGCAGGAATTGCAGACGATTCGAGAGGAACGAGTTTCCTTTCGAAATACGCTGTTTGGCGGAATACCCGGGAGCATGTCAGTAGCAAGTCCGATTTTTGACTATACGGGAAACATGGTTGCCGCACTTTGTCTCATCGGATTTACTGGCGAAATCGACACTAGTCCATCCTCAATAGATGTACTCAAGCTCAAGGAGAAAGCTAATCAAATAACCAATCAACTGACATAGGGAAAAAAGACACTGCGCTCATCGACATCGACCGCAGTGTCTTTTTTTTTATGTAACTTTTCCTTGCATAAGAAACAAAGTTAAATTATAATGGGCTAAAATCACTAATGGTGTACACTGTACACTAATAGTGAACTAATTAAAAACTAAAGAATAGGAGTTGTTCAAAAGTGAATCAAACTTTCAAAGCAGCTGCCGTTCAAGCTGCAGCCGTCTATTTGGATCTGGATGCAACAATCGACAAAACGTGCAGGCTCGTGGATGAGGCTGCAGCTAACGGTGCTAAGGTTATTGCTTTTCCGGAAGCATTCGTACCGGGATACCCTTGGTGGATATGGCTTGGCAATGCCGACTATGGAATGAAGCACTACATTAGGCTGTTCGAGAACTCCGTTGAAATCCCAAGCAAATCCATTCGGAAGTTATCTGAAGCCGCCAAACGCAACAAGGTTTATTTCTGCGTATCGGTCACCGAGAAAGATCGCGGTTCCTTATATCTGACGCAGTTATGGTTTAATCCTAAAGGCGACTTAATCGGCAAACACCGTAAATTAAAAGCAACGAATGCGGAGAAGATGATCTGGGGCGACGGCGATGGAAGCATGATGTCCGTGTTCGAGACGGAGTATGGCAATCTCGGCGGGTTGCAATGTTGGGAGCACCTCATCCCACTAAATCTCTCGGCAATGGCATCCATGAATGAACAATTGCATGTTGCCTCCTGGCCAACAGGATTGCCATATGATGGTCATTTGTTCAGCGTCGAGGTGTGCGAAATTGCAACGAAGTACTACGCGATATCTAATCAAGCCTTCTGTCTGTTGGCTTCCCAGATTTGGACAGAAGAAATGAGAGATATGCTCGGAGAAACCGAGTACCAAAGAAATTATATGAAGATTGGATACGGCTTCGCGAAGATCATCGCGCCGAACGGTCATGTGATCAGCAATACGCTAGAGCATGATGAGGAAGGTATCGTGTATGCGGACATCGACCTCAAACAAATCATTCCCGGTAAATTCCTGATCGATCATGCGGGACATTATTCCACTCCCGGCTTCTTAAGCTTAACTTTCGATAAATCCGTTCATGAGCCCGTAAAGGTGATCGGCGAATCGAAGCCAAATGTTATCGGTTACGAAGCTATTCAAAATAGCTAACAACAATTGTCGGAGAGGACTAATTAAAACCATGAATAGCAGTCTTGAACGGAAAATTACCGAACTCGCATGGAGAGACCCTTTGTTTGCTGAAATGATTGAAACGGATCCGCATCGAGCGCTGGCGCAAATAGGGGTAGAAGTGCCCGAAAATGTTAATCTTGACATTCGGAGGCAAAGGAGAGACACCCTATACTACGTTATTCCGCCTTATTCAGAGGAACCGGAAAAGGCCGATACGGTCATTAATCAAATGGATCTGTGGCAGAGTGCCGAGTTGTTCGTCTGGATCATGCCTCAGAAGCTGAAAGTACAACTCTTGGCGATGCGACAAAGCTACAGGAGGAATAACCCCTAATGGATCAACATGATATTTTTACCGGTCATTACCGATTGCTTCAACGAGATCAAGCTGCCCGCCAGCGCTTAATGACCGGTCCAAAAGCAGGATTGGATGAGTATTTTGGATCAGGCACGGTACCTGAAGGGGAATTTCGAATTGAAATTATCTCCCAAGAACCGGATACCATTACGATTCTCCTTCCATCGCCGGTAGAGGAAGATACGAGCAATGAGGCATTGGATGCTGCTTGCCGCCGTATCTATGACATCTTGTTTACAGACGGAGTGGGGGGATACCTGATCCCCGATAATTCCTTAACCTGGGTGCTTCGAGATATGCGCTCTAAAGTACTCGATCGCTCTCTGGGAGAATAAATGATAAACAAGAATGTTACGGATAGGATGAAGGATTATTTTACTGCGAGCATTCAACTCGACGTACGAATGTTTGAAAGAACAGAAGTTGTCACTTCCCGGTCTGAATAAAATCGAATTATTAGGCATATCCGAATATGGAGACATTTGTTCGCTCTTATATCGGATGGTTAAGGGAGAGGAGCAAGCCATTCATCATTACGTCTGGCAACAGATGGATAATCAGTATTTTATGGTTAGGCAGTTTACGGTGGAACAGGATTTAACTTATTTGCTATAACGATAAATTGGAGATTTGAACTTTGGATAGACAAAAGGATTGAAAATAACGATGAGTTTCATTCCTTTCAGAGAAATATTATTTTGTAATAAACTATTATTATAATTGTTATTGCAATGTATAGGACGTGTTGTTCATATTTAATTGTTTCCCACGAAACTAAATTTCATGAAAAAATTTTGTTTTGCACAAAATAAAATTGGAGGATTTCATATGAAGAAAATAAATCCCGACACCCTTACGAGTATAGTGACGAGTCTGATATCTCAAATCGTCGTTGCTCCCGTTTCTCAGCTAGCCTTTATTTCCGGGCAAGTCGCGTTAAATGAAAAGGGAGAGCTTATCGGAGAGGGGGACTACGGGCTGCAGGCAAAGCAAGTGTTTACTAACGTAAAGCTCGCATTGGAAGCAATTGCGACCGGGCCGGAGAATATCGTACAAATGAAAATTCATGTCGTGAACCATAAGCCCGAGTTGGTTGATTCGATCTTTAGAGCAGGCTTTGAAGTATTCGGCGACCAGTGGCCGCTTACGGCAAGCACCTTTATAGGCGTTCAGGCGCTTGGCTTTGAGGAATGGTTAGTTGAAGTCGATGCTATCGTAGCCATTTCACACTAAGAGAGGAGCAAATAAGAATGAATTATGACGTTATTGTAATTGGTGGAGGACCTGTTGGAATGATGTTGGCTGAGGAACTGGCATTGGCTGATGTTAAGGTTTGCGTATTGGAAAAATTAGAAGCCACTACGCCTTACTCGCGGGCTCTTAGCATCCATCCCCGTACATTAGAGATGTTGGACTTGCGGGGATTGAAATCGGAATTGTTGAAGATTGGAAAACCTCTCCCTACTGGCCATTTTGCAGGCTTGGAAACTCGGTTGGACTTTACAGTCATCGACTCTTCCTCTAATTATTCCTTGTTTATCGCCCAGTCGGAAACGGAAAAGGTGCTAGAACAAAGAGCGAAGGAACTTGGCGCTGATATTCGCCGCGGAATGGAAGTATTATCGGTAACTCAGAGCTCTGATTCTGTCGAGGTTATTGCTTCCGGAGCTAGCGGTCAAATTACATTAACGGCAGCTTATGCGGTTGGCGCCGACGGAGCAGGCAGTATTGTACGAAAGCAGGCCAAGATTGCCTTTAACGGAACGGATGCAACACTTACTGCGGTTCAAGGAGATGTCGTTTTTAAAAATCCGCCGAAAACGAGCGTCGTTTCAAGCTTTAATGAAAATGGAATGATCATGATTGTACCCGTCTCGAAGGAGTTGCACCGTGTCGTCTTTATCGATCCGGAAAGAAAATCAATACCTAAGGACGAGCCCGTTACTTTGGAAGAACTGCGCTCGGGTATGATCCGCATGTTAGGGGATGACTACGGGATTTCTGATCCTTACTGGATGACTCGTTTCGGCAATGCAACCCGTCAAGCGGAGCGCTATAGGGAAGGAAGACTGTTCCTTGCGGGGGACGCCGCACATATTCATTTCCCAGCCGGCGGACAAGGAATGAATGTGGGTTTGCAAGAAGCCATGAATCTTGGATGGAAACTAGCTGCCGAAGTGAAGGGATGGGCTCCCGAGGTGTTGCTGGACAGTTACCATGCGGAACGGTTCCCCGTTAATACGGCATTACTTTGGAATACAAAAGTACAAACCCTATTGTTCGGCACCGATTTTTCACCTACAACGATTCACCTTCGCAGAATGATTTCGGATTTGTTACAAAGTCCGGATGCAAACTATCGCTTAGCCTGTCAAATTGCGGCCATGGATGTTCATTACAACGAACAAGAGAATGTATCGTCACATCTTCTAAATGGCAGCCGACTTGCAGAGATTAAATTACTTTCACAGAATGGCGATGTCTTCAGCAGTTATGAGCTGTTCCGTGATGGTAAATATATATTATTGAATCTAGCTTCGGATAAAATTACAGAAGACATCGTTAGTAATCTGCAGCACCAACATTTCAAATTCGTAAGTGCAACTTTGGCTGAACAAGCCAAAGGCTGGGAAAATGTGCACACTGCATTGATTCGACCGGACGGATATATTGCATGGGCAATCTCTGCAGCCGAAGCCGATTTAATTAACCGAATGGAGCTAGGAATTAAGCAAATCAGCAGAGGTTAAACCTTTCTTTGCCTATATTGTTTTTGGAAAAACAATATTCTGCCCGGAAGCATTTTAACCAAAGCTTTCCGGGCAGAAGCTTTTTATTTGGGGGAGTCCTTATGAAGAAAGTTCCAGTTGTTTACATTACGCTCACATTATCGGCCATTTTTTGGGGAGCAAACTTTAACGCCGGAAAGATTGCTGTAGAAGTGATGAGTCCGACACAAGTGGCAGCTTGGCGATTTATTATAGCTGGTGTGGTCATTCTTGCTTTGTACTGGGTAAAGGAGCGACCCACCTGGTCATTGATCAAACCCTATGCTCTGATTTATCTCCTAATGGGGATCGTCGGGATCTTTTTAATGAATATTTTCTTGTTTAAAGGATTAGAGGTTACAAGCCCCATCAACACATCATTAATAACGGCTACCAATCCGATGCTTACGATTTGCCTGTCTGTTTTCTTATTAAAGGAGAAAATTAACTTTCGCCAAATTGGAGGAATCGTGATCTCTTTCTTGGGAGTGTTATTAGTTCTTACGAATGGTTTGCTGACTGAACTGGGATTGATCTCGAAAGGTGACTTATACGTATTGCTTGCCACTACACTCTGGTCTTTGTATGGAATCCTCGGCAAAAAATATGTCGGCAACGGCTCGCCTCTTGCAACAACCGCCATAACAATGGCAGTAGGTGCATTGTTCTTTCTGCCTTACTCTTCTATTACTACGGGGGAAGCGACTTCAGCTAAGGTCATGGAAGCATGGCTAGCCGTGATCTTTATGGCTTTATTCTGTTCTGTACTAGCTTATTTATGGTGGAATCAAGGTATATCACGTATCGGCGCTAATAAAACGTCGTTGTTCTTTAATATCGTTCCCATCTCAACGATGGCCATATCTGCCTTATCGGGCGAAAGAATAGGTACGGCTCAGCTAATTGGCGCCCTTGTCACCATTTGCGGGATTATCTTGTCGACGAGGACTCCGAAATCAAGCCGCCCCGAATGTTTTACGCAAAACAATCATGTATAATGGAGAGGAGAGTCATGCATAGAGGAGACGAAACGGATGCAGCCAACGGATCTATCTAAACAGTGGATATTCAAAAACTTTATAAATCTTGTTAGCCAACAGGAGATGAGGGATAGCAAGTTCGCAGTCCGAATGCGCGAAGAATTGCAAAATTTCGAAAAGGAATTTGGCGAAAAGAGCAATCTGACTCTGTCGGATATTCACCTAATCGCATGTATCGGAGATTTCTCCCCGATCAATGTAACCTCCATTTCCGAAAAAACCGGATTAACGAAAGGCTCCATCACAAGAATTAGTAAAAAGCTATTGAAGCTTGAACTGGTAAAAAGACAGCAGATTAACGATAATAAAAAAGAAGTTTATTATAGATTGACTCCAAAAGGCAAAAAAGTTCATCTTATTCACAATCGAATCCATCATGAAATTGAAGAGCGCTTTATGAAGCTTTTGGATAAATACACAGATGAACAGCTCAATTTTGCGAGAAACCTAATGCAAGACTTGACGGAATGGGATTATTAAGCAATTTGTACGGTGTAGGAACAAAAACGGCAGCTTAAAACAAGATGCCGTTTTTTTGTCTGAGGACAATAAGTAAGCGTCAAGTCCTCCCCATCTTCGTCCCCTTCACTGCCTATAAGATAATCCTCCTCAGAATGAATACCGAGGGGGATTTACAAAAACAACGAATTGAACGAATTAGCACATCTCATCTTGTTGTAGGTATCGATATGGCTAAAGAAACTCATGTGGTGCAAGCTACGAATTTTCGGGAAATCGTGCTCTCGAATCGACATCTCTCATTTAGTAACGTATATGCGTATGAGCAGTAGCCGGAGCATATTGTACTGGCACCAGAGGAGGAAGCGGCTTTCAGGGAGCAGGAAGCGGCTTCGCACCTTGATTGAAGACTCCGCCAGCGGACGTACCCTACAGCAATTTACGCCAATCGTCAAAAAAGAAAAAATTAATTTTGTTTCTTTTTTGCAACACTTTTCGCCGCATCTGCGTTGTATAGTTATAAGCATAGAAACGAGTAAGGGAGCGGTACAAAATGAAAAAAGCAATTCTCAGCGCAGCACTCGCCATCGCTTGTTTATTAACACTTGGTTTGGCCGTAGACAATGGCAAAGGCAATGCATCCACCAGCCCGATTAATCAGACAACCGTCTATATGGATCATATAATCAAACAAAATAATGCCTTCGTTGTTACATATGATGAAATTCAGTGGTACGAAGGAGAGGCGGCTAGCGTCCAGTTCCGCCAGCATGAACAAGATGCTGAAATGACGGATGCCCCAGACGGCTACTACATTGTTAATGACGATCCTCAGCTTCACGACTTGCCGATTGCAGCAGATGCTGAAGTATTCATGCAAATTTACAATCGCACGGGCAACGCAGCAGAAGCGGACATTCAATGGAATGAGCCAATCACTGTAGACAAATTTGTCTCGATTATGAGTTCCGATGATCCTTTTCAATTGAAAAATTTCCCTTATCACGTTACGATTAAAGACGGGGAAATTGTGAAAATTGTTCAGCAATATATCCCGTAAACCAGAGTGTGAATCCAGGGCTTTCGAGCCAAGGAACACATAACCCTAACTCTGGACTTGATGAATAGCTGCAAGCGAAGCTGTTATGCAATTATGCATAGCAGCTTTTTTAAATATAAGCATTTATAAGCTACCCCCTATAATCGGCTTATCCTTCAACCTCGAAACGGAAGCTTTGCCGCCAGAGGATGGAGACAGCCGTTTACGCTTGTTTTTCAGCAAAAAAGTTAATTGCAATCGATTGACACATTAATGAAGGCCATGGTATCATTCCTGATAGTAAATATTACGAATAGATAACGAGCTACAGTGCTCGTTTTTTCTTTGGATGCTAATCGTAATGATTACATATATTTATAGCGAAAGACATGCCCGAAAGGGAGAGGGAGCTTGGTTATGCTGTTATGGAAAGAGAATAAAAGGAATAAACGATTTTTTATGACCATCCTGCTGCTCATTCTGTCCATGGTCATTGCAGGCTGCGGAAAAGCTGCAAATCCATCTTCGGAGACGGGAAATGCTGGTCAAAACACTGCTACTGCGGAAAATAAAGCGGGAAAAAAGCTGACGCTGCTCTACCATTTTAAGAGCGGAAGTTTGGATCCGCATAATGATTATATTGTTTTGAAAGCGGGCGTTGTTGAAACGCTTGTACGCATGGATGATAAGCTGGAGCTTCAGCCGTGGCTAGCATCCAAATGGGAGTCGATAGATGCCTCAACGTGGCGTCTTACAATCCGTGAAGGTGTTACCTTTCATAATGGCGCCAAGCTTGATGCGGCCGCTGTTAAAGCTTCGCTTGAACGCGGCATAGGCGTGAACAAGGCGCTGGACACGACACTTAAGATCGCTTCTATGAAGGCGGAAGGCCAAGAGCTTACCGTTACGACTACGGAGCCTCTGCCAGCTTTTCCATCCGAGCTTGTAAATCCATATAGCGGAATTATCGATGTGGCGGCTGAGCAAGCAATGGGCACCGAAGCGTTTAATAAAGCGCCAGTCGGTACAGGCCCTTTTCAAGTAAAAGGCTTCACGCCGAATATGGAAATAAATCTGGCCCGTTATGACAGCTATTGGGATGGTGCCGCACAGCTTGAAGAAATTACGTTCAAATTTAATGAGGACGGCAATGTACGGGCACTGGCGCTTCAGGCGAAGGAGGCCGATCTGGCTTTTCAGCTTCCAGCCGAAATGGTCGACGTCATTAAGCAGAATCAGGAGTTGAAAATAGAGTCGCTTGCTGGCTTGCGTGCGCATTTCCTGCTTTTCAATCAACAGCAGCCTGCTTTAAAAGACGTACTGGTCAGACAGGCGCTGGACTTGCTCATTGACCGTGAAAGCATGGCGAAGGACGTTATGCTGGGCAATGCTTCTCCTGCCAATGGTCCATTTAACGCGAGTTTGCCTTTCGGCAGCAAGGAGGCGGTCCAGCCGCTCGATACGGAAAAGGCCAAGCTATTGCTCGAACAAGCTGGCTATGCACAAGGCAGCAGCGGCAAGCTGGAGAAGGATGGAAAGCCGCTGACCCTTGAGCTCGTTACTTATAAAGGCCGGCCAGAGCTTCCGCTCATTGCCCAGCTCCTGCAATCCGATGCCGCTAAAATTGGCGTAACGTTAACGATAAAGAACGTTGAAAATGTAGATACGTATTTGCGCGAAAATAACGATTGGGATTTGGCCACCTACAGCAATTTGACAGCACCGCGCGGGGATGGAGGCTTTTTCCTAAACTCGGCGTTTATAGTGGGCGGTTCGCTTAATCCGGCTAATATTAACAGCGACGAACTGAGCGCAATCATTGCACAGCTGAATGCAACGGGTGAGGCAGCGCAGCGCGTAAAGCTTACCCAAGCTGCCGTACAGGTAATTAAAGCGCAGGCTCTGCATTCCTATGCGGTCTATCCAAACGTAATTGTAGGCATGAACAAGAAGGTGACGGGTTGGACGGCAGGACCTGAAGAATATTACTTAGTTACAAACAAGATGGATGTGTCTTAACGTGCTGCAGCTCATAAAAAAACGTTTGATTCAACTGGTATTTGTACTCTTCATTTTATCCTTAGTTATTTTTATTCTGATGAAGCTCGCTCCTGGCGACCCGGTGCTTACATTGCTGCATGCCGATGAAATGTCGATTACACAGTCCGATGAAGCTGCGCTCCGCGAGGAGCTTGGCTTCGACCAGCCCGTGCTTGTGCAATACGGAAAATGGATGCTCGGGCTAATCCAGCTTGATCTTGGCACTTCATATTTAAAAGGCCGTCCGGTGCTGGATGAACTGCTGGATAAGCTGCCGGCAACTATTCAGCTCACAGCTAGTGGCTTGGTCGTTATGGTAGCCATAGCACTACCGCTCGGCCTCATTGCTTCACGCTATCCCAACCGCTGGCCGGATCATGTAAGCCGGGTACTTGCACTTGTTGGTGCGTCGATTCCGAGCTTTTGGATGGGACTGCTGCTCATTTACTTATTTTCCTTAAAGCTAGGTTGGCTGCCGACAAGCGGCAAGGGCAGCTTCGCACATATGATTTTGCCATCCATTACGCTCGGCTTTGCAATGGCTGCTGTCTATGCAAGGCTGCTGCGCTCTGGGCTGTTGGAAAGCCTGTCCCAGGATTATATTAAAGCAGCAAGGGCACGTGGGCTAGCTGAACGGCGCATATTGATGGGACATGCGCTGCGTGCCGCGCTGCTTCCGGTTATTACGGTGTTCGGCGTCAGCTTCGGAAATTTGCTCGCAGGTTCTGTCGTCATTGAAACGCTATTTGCTTGGCCAGGCCTTGGCAGCTTGGCGCTTGAAGCGATTTTTGAACGGGATTATCCGATTATTCAAGGGTATGTGCTGGCGACGGGGCTATTCGTTGTCATCGTCAATCTGCTAGTTGATCTTAGCTACAGCTTGCTTGATCCGCGAATTCGCTTAGGGAAGGGAGCCGCCTCATGAATGGGAAAATAACCGCTGAGCTTTCACTGCCGCTAAGACGGAGCCAAACAGGCCGGCAAATGCTGCATAACCGTACGATGATGCTGGGCATGGGCTTGCTTGGAATTATCGTGCTGCTTGCGCTGTTCGGACCGATTATTGTGCCGAATGATCCTTTAACTGTGCAAATGGGAGAACGGCTGCTCTCCCCAAGCTGGCAATACCCGCTCGGAACGGATCATCTCGGAAGATGCATCTTCACAAGGCTTGTTATAGGTGCGCAGCTCACATTAGGCATCTCAGCCATTGTCATTGTCACGGTAATCGCGCTTGGTGTACCGCTGGGGCTTATTTCGGGCTATATCGGCGGACGCTTCGATTCGATTATTATGCGGCTTGTAGATGGCATGGGGGCGCTGCCGGAATTTATTTTTGCTATCGCGTTTGCCGGCTTTCTCGGGCCAAGCTTGCCTAATTTGATTTTTGCCATTGTGCTGGTGAAATGGATCGGCTACGCCAGGGTTGTGCGCAGCGTCGCCTTATCTGAGCGCGAGAAGGAATATGTGCTGGCGGCAAAGGTTGCGGGCTGCAGCACGTGGACGATTTTGCGCCGCCACTTGCTGCCGCAAATAATCTCTCCTGTTATCGTGTTGGCGGCACTGGATATTGGGAAAATCATTATGATCATCTCGATGCTCTCCTATCTGGGACTTGGCGCACAGCCGCCAACACCGGAATGGGGCGCCATGCTCAATGATGGCCGACCTTATTTTCAATCTGCGCCGCAGCTCATGATTTATCCGGGACTTGCCATTATGGCGATCGTCATTGCCTGCAATCTGCTCGGTGAAGGGCTGCGCGAAGCGTTGGATGTCCGCAGTCGCTAATATTGATTCAACGATAGCTAGGGAAAGGAGGCGTATGACCTGATACCGCAATTAATGGAAAAGGAAATGCCAGTGCTGGAGGTTTCACAGCTGCAAATTTTCACACGGCAGGGGAAGCAGCAGCGCCCGCTCGTTCATGGTGTTAGCTTCGTCATCCCTAGAGGCGAGACACTTGCACTCGTAGGGGAAAGCGGCAGCGGCAAAAGTGTAACCGCAAGCGCTGTACTTGGCTTGATGTCTAGCTCACTTGGCATAAGCAGTGGGGAAATTCGGTTTCGCGGCGACAATGTTCTAGAGTGGGCGGATAAGAAGCGGCGAGGTTTGCGTGGACGCGAAATTGGATTTATTTTTCAAAATTATCAGGAGAGCTTTACGCCATTTATTACGGTTGGCAAGCAGATGAATGAAACGCTGCGTTCTCATGAGAAGCTGACAAGGCGGCAGGCGAAGGTGCATGCGCTGGAATGGTTGGAGCAGGTAGGGCTGCCCGCGGAGCGTGTCTACAGCAGCTATCCGTTCCAACTGAGCGGGGGGCAGCTTCAGCGGGCTGCCATCGCTGCGGCGATGATGCTTCAGCCTTCGCTGCTTATAGCAGATGAGCCGACGACGGCGCTGGATGTGCTTTCTGGCGAAAAGGTGCTGGATGTGCTGGCCAGTCTTCAGAAGCGAACGGGCTGCGCAGTGCTGCTCATTTCACATGATCTGCGGCATGTGGTGAAACGAGCTTCGACGATAGCCGTCATGAAGGATGGGCATATTGTTGAGCTGGATACAGCAGAGCATATTTTGTATCACTGCCATCACGAGTATACGCAGCAGCTATTGAATGCAAGGCCTTATATAACATAAATGATTTAACTATGAGAAATAAGGGGGTGAGAAGTAGATGCAGCCTTTGTTGCGCGTAGAGCGTTTATGTAAAACCTTTATGAAATCGAAGGAGCAGGTTTATGCGCTGAAAGAAATTTCGCTGCAAATTGCCAGGGGAGAATGTCTTGGCGTTGTTGGCGAAAGCGGCAGCGGAAAAAGCACATTAGGCAAAGTGATTTTGGCGCTGGAGCGACCGGATAGCGGTGAAGTATGGCTGGATGATGTACCCCTGCTTCAGCTAAAGGGGGCAGCGCTTAGAGAGCAGCGGCAGCATGTGCAGGTCGTATTTCAGGACCCGAACGCCGCGCTTAACAGCAAAATGCCCATTTGGCGTTCGATCATGGAGCCGCTGGATAATTTTCCAAAGGTAATGCCGCCTTTTCTGACGGGAGATCGCTCAGATAGGCTCGGTTTGGCGGCGCAGCTGTTAGAGCTGGTCGGCCTGCCTATGGATCATTTGGCCCGTTATCCGCATGAGCTCAGCGGCGGGCAGCGGCAGCGGGTTGCCATTGCGCGGGGGATCAGCTTGAACCCGAAGCTGCTCGTCTGTGACGAACCAACCTCAAGCCTCGACGTATCCGTTCAGGCGCAAATTTTGCAGCTGCTCAAAAGCTTGAAGCAAACGCTGGGTATGTCCTATTTGTTTATTTCCCATGACATAGCTTCTGTCCAATATATGAGCGATAGAATGATTGTCATGAAGGATGGAGAAATGATTGACGAGTTTGCGAGCTCCGAGTTGACACACCAAGAGCGGCATCTCTACACCAAGCTGTTGGTGGAGGCGGCGAGCTAGCCGTCTTGTCTGAAACAGCATAGAAAACGGGGTAGAGCTACGGAACAAAAATAGGCTTTTTTGCTGGTTATCAAATTTGTCAGAAAATTATAATTTGAAACATTTTAGAAACTGTGCTATTATCAAAACCATCTTAAAAAGCTAGGAAGAGAAAACATACGAAAGCGATTATGTTCAGAGAGCAGAGGGAGTGCTGAGACCTTTGCCGTAATCCTTGTATGCCGTCGTCTCGGAGCTTTTGATGGAAAGCGGAGCTTGTGTTCACAAGGGCTACCGTGAGTAGACTCAAACGGAATGGCACTCGTTATCGTGCTGCAGGTAAGGCTTTGCCTTATCTCATGAGGCTGAAATCGCAAGATTCCAGTGAATCAGGGTGGCACCACGAAAACTTTCCCCTTTCGTCCCTAAGCATGGCAGAAGTTTGCTATCGCTTGCGGATGAGAGGGGTTTTTCTATTTCCGAAAATAGGAAAAGCGAGGAAGAGAAAACATGCATTAGCGATTATGTTCAGAGAGCAGGGGGAGTGCTGAGACCTTTGCCATAATTCTTGTATGTCGTCATCTCGGAGCTTTTGATGGAAAGCGGAGCCTGTGTGCGCTGGGCCCCGTAAGTAGACTCAAACGGAATGGCACACGTTACTGTGCGGCAGGTAGGGCATGGCCCTATCTCATGAGACTGAAATCGCAGGATTTCAGTGAATCAGGGTGGTACCACGAAATGATTGCCCCTTTCGTCCCTTAAGCATGGCAGAAGTTTGCCGTCGCTTGCGGATGAGAGGGGCTATTTATATTTTAAGGAGGCAGTCACATGGTTAAATCAACTATACTTACGAGCGAATTACAGCAGCAGGATCAGAGATGGGTAACCGGATCGGAAATGCTATTAAGCGGCTTGCTGATGGAAGGGGTAGATTGTGTATTTGGCTACCCGGGCGGAAATGTCCTGTATATTTATGATGCAATGGTTCATAATCGGGCTTTCAAGCATATTTTGACCCGGCACGAGCAAGGGGCTATTCATGCGGCTGACGGCTATGCGAGGTCAACTGGGAAAGTGGGCGTTTGCATCGCAACCTCTGGTCCAGGCGCGACGAATCTAGTGACCGGCATTGCGACTGCTTATTATGATTCTGTGCCATTAGTTATTATTACGGGCAATGTCTCAACAGCGGTTATGGGTACGGACGCCTTTCAGGAAGCCGATATCGTTAGCATGACGATGTCAATAACGAAGCATAGTTATCTGGTTCGTGACGCACAGGAGCTTCCGCGCATTATCCATGAAGCGTTTCATATCGCAAGCACGGGGCGGAAAGGTCCGGTTTTAATCGACATCCCAAAAGATGTATCAAATCAGAAAATGCCGGCTAAGCCTGCTAGCCCTATTCATATACGCGGTTATCACGGCAATCCGATTCCGAATCATGCGGAGATAGATCGATTAATCGAGGCGATTGCCCAAGCTCAAAAACCCGTTATTATAGCGGGTGGTGGCGTCGTTTATTCAAATGCTTCCGATGAGCTTATCGCATTTGCGAACAAAACCAATATTCCAGTTGCCACGACCTTGCTTGGTTTGGGGGGGTTCCCAAGTGCACATGATTTATGGCTGGGTATGCCAGGCCATCATGGCGCGTATGCGGCGAATATGGCTATCCAAAACGCTGACCTCATCCTTTCAATAGGTTCACGATTTGATGACCGGGTGACGATGAAGCTCGATGGCTTCGCTCCGCAAGCAAAATGGATTGCCCATATCGATATCGATCCAGCTGAAATTGGCAAAAATATTAAAACGGATATTGCATGCATCGGAGATATAAAGGCTGTGCTGCAATATGCCAATTCGCTCGCGGTAAGCTCGCAATCGAGCAGTTGGATTGCTGAAGTGCAGCAAAATAAAAGGCTGTATCCATTGAGGTACAAGGATTCCGATACGGAGCTTAAACCACAATTTGTTATTGAAATGATTCATGAGACGACCCAAGGAAATGCGATTATTACGACGGACGTGGGGCAGCATCAAATGTGGTCCGCGCAATTTTATAAATTCAAGCATCCCCGCTCGCTCATTACCTCCGGAGGCCTAGGTACAATGGGCTTTGGCTTCCCCGCTGCTATCGGTGCTCAAATCGGAAACCCAGACCGACTGGTTGTCTCCATAAACGGTGACGGGGGCATGCAAATGTGTGCGCAAGAGATGGCGATATGTGCGATCAACCAGATTCCCGTTAAAATCGTCGTTATTAACAATCAAGTGCTTGGCATGGTTAAGCAGCAGCAGGAGCTCATGTACGAAAGGCGCTATAGCCAGATCGATCTTGCCGGCAGCCCTGATTTCGTTAAGCTTGCTGCAGCGTATGGCATTAAGGGGCTAAGAGCAAGCACTAAAGAAGCGGCCATTCGCGTCTGGGAGGAGGCACTGCACACACCAGGACCTGTGCTTGTTGAGTTTGTCGTGCCGACCGAAGAGAATGTATATCCGATGGTTTTAGCCGGAACGACATTGGATCAGATGATTATGGGAGATTTTGAATAATAAAGCGGCTGAGCAGCCATTTATTTTATGTGGTTAAATAAATACTGTCGTTTTGTGCAGATAGGCTTTGTCAGTGTCAGCTTTCATCGTTTACAATGAGGAGGAATGAAGCGGGTGCCGAGCCTGAGCATGGCTGCTTCGACACAATGAGTAAGGGGAGACTTGCGATGAGCGACAGAAAAAGAATTTTACTCGATGTAGACACTGGGGTCGATGATGCCATCGCGATCTTATACGCGCTGCTTTCTCCTGAAATTAAGGTGGAGGGCATTACGACAGGGTACGGAAATACGACGGTGGAGCAAGCTACAGATAATACGCTAAGAGTCGTGCAGCTTGCCAATTGCGGCTACGAGGTGCCAGTTGCAGCAGGGGCGGTAGCGCCTACCGTAAGGCCTTCGCGTGGTACGGATGCGCATATTCATGGGCATAATGGTATTGGGGATGCTGTACTGCCGCCTTCCTCCCAACAGCCGCTGAAGGAAAATGCGGTCGATTTCATCATTCGCAAAGCTGCGGAAAATCCAGGAGAGCTCACTCTGGTGACGACGGGCAGGATGACGAATTTGGCGCTTGCGCTGGAAAAAGCGCCCGAGCTTGCGGGGCAGCTGAAACAGGTGGTGACGATGGGCGGGACGCTGTTTGCACCCGGCAATGTCACGCCAGTTGCAGAAGCTAACATCTATGCCGATCCTGAAGCGGCAGCGGCTGTTTTTGCATCGAATGTTCCACTCACGATTGTCGGGCTGGATGTAACTGTTCCCACAAGGCTTACTGGAGCTGATCTGGAGAAGCTTGTCCGCTACGCGCCGGAACATAAGCAAGCTATCATCCGCTTTTTGAATGAATCGCTGGGCGTTTATTTTGAGTTTTACCGGAAGGTGAACTATTTCATTGAGGAATGTCCAATGCATGATGCGCTTGCTGTTCTTGTAGCGCTTAATCCGTCGCTCGTTACGACACAAAAATTTAATGCCGTCGTTGATTGCAGCAGCGGGCTGACAGCGGGTATGATTGTAACAGACAGAAGACCACGTCCATCTGTGGGCAGAAGTGTGGAATTTTGCGTTGAGGTGGATTCGGCCAGAGCGATTCGCCAAATGATGTCGGTATTCTGGAGCGAATAAAGCAAGAGAATGAAAGATAAGTTAAGTTAAGTTAAGTTAAGTGTACGTAATTAAGGGAGGATTTTGGCAGATGGAGCAGCGTTTTTCGCGGGAATCTAGATGTTATAAAACAGCAAGGGTGTTTCCAACCGATGTGAACAATCATAATACGCTGTTTGGCGGAAAACTGATGGCCTATATCGATGATATTGCCTCCATTGCGGCAACGAAGCATTGCCGCCGTTCCGTCGTTACCGCTTCGACGGATTCGGTCGATTTTCTATACCCCATCCGCCCAACGGATTCCGTATGTCTAGAAGCGTTCGTTACTTGGACGGGCCGTTCTTCCATCGAAGTGTTCGTTAAAGTGGTGAAAGAGGATTTGCTGCGCGGAGAGCGAGAAGTGGCGGCGACGTCCTTTCTGACGTTCGTTGCCCTTGATTCGGACAGGCGTCCGGTAGCTGTGCCAGCGGTCGTTCCCGAAACGGAAGAGGAGCTTAAGCTGTTTGAGACAGCAGAGCAGCGGGCGGAAATGCGCCGTACCCGCCGCGAGCAGAGTAAACGCTTTGCTGAATTTTTGACGGTTAAGCATCCTTGGGACTGAGTGTGAATGATAGCTGTCAGAGTGTAATAGATCGTGCTTGCGGTGGTTCGTATTGCTGCTGCGATTAAGGTCGTAAGGACAGGACGTACTGAATGCATGTGTATACAAACAAGGCGAGGCCTGTACATATGCCTAAAACGATATAAACTGCTTTTTTGCCGCTCACATGGACACCAACTTTCATCAATTCTTTCTATATTATAAAGCAGATGAGAGTGAATGTCATGGCGACGCAATGGCAGAACCGTTAAATAGAATCAGAATAGCAGCAACGCCCCTTCGAGCCGATAAGCCGAAAGGGGCGTTGCTGTCTATTGCCGTTTACGCTTGACGTATAGGGTAAGAATATGAATGTTCTCATCCTTTCTCTATACGTTTCGCCAAAACGATGGCGTCTCATAGAAAGGACGCCGCCAGGCGTTTTTCTTATAAGGTCGTAATGACGCGATCCACGATGCCGTATTGAACAGCCTCCTCTGCGGAGAGGAAATAATCGCGGTCCATGTCCAGCTGGATTTTCTCCAGCGGCTGGCCGGTTCGCGTGGCGGCGATCTGGTTGAGATGCTCCCTAATGCGAATAATCCGATTGGCAGAAATCGCAATATCGCTTGCTTGGCCTTGGACACCGCCATGCGGCTGGTGGATCATTACCTCGCTGTTGGGCAGGGCAAAGCGCTTGCCTTCAGCACCCGCAAGCAGTAAAATAGCGGCGAAGGATGCTGCAAGCCCTACACATATCGTACTGACATCCGGCTTAATATATTGGATCGTGTCATAGATGGCGAAGCCCGCTGAAGTAGAGCCGCCCGGACTATTAATATAGATGCTGATGTCTTTCGACGGGTCTTCCTCCGCGAGAAACAGCAGCTGGGCAACGATGCTGTTCGCGAGTTGGTCGTCAATGGCTGAGCCGAGAAAGATGATGCGATCTTTCAGCAGTCGTGAATAAATATCATAGGATCTTTCGCCGCGCGCGCTTTGCTCCACTACGTAAGGCACATAATTGGTCATAGGTTTACCTCCATTTATTCCGTTTGATGTTTGCTTTCACTTAGTAAACGATTATCGGGGGCCAAAAGGATATGCAGCGCTGCAAGCTTTTTTTTGCTCATCCGCGTATCTTATTAGGGGCTTCATTCGTTTATAAAATAAACGGTTCTGCCGCGTCTTCGCCCGGAATCTGGTAAAGAGGAGCGTGTCCCATGCATTTGAAAAATAAAGCCGCCTTACCGAACGAATATACCGGTCAGCAGCTGGTATCGCTGCGCAAGTACAGCATCTCGCTGACAGGCTCAAGCTGGGATGCCGATGATTTGGCGCAGGAATCGTGGCTGAAAGCGAGCCCCGTTGTAGATGCCGCCAGCCATCAGAATCCCGAAGCGCTGCTGCGGCGCATTGCCAAAAATAGCTGGATTGACCAAAGCCGCAGAAAAGCGGTCTGGCAAAAAATAAGCGGAGAAATGCTGCATTTGCATCAGCAGGGAAACGCAATAAATAATCAAGATGCTAGCGAGCTTGAGATTGTTTTTCATGTGCTGGTGAAGCATATGACAGCTGCGCAAAGGGCTGTTTTTATGCTGCGGGACGTATACGGATGCTCAAGCATCGAAGCTGCGGAAATATTGGGGATGACGGATGGGGCGGTAAAAGCGGCGCTTCACCGTGCCAGGCAAGCGCTTATAGCTGTGCGCCAGCAGCTGCTTCAGGATGGGCTGCCCCAGCCGCAGGAGGAGCATATGAAAACCTATGTACGGGCGCTGGCCTCCGCCTATTTGTTAGGCAATATGAAGACAGTTGCCGCTTTAATGCAGCTTAGCGAAAATGATCCAGAGCTGGCCATCCATATGGCCCAGCATGAGCTGGGGCGCCTTTCATCACGGCGCCAGACGGTTCCAGCAGAAGCGAGGAATATGGAGCTGGAATATGCTTTTATACACAATGCAGCCTAATCGTTTATGGGATAGCAGAGGAGGAAAATCAACTATGTTCATACGTTCATATGAGCAGCAGGATGTGGAGGCAGTTATCGAGCTCATGGCCGATCTGGGCTACCCAACGAATAAAGAAGCGCTCAGCGCCCGTATGGAAAAAATAGCTTCCATTCCGTCTTATTATACGTTTGTTGCGGTGCGAGATGGGCAAGCGGTCGGGATGATTGGCTGCCGTGACATTTTCTATTATGAGGAGGATGGCATGGTCGTCCAAATCAGCCTGCTTGTAACAAAGCAATCGGAGCAAGGGAGCGGAATCGGCACTGCGCTCGTTGCATATACAGAGCAATGGGCGAGGGAAAGGGGCGCAAGTGCGCTCTATTTAACGAGCGGAATTAAAGAATCGCGCAAGAAGGCTCATGCTTTTTATGAAGCCCGTGGCTTTGATATTACGGGCTATCGGTTTGTGAAAAAGCTAACTATGCATGAATTAGGTAATTAATTACTGATAATTAGCGAGTGCAGTCCAGTGTCTAACAAGCGATCCAAGTCATGCCACTTTCATTGACAGTAATAGTTGTCTGAAATATAATTGTTTAAGACAACTATATTGCTTTTGCATCAATGAGGGGGAACGGCATGCTGTCTCAAGAACAACGCCCGCGCTTATGGACTACTAATTTTATTACGCTTACCGTGTGCTCTTTTTTAGTTTTCTTTAATTTGCAGCTTCTTCTATCTCCGCTTACGGCTTATACGAAAAGCACTTTTATGGCAAGCGACGTATCGGTCAGCCTCGTGACGAGCGTGTTTGCTGTTTCTGCGATTTTGACGCGCTTTATGACGGCATTTGTGATGAAAAGAATGCCGCGATCGGCCATTTTGTACACAGGCATTGTGCTTGCGGCCCTATTTACCGCCCTATATATCGCGGCAGATTCCGTAGGCTCCTTGCTTATCATGCGTGTATTTTATGGCATTGGCTTTGGCATAGCCAGTACGATTATACCAACGCTCGTATCGCAAATTATTCCCGCTGGAAGAATCGGCGAAGGAATTGGCTATTTTGGCTTATCCACCAGCATTGCGATGTCCATTGGACCAATGATTGGGCTGAATATTTGGAAGCAATTCGGATTTGAGGCGTTAAGCATAACGGGGACGGCAGCTATACTGCTGATTATCCCGATTCTTTTGGTTTTTCGTCCGCTTCCGCCAGAGCCTCCGCGCCTTAATCAGGAAGAGCGGAAACGGGCTGCCGCGAGCAAGCCGCCTTTTAATTTCCAGCTCGTGTTTCCAGCGCTATTAAATATACTGCTGTCGATTACATACAGCGGAATATTAAGCTTTATCGCCTTGTACGGAGAAAAGCTTGCGATCAATCAAATCGGTTTGTTTTTCTTGTTTAATGCGGTGACGATTATTATTGTTCGTCCGATTTCTGGCAAACTGTTTGACAGCAAAGGGCATGCCGCGGTACTTATTCCTGGTGCATTATGTGTCATTGCAAGCTTGACGGTGCTATCGTTTACAACTTCCATTTCGCTGCTGATCGTATCGGCCCTGCTGTATGGTCTAGGATTCGGTGCTGTCCAGCCAACGATTCAAGCTTGGATGCTGCGCAGCTCAAGTCCGGAGCAGCATGGAGCTGTGAACAGCATGTTCTACAATGCAACCGATCTTGGCGTAGCTACAGGTGCTATTTTGTTAGGCGCTATTGCCTCAGCAACGAGCTATGAAACGATGTATCGCTGCGCTGCTGGCGTCATGATTATCTTTTTGCTCGTATACATGATCATTAGCATGACGGCGGCTGCAAAAAATAAAAAGCGGGGCTGGAGCAAGCCGGAAGCGGTCTCCCAAAACATTTCAATGAAAAACAATTGACACGACCTTACTTGTCATGTAACATGTAAAATGAATTACGATCTAACATCAGATGACAGCAGGGCATCAAACCATATATTTTTTCGTATAACCTCGTAAGCCGTATTCAGCTGCAGCTGGATATAAGAACAGGTCGGGGGTATCTACAGGAAGCCTTTACTTCCTAACTACGATAACAAGGATCAAGCTGTATTGGTCGTTGCTATGTGGTTAGGATTTTTTGTGTTGTCTGGGCACGTTTAGAGAGACAATCAAGGAGGTTTAAAGGCACAAATGAAGTATTTATTATCGGTTTTATTCGGTGCGATTAGTTACGGTGTGTTATCTACAATCGTAGTCCTGGCATATGGTCAAGGCTACCAATTAGGAGAAGTAGTTGGAACGCAGCTGCTGACGGGATTTATTTTGGCCTGGATGCTGGCTTTTTATACAAAATGGCGAGAGCAGCGCAAAGCCCGTACAGCCCCAAACACAGTTTCTTCAATTACTCGAGCGGCAGAGGCTGCCAAAACGCTTGCCTCTAAGCTGACGTGGAAAAGCAGAGTGTTGCTGATGCTTTCGGGTATGCCCACAGCTATAACAGGCTTGTTGTATTATCATTCGCTTCATTATATTCCAGCCTCGCTGGCGATTATATTATTATTTCAATTCACATGGATCAGCGTATTGATTCAAGCTTTCAGCAAGCGCCAACGTCCTAAAGGCGTTATGCTGCTGGCATTGATTGTATTATTCGGAGGCACGCTGCTCGCTGCCGGCATTATGGAGGATGGCGCAGCCCAGTTCAACTGGATCGGCATTATTTTCGGCTTATTGTCCGCCGTGAGCTATTCCTTGTTTATTTTGTTTAGCGGCAAAGCGGTGCCAGCCGTGCACCCGGCTTACCGCAGTGCGTGGATGATTACTGGCGGATTGCTGCTCGTGTTTATTTTATTCCCGCCAATGTTCCTGTTTAATGGTTTGATATGGGGACAGCTGCTCGTATTCGGTTTCCTGCTAGGGCTGTTCGGGGCGTTTATCCCGCCTGTCCTGTTCGCAATCGGAGTGCCGCATATTGGTGAAGGCATGGCTGGCGTATTAGGCGCAGCCGAGCTTCCTGTAGCTGTCACGATGTCGGCAATTATATTGAATGAGCATGTGAGCATGCTGCAATGGCTGGGCGTCGCCGTCGTGCTGGCGGGCATTTTGCTGCCGGAGCTGAAACGCTTTAAAGGGCGTTCACAGCGCACAATGGCTGCTTAACTAGCGCTTGCTTTCTTGTTAAAAAGATGCAGCTTTTCACAGGGCATAACTTCTTTATCATCAACCTTTGAAACATTTAGTTGAATTTTCCGTCTGTAGTATAAAGGCGGTGTAAGCTTTGAAAAGATGGCTCATTTTGTCGCTGCTGCTATTGTGGCTGCTCCCATCACAGGTGTCCGCGCTATCTTGCGCACAAATGAGAACACCAGCTGAGGCTTATGAGTGGTATGACGGCATTGTGATTGCGAAAGTAAATGAACAGTATAAGTCTATATTCTCCGATGACAACCAAATTGTTCTAACCGTAAGCAAGAGTTATAAGGGAATTGAAGCGCGCACCATTTCGGCGTCGGAAAACCCGACCTGGGGAGCTTTAAATGGTCCGAGTGAAGAGGGCGTGGAGTATCTCTTTTTTCTAAAAGAGAAGGACGGGAAGTGGGAGCATCCGCTATGCGCGCCTTCCGTGACAACGCCAGTCAGCAAGGAAATGGCGGCTTTTCTGAAGGACAAGGAATTAGATCTTAAAGCTCAAGAATCGGCAGCTAAACAGCTGACTTCGCCTATATCCGAGAGGAATGTGGAGAGTAGTCAGAATCTAGAAAGCAGCTCATCAAGCAGGATTGGGATGGGTATCGCATTATTGGTGCTGGTTATTTTGGTAGGAGTGATCGTTTATCGTCGCTACGGCAGGCGGAACAAGTAATTGATCGCAATGCGATACTGCCATAATGAAGGAGAGAGCCTGAGCAATCAGGCTTTTTCTGTTTTTTAGAATTTTCTACTACTGCATTGTGCAGTAAAGTTTTTGGCTAGCAAGTGTAGTCGACATTTGCTAGCCAAAACGCTGCATTTTTCACTTGCGAAAATCATGCGGCTGCGCTCCTAAGGCCAAGGAGGAACGCTATTAAGTCCCTTTACTTGATCAGAATTCCCGATACATCAGTATTTATCTATAAATGAACACTTTGACTTTAATTGAAAAATAAGTAACGAAAAGCCTGGGATGAAGATCCCCGGCTTTTCGTTGTAGTCTTTTTAGTACATGCAGTTTGGTGAGGGCAGGCTGGGCTAAGTTATCGAGTTGGTACTGTAAGGGATTCCCTTCTGGAATCGGAGAACAGGCATTTTGTAGAGATATCAAAATAATCCTTATTTACAATTTATTTTTATTTAAATAAAATTTTACATTTTGATAAAGAGGAGTTTGGCTTTCGGTATAGAAAAGGTAATATAATCCAGCGATTCGAGTTTCTTCTCCATGATGTGCATTTTTTGTCGGGTACCTTTGTAGAGTCCTCCGCACTTATGTCTGAAACAATGCAGGAAATTTTTCGCGAGCCAATAGAGATTGAATAAATATGTCAAAGGAAAGAAGGGTTATTCCATGTCAATGAGTGAAACCAATTTGCAACTTCAAGAAAATGAAGGCGCTGTTTACGTGCTTACAGAAGCACAGCGAAGAATATGGTATATGGAGCTGCTGAATCCCCATACCACGGTAGCCACACTTAACAGCTTGCTTACCATCAAGGGGACGATACAAGAGAATTTGATTCTGGAAGTGCTGCAAACTCTTGCAATTCGTCATGAAGCTTTGCGCATGCAATTGCAGTATAGGGAGGGGGAGGAGCCTCTCAGCTATGTTGTGCTTTATAAACCATTTGACATTAATGTTGTGGATTTAAGAGAAAGTGAAGCTGAAGCATGGCGGGAAAACGTCGATTTTCTGTCGCGTCAGCCGTTCTCTCTTTTTGATTCCCCGTTATTTAAGTTCACCTTGCTTCGGACTGGAGAACAGGAAGCCAGATTGTTTTTGAGCATTCATCATATTATTGCCGACGGCTATTCGCTCAATTTGATAGGGAATGAAATCATTAGCGGCTATAAGGCCTTGCTTTGTCATGAGGAGCTTCCTATGGAACCGGCGCCTGCTTGTACGGGGCTGCTGCAAAGTGAGGAACAATATTTGCAATCTTCCCGCTTTCTGAAAGATAAAGCCTTCTGGGACGAAGAGTTCAGCACGCTTCCCCCAATTACACGGATTGATACTTCCCAAAGCGCGAGGCAGCTAGCGAGCAGTTCGGCAAGCTGTGTACATTATGAAATAGCTGCATCCGAAGGCGACGTTATCCATGCTTTCTGTGAGGAACAGCAAGTTTCCCCATTTAACTTGTTCGTGGCTGCTCTTTGTCTTTATTTGTCGCGAATTTGCGGAGATGAGGAGATCGTGCTCGGAACGATGTATGCCAATCGGACATCACGAGAACAGAAAGCGATGGTGGCGATGCTGGTCAGCACGACGCCTTTCCGTATGCGGCTGGATACTTCATGGTCGTTCGCGGATTTCCTGAAACAGGTGAAAGGCAAGCAAAGCGAACTGATTCGGCATCAGAAATACCCGTTTAACCGGATTGTACCTGAGCTTCGCAACCAATTTGGCTTTACTGATGCGCTGCTGCCTGTATTTTTCAATTACCATCCGATGGAGTGGGATGCGCTGCCCGCTGACGCACCTTTCCAATATGAGACGAAGCCGCTCGGAAATGATCATCAAGATAACGAATTGACGGTGCACATTCGCGAACATGTAAAAACAGGCGAAATGGCTATTCAAATCGATTATTTAACAGACCTGTTTGCACGCGAAGACATTGACCTTTTGATTCAACGCTTGCTGCATGTGATCAGAGAAGCCATATCTGATCCTTTGCAAGTGATAGGACGTTTTAACATTCTGCCTCCTTGGGAGCTGCAGGACGTACTGAGCTCGTACAGCTTTGGACAGCGAATTAAGCACCAACAAGAGCTTTTATTGCACGAAATGTTCGAGGCGCATGCTGCAAACACACCAGATCGTACCGCTGTTGCGGGATCTGACGGCTCGTCGCTGACCTACCGTCAATTGAATGAGCGAGCTAACAAGTTGGCGAGAACATTGGGTCAACAAGGCATACGCCAAGGGGAACCTGTGGCCATTTTGGGAACACGATCTCCGCTCATCGTGACCGCTGTTCTTGCTGTATTAAAAGCAGGCGGGGCTTTCGTTCCGCTGGATAATTCGCTGCCTGCTGAACGGCTGGCCTATATGGTGTCGGATAGTGAAGCACGTATCCTGCTTACGGCAGATGATGTCATTATGGCTATTCCTGATGACTGCCAAGTCATTGATTTGAGACAAGAGGCAAGCTATGCCGAGGATGGGGCCAATTTACTACATCATTGTTCTGCTGAACAGCTTGCGTATGTCATCTACACGTCTGGAACTACAGGCAGACCGAAGGGGGTTATGGTCGATCAACTCAGTTGGGCTGAAACAGCGAGGTCTTGGGGCCATGAATATAAACTGGAAGTTATGGAGGTAAGGCTCCTGCAATTGGCGAGCTTTTCTTTTGACGTATTTGCTGGCGATTTGGCCAGAGCATGGCTCAGTGGAGGGCTGCTTGCCTTATGTTCGGACGAGGATCGTCTCAGCTTGCCTCGTCTCCATGCCGCTATCGTCGAATACGGCATTACGCTGCTGGAATCAACGCCAGCATTGCTTGTACCGCTGATGGATTATATATATGAGAATGATTTAAGTACGGGGCAACTGCGTTTGTTAATTATGGGCTCTGACCGCTTTCCTGCGAAAGACTTTCAGAGGGTGCACGAGCGTTTCGGCTCTGCCATGCGCATTCTCAACAGTTATGGGGTAACGGAAGCATGTATTGATGCGTCCTATTATGAAGTGGGGATGGGGGGCATGCTGCCTCAGGAAGGAAGTATACCGATTGGTCGGCCGCTTCCTCATGTCAATCTTTACGTGCTAGGTCAGGGTGGTACCTTACAGCCCGTCGGCGTGCCAGGGGAGCTGTGCATTGGCGGAGCCAGCGTAGCTCGGGGCTACCTGAACAGGCCGGAACTGACGGCCGAGCGTTTCGCTCAAGATCCATTCGTTGAAGATGGGCGCATGTATCGCACAGGGGATCAGGCTTGCTGGCTGCCGGACGGAAATTTGCAGTTTCTCGGGCGCTTGGACGACCAGCTCAGTATTCGGGGCTACAGGGTCGAACCGGGCGAGATTGAAGCGCGTCTGCTAGATATTGAATCCATCCGCGAGGCGGTTGTTGCTGTCATGCCAGATCGCCAGAGAGAGCTGGTGCTTTGCGCATATTACACAGCAGAAGCAGCGCTGGAAACGGCCGAACTGCGAGCATTTTTGTCTTCGATGCTGCCGGACTATATGGTGCCTGCTGCCTTTAAGAAGCTGGAGAAGCTGCCTTTGACAACAAACGGCAAAGTGGATCGCAGAGCTTTGCCTGCACTGGATGAAATAGTTTCCTCCAAATTATACATACGTCCAGTTACAGATGCGCAGCAGCGGATGGCTGTGTTATGGCAGGAGGTGCTGGGTCAAGAACGGATCGGGCTGGAAGACAATTTCTTTGATCTTGGAGGCCATTCGCTGAAAGCCATAACGCTGCTGACGCGCATCCATCAGGAATTTCAGATAGAGCTCGGCTTGCGGGACATTTTTCAGGCCGTTACGCTCAAAGATTTAACCGAGGCGGTCAGCTCAGCCACCGAATATATTTACGAGTCGCTTATGCCTGCGCCACATCAGCCGTATTACCCGCTGTCATCTGCGCAGAAACGGCTATTTATGCTGCAGCAATTGGATGCTTCGGGACTTAGCTACAATATGCCAGCTGTCTTGCATTTGGAAGGGCCGCTGGACAAGCAGCAGATGGAGGCAACATTGGGCGTCCTTATTGCTCGGCACGACGCTTTGCGCACTTCATTTACAGTTGTAGATGGAGAGCCTGTTCAGCATGTGCATCAGCAGGTTGTCTTCTCCCTTCCTTATGAGGAAGCAGAGGAAAAAGAGGCATACGAGCAAATTTCGACTTTCATCCGGCCGTTTGACCTTGGCATGGCTCCGCTGCTGCGGGCAAAGATTGTACGTATTGGGGAGCAACGGCATCTGCTCTTGTTTGATATGCATCATATTATCTCGGATGGTATTTCTGTGCAAATTTTGACCGAAGAGCTAGCTGCATCTTATGCCGGAGAAACGCTGGAGCCGTTACAGCTGCAATATAAAGACTACGCTGTATGGCAGCAAGCCTACAAGTACACACAAGATTACGCCAAGCAGGAAGCCTATTGGCTGGATCAGTTTGCCGGGGACGTGCCTGTGCTTCAGCTGCCGACCGACGATCCTCGCCCGGCAGTACGCAGTTTTAAAGGAAACCGAGTAGACGCCGAGCTTCGGGGCGAGCTTGCAGCAGCGGTCCGGGAGCTGGCTCGCAAGAACGGTGCCACCGTATACATGGTGCTGCTAGCAGCATACAGCGCGCTGTTGTCGCGAATCAGCGGGCAAGAGGAGATCGTTGTCGGAACGCCTGTTGCAGGGCGTCAGCACGCGGATCTGTCAGGCATGTTAGGTATGTTTGTCAACACCTTGGCGCTTCGCATGTACCCGGAAGGCGACAAAGCGTTTGCCGCCTATCTGCGAGAAGTGAAGCAGACGGCATTGTCTGCGTTTGAGCATGGGAATTACCCGTTTGAGGAATTGGCCCAGCGCATTGTTCAGCAGCGTGATCTAAGTCGCAATCCGCTCTTTGACGCGATGCTCGTTGTGGAGCATGCGGATCACGAGGAGTTTAAGCTGGCCAATGTCCATGTTACTCCGTACGCATTGGATTATACGGCCGCCAAGTTTGATTTGACGCTCACCGTGACGGAGCGGGAGGAAAGCTTCTCATTGAGTTGGGAGTATGACTCCGCTTTGTTTGGACATCGTACGATAACACGCTGGAGCGATTGCTTCCATGAGCTGCTGGTTCAGGCTGCTCGCTCCCAGGATGCGAAGCTAGGGACATACGATATAGTAACGGGTCAGGAAAGAGAGCAACTGTTAGGCAAATTTGCCGGGACTAAGAAAAACTATGGCCCAGCAACCTCGGTGCTAACGTTATTTGAGCAGCAAGCTGTGGAAACTCCAGACCAACCGGCGGTCATTTTGGAAAAGGACGAGCTGAGCTACCGGCAACTCAATGAGTGGGCAGAGCAGCTCGGCGCTGAGCTGCGGAGGCAGGGAGTGGGAGCGAACACGATTGTCGCTGTTATGACTCATCGTTCGTTAGAAATGGCGGTAGGCATACTAGCGGTCTTGAAAGCAGAGGGTGCCTACCTTCCGATCGATCCTGAATTTCCGATCGATCGCATCCGGTATATGCTGGAGGACAGCCTCCCTCAAGTGCTGCTTACGTTCAGAACGTATGAGCCGCTCGTAGCGGAACTCCATCAGGACATTTCTGTTTTATATTTTGAGGACCACCCGCTACGGCAGATCCCAGTGAAGGCAGTAAAACGCTCGTTCGCTCTAGAACACTTGGCCTATGTCATCTACACATCGGGTACTACAGGGAAGTCTAAGGGCGTTATGATTGAACACGGCAGCTTGGCGAACACGATACAGTGGAAAAAACGCCACTATTCGTTTGGCCCGCAAGATAGAGCGTTGATGTTGAATCCTTTTATTTTTGATTCGTTTGTGACTCACTTTTTTGGGCCTATCGTCTCAGGGGCAGCCGTTGTTATTTTGAGTGATCAAGGCAGCAAAGATGCTTCAGCCATTCGCGAAGCGATCGTGAACCATCAAATTACCCATTTGCAAAGCCCTCCGAGCTTTTACTCTGCCATGCTGGAAAGCATGATGCATAAGGATTGGCGCTCGGTGCGAAGTGCGGTAGTAGCCGGCGAGGCGGTTGGCCTGCCTTTAATTCGTCGACTGAAGGCTATGAATCCCGATATGCAGCTGATGAATGAATACGGTCCAACCGAAAATACCGTCGTGACGACAGCAGTGGAACTAACGGAAGAGACGGCTGTAACCATTGGGCGCCCCGTACCGAATGCGCGGGTTTATATTTTGAATGCACAAGGCATGCTGAATCCGCTCGGTGTACCGGGCGAGCTTTGCATTGCCGGGGCCGGCTTGGCCCGGGGCTATATGAATCAACAGGAATTGACGGCATCCAAGTTTACGGCTGATCCTTTCGTGAAGGGCGAACGTATGTACCGAACAGGCGATTGGGGCCGGTGGTTGCCCGATGGCACGTTGGAGTATTTGGGACGAATGGATCATCAAGTGAAAATTCGGGGGAACCGGATTGAACTCGGCGACATTGAGGCGCATCTATTAACGCTTCCAGAAATGAATGAGGTAACCGTCACTGTGATCGAGGAATCAGAGGGCAACGCCAGTTTATGCGCTTATTTTGTAGCGGAGCGGGAATACGCAGTGAAGGAATTAAGACAGCTGCTTGGCTTGGCATTGCCGTCTTATATGATGCCGTCTTATTTTGTTCAAATACCGCAAATGCCGCTGACTGCCAATGGCAAATTGGACCGCCGAGCGCTTCCGCTTCCTGACAGCAGCAATCTGACCAAAGATGGCAGCTACTTGGCTCCGAGATCCGAGGCAGAACGAAAGATGATCGAAGTGTGGCAGGAAGTGCTGGGCGTACGTCCGATCGGGATTCGGGATGATTTCTTTGAACGAGGCGGGCATTCGTTAAAGGCCACGTTTGTAGTTGCTCGCATGCAAAAAGAGCTTCAGGCCGACGTTACGCTGCGGGATCTGTTCCAATACCCGACCGTTGAGTCGATGACAGAAGTGATCGCATCCAGGTCGATGAAAATATTCGATGCTCTGGAGCTAGCGACGCAGATGGACTATTATCCGCTTACGAGCGTGCAAAAAAGGCTATTCGTGCTGCAACAAATGGAAGGAGCAGAAGTCAGCTACAACATGCCCGCCGTTCTGCGGATGGAAGGCATGCTGGACCCATTACGCTTTGAGTCCTCCTTGCAGCAGCTCATTTTGCGTCATGACGCGTTGCGAACATCCTTTGCATTCATTGACAACGAGCCCGTACAGCAAGTGCATGAGCATGTGCAGATAGCCGCAGCCTACCGGGAGGCGGAACAGCAGCAGCTTGATGCCGTAATCGCGGAGTTTGTACGGCCATTCGATCTTGGACAGGCTCCTTTGCTTCGCGTGGAGGTTGTGCGCGTGGAAGCACAGCTGCACTATGTGCTGCTCGACATGAACCATATGATCTCTGACGGCGTGTCAATGAGCATTTTTGTAGAAGAATTTACGAAACTGTATGCTGGAGAAAAATTGGAACCGCTGCGGCTGCAGTACAAAGATTATGCCGTATGGCAGCAGAAATACGCCCAAAGTGCCGTGTATCTGGAGCAAGAGGGCTACTGGCTCCAGCATTTGGGCGGAAAATTGCCTGTGCTGCATCTTCCTGCCGATTACACACGTCCGGTATTGCGCAGTTTTGCGGGGGACCGAGTCGATTTCAAGCTAGACAATGCGTTGTCGGAGGCGGTACAAAAGCTCGCGCTGGATAAAGGGGCCACTGTGTACATGGTGCTGCTGGCGGCGTACAGCACGTTCCTGTCGCGGCTGTCCAACCAGGATGAGATCATCATTGGTTCCCCTGTTGCTGGACGTCCGCATGCAGATTTGTCATCCATGATGGGGATGTTTGTTAATATGCTGCCTTTGCGTACATTCCCTTCAGGACCAAAGGGTTTTGCCCAATTTTTAGAGGAAATCAAGCAAACGACACTGGATGCTTTAGTGCATGGGGATTATCCTTTAGAGGATGTTGTAAATCAGGTTGTCAGAGAGCGGGATATGAGCCGCAATCCGTTGTTCGATGCCGTTTTTGTGCTGCAAAATACCGATTTGTTGCCCATTGCGCTACCTGACTTGAGCGTAGAATCGTATCCGTTTGCCGAAACATCGGCGAAGTTTGACCTCACGCTTCAGGTTAACGAGCATCAGGACGGCTACTACTGCTCCATGGAGTTTTCCACGGCATTGTTTGCTCGTGAAACGATAGAGCGCTGGTGCCGCTATTTTACGGACATGCTGCATCATGTAGTCGCTGAGCCGGATATGCGGCTTGCCGAAGCGAGGTTGCTTCGTGAGCAAGAGCAACATGAACAGCTTATGGCCTATAGCGGGCTACCTGTGTCGCCTGTGATGCAAGTGTCTATTACAGAGCGTTTTCAAGAAATCGTCCATCATCATCCTGAACGACTGGCCGTTGTATGCGGCGAGCGGCAGCTTACGTACGAGGCGTTGCAGCGCCAGTCCGGAGCTGTAGCCGGGAAGCTATTTAGAAAAGGGCTGCTGCCTCAAGCGGCTGTTGGCATTTTGGCTGAGCGTTCCATCGAGTTTGTTGTTGCAGTCATGGGCATTTTGCAGGCGGGCGGCGCTTACGTACCTTTGGACCCGGAGGCACCAGATGACCGTCACATGTATATATTGAACGATTGCGGTGCGGATTGCTTGCTCGTTGTTGGCGATTTGCGCGTGCCGGAACGGTATGAGGGGGCGGTAATCAGGCTTGATGCTGATATGCTTCTGGAGGAAGGTCTGGAGGACAACGGGGAATTGCGCACGATCCGTAAAACCCGCAGCGATGATCCTGCCTATATTATGTACACCTCTGGCACAACAGGCAGTCCAAAAGGCGTGCTGGTCACACACGGCAATGTCGTCAACCTGGTGACAGGAGGCGGGTATGTTCCGTTTCATAGCGATCATCGTTATGCGCAGACCGGCTCGGTCAGCTTTGATGCGGCAACATTTGAAATTTTTGGCGCGCTGCTTCATGGCGGAGCGCTGTACCCGGTAGAAAAAGACGTGCTGCTGAGCGCGAGACGATTCGGACATTTTATTGCAGCAAACGGCATTACGGTCATGTTTTTGACAACATCGCTATTTCACCACTTGGCCAATGAGGATGCGGGAATGTTTGCTGGGCTTCAGCATTTGATCATGGGTGGAGAAATATTGCTGCCGAAGCCTGTTCACGCTGTTCAGAAGGCTAGCCCGTCCATCACGATATGGAACGGATACGGGCCGACGGAGAACACTACGTTTTCGACTGCCTTCCTTCTCAGTGAGACGATCGGGATGACGAGCATTCCGATCGGACGGTCGATTGGCGGAACGACAGCCTACGTGCTGGGCGCTGGCGGTCAGATGCTTCCCGTTGGCGTACCGGGAGAGCTGCACCTCGGAGGTGCCGGTGTAGCCAAAGGCTACTGGAACCAGCCTGAGCTTACGAAGGAAAAATTCAAGTCTGATCCGTTTATTGAAGGTAAAACCATGTATGCAACAGGGGATTTGGCGCGCTGGCTGCCTGATGGCAACCTCGAATATATGGGCCGAATCGATCAGCAGGTCAAAATTCGGGGATACCGGATTGAACTGGGCGAAATTGAAGCGCATCTGCTGGTGCACGCCGATATTCGTCAAGCGTCAGTCGTCATTCGGAAAGATACACCTGGAAACGAAGTGCTTTGCGCTTATTATGTTAGCGACGGTATGTTAGATCCTTCAAAATTGAGATATATGATGAGCACAGCTCTGCCTGTATATATGGTTCCTGAGTATTACATTCGGCTTACGGAACTGCCGCTTACGAGAAATGGGAAGCTGGATCGATCGGCATTGCCTGCGCCTGCATACGATGCAGCGGCAACTGCGCCATATGTGGCTCCTCGTACAACGACGGAAGCTCAACTAGCGGCAATTTGGGGGGATGTATTGCAGACGTCGCAAGTGGGAGCGCGAGATAACTTTTTTGCACGGGGAGGGCACTCGCTAAGCGCGATGACGCTGGCCTCGCACATCCATCAAGTGATGAATGTGCGAGTGGAGATTCGTGACCTATTCCGTTTTTCGACTCTTGAAGCGCTGGCGCTCAGAGTAGAACAGGGAGCGAAAGACCTGTTTGAAGGCTTGCAGCCTTCCGCTCCGCGTGACTACTATCCGCTGTCTTCCGCGCAAAAGCGGATGTACGTGCTGCACCAGCTTGAAGGTGCGGAAATGAGCTATAACATGCCTGCGGCCCTGCTATTCAATGGACGGGTGGAGTTTGCCCAACTGGAACGCGCTTTTAGGGAGCTTATCGCCCGCCACGAAGTGCTGCGGACCAGTTTTGAGATGCTTGATGGCGAGCCAGTTCAAAAAATTAGCGCAGAGGTTGATTTCAATTTGTCTTACCGGGAAGCGGGAGACAGACCAATAGAAGAAATGATTCGGGCGTTTATGCGTCCTTTCGATTTGGGCCTGGCTCCGCTGCTGCGCATTCAGTTGACGAAGCTGACCGATACGCAGCATCTGCTGCTGTTTGATATGCATCACATTATCTCCGATGGGACTTCAATAAGTCTTTTCATCGAGGAGATGACAAGGCTGTACGCTGGCAAACGTTTAGAGCCGTTATCCCTTCATTACAAGGATTATGCGGTATGGCTTGCAGCTAACAAACACTCGGAAACGTATGTCAAGCAAAAAGAATATTGGGTGCAGCAGCTTGGCGGTGATGTCCCGATTCTTCATTTGCCGTCGGATTTCCCCCGTCCAGCTATAAAAAGCTTTGCGGGAAGTCGGCTGGATTTTGTCATAGATGCAAAATTGAGCACCCATGTAAAACAACTGGCGCAAGACACAGGGACTACTTTATTTATGGTATTGCTTGCTGCTTACAACGTGTTCCTAGCGAAAATTTCAGGTCAAGATGACATTATCGTGGGCACGCCGATTGCCGGTCGTCCTCATGTCGACCTGTCCGATATGATGGGGATGTTCGTGAACACGTTAGCGATTAGATCAATGCCGTCTGTAGACAAAACATTCAGGGACTACTTGGAGGAAATCAAGCAAATTTCTTTGGCGGCGTTTGAACATGCGGACTACCCGTTTGAGGAAATTGTCGATCAAGTCGTTCAACACCGGGATGTGAGCCGGAATCCGGTCTTTGATGCGATGTTCGCTCTGCAAAATATGAAACGATCTGTTCTGCATATGTCAGATGTCGAGATCATTCCTGTCCCGATGGAAAATCCGACGGCAAAATTTGATTTGTCTTTGTTTGTCAACGAGTCCGCAGATGAGTTGCACGGCAGCTTGGAGTATGCAACATCGCTGTTTGAGGCGAGTACCATTGAACGTTGGAAAGATCATTTTATCGCATTGCTTCGGCATACCGTGGCTGAGCCGGACGTCATGCTCGGCAAGGCGAACTTGCTTAATGAACAAGATTTGATGACTCTGCATCGGTGGATGGACGGGCCTGTGAAGAAGCTCGAAGACACAAATGTGCATCAGTTATTCCATAAGCAGGCGGAGAAAACACCGGAAGCGGCTGCGCTCGTATTTGGCGATACCATGCTTACTTACGGGGAACTTGACCGTTTATCGGATCAAATGGCTGCTGCTCTGCGACAAGAGCAGATCGGAGACGGAAGCATTGTAGGGCTAATGGCTCAGCGTTCTCCCAAAATGATTATCGGTTTGCTTGGCATTTTGAAAACGGGAGCGGCCTTCCTTCCGCTTGATCCTTCCTACCCTGAGGAACGAATTTCGTTCATACTGGAAGATTCTAAAGTCTCTTGCCTACTGGTGGATTCGGATTCCGCCCAAACGCATGATCGCCTTGTCCATCGCAGCAAAACGAGAATCATCGAGCAGCTTCTTGCGACAATAAGCTTCAGCGATACAATTGAGGTTTCACATGAGCAGCTTCAAAGTCCGGCAGCGACCGAAAGCAGCCGGTTGCTCTACGTCATCTATACATCGGGTACGACAGGCAATCCGAAAGGTGTCATGCTTGAACACGGCAACCTCATCAACTTGATTATGCATCAATATGAGCATACTTATATTCCGTTTGACAAGGATGTGTTGCAGTATGCTTCGTATAGCTTTGATGTGAGCTATCAAGAAATTTTCTCGACTTTGCTTGCCGGAGGAACGCTGCACTTGATCGAGGAGGAGATGCGCCAAAATGCAACTGCGCTTTTCCGTTATGTGGAGGATCGAGGCATTCAGACCTTGCTTCTGCCTTCGTCGTTTGTCAAATTCGTCTGGAACGATCCGACTTATGAATCGGTATGGCCGAAGTGCGTGAAGCATTTGATTACAGCGGGAGAGGCGCTAATTGTTGGTCATACACTACAGCAATTTTTGCGAGAGCAGGGCGTAACGCTGCACAATCATTACGGTCCTTCCGAGACGCATGTGGCTACGACGTATACGATAATACCGAAAGAGCCGATGGTTGCGCTGCCTCCGATTGGTAGACCGATTAGCAATTCGTCTGTTTATATTGTCGATTCTCTGGGGCAGCTGCAACCGATCAACGTAGCTGGCGAGCTGTATATTGGGGGAGCTTGTGTCGGCAGAGGTTACCTGCATCAGCCTGATTTGACAAGTGAGAAGTTCCTTTCTAATCCCTGGTCACCCGGAACCCGGATGTACCGAACGGGGGATAAGGCCCGCTGGTTGGCCGACGGAAGCATTGAGTATTTAGGCCGTATCGACCATCAGGTTAAAATTAGAGGATACCGAATCGAACCGGGCGAGATCGAAACCAAGCTGCTGGAGTTGGACGGGATTCGAGAGGCAGCTGTAATTGCACTGCAAGATGAACGCGGCAGCAATGAGCTGTGCGCTTATGTGGCAGGGGAGCGTGAATATACCTTTGCTGAGCTGCGTGCAGCGCTTAGAACGATCTTGCCGGAATATATGATACCGGCCTATTTCGTGCAGCTTGCAGAGCTGCCGGTTACGCGTAACGGCAAAATTGACCTTAGAGCGCTGCCGAAGCCGACGGAAAGATTGGCGGAAGGCGATTACGTCTCGCCACGGACGCAAGTAGAAACAAAGCTGGCTCTGCTGTGGCAGGAGGTGCTGGGGCTTGAACGCGTCGGCATTCGCGACAACTTCTTCGAGCTTGGCGGCCATTCGCTCCGAGCGATGACGCTCGTATCGCGCATTCATCAGGTATTGGAGATCGAGGTTCCCCTGCGGCAGTTATTCCTTTCGCCTACGGTCGAAGGCCTGGCGGCCGTACTAGAAATAGCCGACGAGCGCGAATTTGAAGCGCTGGTGCCTGTGAAGGCTCAGGAGGCGTATCCGCTGTCCTCAGCGCAAAAGCGCCTGTACATTTTACAGCAGCTGGAGGGAGCCGAGCTTAGTTACAACATGCCAGCCGCCCTGCGTCTGTCAGGACCGCTGGATCGTCAGCGGCTGGAAAGGGCGCTGCAAGCGCTGGTGGCCCGCCACGAATCGCTGCGGACAGGATTTGCAGTAGTTGACGGGGAGCCGATGCAGCGTATTGCGGCGTCTCCCGTGTTCGCGGTAACTTACGAGGAGGCGACGGAGGAGGAAGCACAGGAGCGCGTTCGTACCTTCCTTCGTCCGTTTGACCTCAGCGAAGCGCCGCTGCTGCGGACGACGGTGGTGCGTATGGGCGAAGCGAATCATTTGCTATTGTTCGATATGCATCATATTATTTCTGATGGCACGTCAATGAGCATATTTATCCAGGAGTTTACGAAGCTGTACGGAGGAGAAGAACTGAAGCCGCTGCGTTTGCAGTATAAAGATTATGCGGTCTGGCAGCAAAGCTACCGGGAAAGCGCGTCTTATCGGGAGATGGAGCGCTACTGGCTGAAGCAGTTCGCCGGGGAGCTGCCAGTGCTGAGCCTGCCGCTCGATTATCCGCTTCCGGCGGTGCGGAGCTTCGAGGGAGCACGCGTAGAATTCGAGCTGGACAGCGAGCTGTCAGCAGCGCTGCGGGAGCTGGCCCGTACGAGCGGGGCGACGGTGTATATGGTGCTGCTGGCGGCGTACAGCGCGTTGCTTGGCCGGTTAAGCGGTCAGGAGGAGCTAATCGTTGGCACGCCGATCGCGGGACGTTCGCATGCTGACTTGCAGGGCATGCTGGGGATGTTCGTGAACACGCTGGCGCTGCGGCTGAGTCCGTCGGGGGAAAAAACGTTCTCTGCCTACTTGCAGGAAGTGAAGCAGACGGCGCTAAGTGCCTTCGAACATGGGGACTATCCGTTCGAGGAGCTGGTGGAGCAGGTAGTCAGGCAGCGGGATTTGAGCCGGAATCCGCTTTTTGATGCGATGCTGGTGTTGCAAAACACGGAGCAGTCGGAGCTGGAGCTGGCGGATCTGCAATGGACGCCGTACCCGATAGAAAGCGGAGCGGCGAAATTCGATCTGACGCTGTCGGTGAGTGAAGAAGAGCAGGGCATGCGTTGCACGCTGGAATACGCGGTGAAGCTGTTCGAGCAGGCCACAATAGAGCGCTGGGTGGGTCATTTTACGGAGCTGCTGCGTCAAGTGACCCGCGATTCGCATACAACGCTTGGAAACATGGACTTGCTGATGGCAGGGCAGCGTGAGCAGCTCTTGGTGCACTTTAACGCTACGGAGCTGGAGCTCCCTGAGAACGCGACGGTGCATGGGCTGTTCGAGCAGCAGGCTGCCCGAACGCCGGGGCATCCGGCGTTGGTGAGTGGACTGGCCGTCTGGACGTACGGCGAGCTGGACGGTCAAGCGAACCGCATCGCGGGCTGGCTGCGCGCGCATGGCGTGAGCAGCGAAGACCGCGTCGGTGTGCTGCTATCCCGTTCGCCTTGGCTGATCGCCGGTCTGCTGGGGATTATGAAAGCCGGTGCGGCCTATGTGCCACTGGATCCGGCGCTACCAGCCGGGCGCATCGAAGGGATGATCCGAGATGCCGGAATCCGCATTCTCTTAAGCGAAAAAGCCCAGCGGGAAACGGTGGCGGGCTGGGTAGAAACCCCGCTGCGTCAGGTGCTGTGTCTGGAGGAGCAGGCCACGAGCGGACGGCAGAAGGAGCAGATCTCAGATGCAGATGGTCAGCAGGAGGGGTATGCTTCAGACGGACAACAGAAGGATGACGATTCGCAGGTGAGGTTTGCCTCCGTGGAGGAACTGAAAGCTTATTCCTCGGCATCAACGAAGGTGGAGACCCGGGCTGAGGGCAGCGCGTATGTGATCTACACCTCCGGGACGACCGGCACGCCGAAAGGGGTGGTGGTGGAGCATCGAAACGTCGTCAACTTTATGACGGGGATGGTGGAAGCACTGCCCTTTGCGCCATCTGCGACGATGCTTAGTGTGACGACGGTGTCCTTCGACATTTTCGTGACCGAGAGCTGGGTACCGCTGAGCTGCGGCATGCAGGTTCTGCTGGCGAGCGAAGCGGAGCAGCAGGACCCTGCCCAGCTGGCTGCGCTGCTTATGAAGCATCCAGCCCAGGTAATGCAGACGACGCCTTCCCGGCTGGTGATGCTGCTGGAGGATGCGCGCAGTGCCGCAGCGCTGCGTCCTATGCAGGCGCTGCTGATTGGGGGGGAGCCATTCCCTGTCACGCTGGAAAGACAATTGCGCGTTCAAACGGAGGCGGAGCTGTACAATATGTACGGCCCGACGGAAACGACGGTCTGGTCGACGTTTGAACACCTGAGAGAAGCGGGCGAAGGCGGAAAAATGAGCATCGGCCGTCCGCTGGGCAATACGCAGGTGTATGTGCTGAACGAGGCGCTGCAGGTGCAGCCGATCGGAGCGGTGGGAGAGCTGTGCATCGGAGGAGCAGGCGTAGCCCGTGGTTATTGGGCACGCGAGGAACTGACGAATGAGCGGTTTGTCGCGCATCCGTTTGCCCCCGGCGAGCGGATGTACCGGACTGGCGATTTAGCCAGATGGCTGCCGGATGGTCGACTGGAGCATTTGGGCCGGATGGACCATCAGGTGAAGATACGGGGTTACCGGATCGAGCTGGGTGAGGTGGAAGCGCATCTGCTGCAAATCGAAGGGGTAAAAGAAGTGGTGGTGACGGTGATCGCTGGAGAAAGGGAGACGGACGCAGCGGAATTGTGCGCGTATGTGACCGGCAGCAGCGAGCTGGGAGCGAAGGAAATGCGCAGCAAGCTGGCAGAGGGACTTCCCTCGTATATGCTC